>JAIRTP010000118.1 GCA_031254805.1 Bacteroidales bacterium
CATGCTGCAAAATTAGCAATTTTTCTTTGCGACACCCGAAATGGTGTCGCAATTTTTGCAAGTCGCTAATAATTAATACGATATAAATTGAAGGAGAAATAAGTGTCAAAGTCAGGAAAGCAAGAATGGGATTTAACTCAAATTCTGCAATAGGCAAAGCGTATATACAGATCATTGATACATAACAAGTAAAGTTACTCATTTTTGATACCTTTAGTGAATTTTCCTATTGAAAATCCTTCCAATTCACATCTCTCATATTTCCAGTTTTCTGGAAAGTACGATGAAAAGCGTAACAAGCGCCCAAATGATGCGGCGTTTGTCCTTTAACGCCTAAATCGAGGTACTCTTTCAACAAACCTTTGTAATCTGGATGCGCGCATTTTTCGATAATTATAGCGGCGCGTTGTCTTGGCGACAAGCCGCGCAAATCGGCTACTCCATATTCTGTTACCAAAATTTTCACCGAATGTTCGCTATGATCGACATGAGAAACAAATGGAACGATCGCGCTGATATTTCTCGATTTCGCCGTCGACGGCGATGTAAAAATCGAAAGTTCGACATTACGGCAAAAATCGCCCGACCCGCCAATTCCGTTCATCATCCGCGTTCCCATAACGTGAGTAGAATTTACGTTCCCTAAAATATCTGCCTCAATAGCTGTATTGATAGCGATCAGACCTAATCTACGGGCAATTTCCGGACTGTTGGAAATCGACTGCGGCCGCAACACTATTTTCTTTTTATAATCGTCTAATTTAGAGTAAACCGTTTCAAGCGCTCTCCTACTCAACGTCAAGGAACAACCGCTCGCAAATTTTACCGCTTCTCTTTCCATGAGTTCAATGACCGCATCTTGAATCACTTCGGTATAAACTTCAAAAGCGGGAATATCTTTGTGAGAACCCATCGCTTCCAACACCGCATTGGCAATATTGCCTACGCCCGACTGAACAGGTAAGAAGGTTTGCGGAATTCTTCCTGCTTTCATCTCTACCGACAAAAAATCGGCAACATTAGCTCCAATTTTTTGCGTAATCTCATCCGAAGGAACAAAACCGCCCGTTTCATTGGGGCGATTTGTTTCCACAACGCCGATGATTTTATCCGGATCTACTTGCAAATATGGCTTTCCAATGCGATCGCTAACGCGCGAAATAGGAATAACAGTCGTTTGAGGCGGATTTTTCACGTCATAAATATCATGTATTCCCGCCAACGCCTTAGGATGATATCTATTTAATTCGATGATAATATGATCGGCTAAATCAGCAATCGCCGGCGCAATTCCGACGGCGGCGGTAAGAATCACTTTTCCGTCGTCGGTCAAGTCGCAAGCCTCCAAAATAGCAAAGTTAGGTCTTGGAAGAAATCCTTGTCGCAATAATCTCGGCAATTCCGAAAGATGTAAGTCAAAGTATTCCAGTTCATGTTCGTTGATTGCTTTTCTTAAATCGGGAGACGATTGATAAGGCGAACGAAATTTTATCGCTTTCGCTCTTGCCAAAACGCCGTCGATAGAGTCTCCGGTAGACGCTCCCGTAAAAAGTCCTATTTTGAATTCATTACCTTTTTCATGTTCCACTTCGGCGCGTTTTGCCAACGCTTCCGTTACTGCTTTCGGGCAGCCCGCCGCAGTAAATCCGCTACACCCGATCACGTCGCCGTTATGTATAAATCCGGCCGCTTCTTCCGCAGAAATAATTTTAAATCTCATAGATTATATAAAGTCTAAAAAGTAATTCACAACATCTTCCAATTTTTTGATTTATAGATTTCAAAATCTATAAATCAATCGCATACGCTCAAACTTGCGCCGACAAAGGTACAAATAAGAAAAGAATGTTTTAATGAATAAAGAGGATTTTATCTTTCATGCATAGAAAAAATCAAGCTTTTGAAAAGGAATTGTTGATCAAATCATCTAAAGAATCATCTCATTGGAAATTCCGCTTTTCTCAGATTCAATAACGGCTCAAATTTGATGATCTATTCGATATAGTCTAACAAATTCATAGCAACATTGCTATTCTTTACGAAACATATTCTTCACATTTGTAAGCGCAACTTTTTCTACTTTAATCACTAAAAGAATATATATCAAAAAAAGTCCTGCGTTGATAGCTAAGTGGAGATACAAATTCAGATTCGCAAATAGCAAACTGAACAGATAAAACCCCACCGCGCTACCGACATAAAGGAAAAACTTTTTAAAATTATATTTTACCGGAAAATGTTTTTGTCCCCAAAAATATGAAATGACCATCATACTTGCATAGCAGATCAAAGTCGCCCAAGCAGAGCCCATATATCCGATCAATGGAATTGTAACAGCGTTAATCACAATCGTAATGACAGATCCGATAATAGAAATTATTGCGCCGTAAAGCGGTTTATCGGTCAATTTATACCAAACGGAAAGGTTGTAATATACGCCCAAAAACAGTAATCCTAACATTAAAACCGGTACGACGGCTTGCCCTGAGCGAAAATTTGGACCGATAAAGAGAATCAATACGTCCAAGAAGAGCATCGTGATTAGATATAACGCGCCGACGATGATCACGAAATAGTTCAACAACAAGGCATAAACATTCTTGGAATCGCGATTTTCGGCATAACTGAAAAAGAAAGGCTCCGCAGCATATCGATAAGCTTGATTGAATAGCGTCATCAAAATAGATATTTTATAACATGCCGCGTAAATACCGACTTGCGCCTCCGCAATATCTCCCGGAAGGATATAACGCAACATTAGTTTATCAATATTTTCATTGATATTTCCTGATAATCCAACAAGCAACATTGGCAATCCGAAAGCGATCAATTTTTTCCAAATAGCAACGTCAAATTTTCCAAATCCTTTAATAATTTCCGGAAACAATAAAACCATACTACACACAGAAGCAATAAGATTGGAAATAAAAACATAAGAGACGAGATCGTTGGTATTAAAGAACGAACCGATTGCCGATTTCAAAAAGGAATCTCCCTCCATTTTCAAAATGTATGGGCAAAACAAAATAAAAAAGAGATTCAGTCCAATATTAATTACGATATTTGAAAACCTGATAACAGCAAAACGCTTCGCTTTGCCTTGTTGTCGCAAATATGCAAAAGGAATAGATATCAGGGCGTCGACTCCAATAATAATTCCAAACCATCGAACATATTCCGGATGATCGGCATAATCTATCCACGACGCTATCGTTGAGGGAAACAATTGAGCAACGGCAACAAAAAGGAGCGAAGTAGAAAAAATCGACAAAAAAGTACTCGAATAGACGTTTGGATGATTTTCACATTTTGCAGCATAACGAAAATAAGCCGTTTCCATGCCATAGGTCAATACGACGATCAATATTCCGGTATAAGAATACATAACCGAGAAAGAGCCGAACTCTCCTTCGGCAAGAACGCGCGTATAAAACGGAACTAAAAAATAGTTTAACAAACGGCCTAAAATGCTCGGCAAACCGTAAATAGCCGTCTGCCCCGCCAATTTTTTAAATGGATTCAACTTCTTTTTATTTTACCAAGCAAAAATACATAAGAATTTTATATCAAATCAATTAGATTTGCTTTATTAATCAAACTCAGGTTATAAAATAAAATTGATATTATAAATTTTTCTAACATTTGACCTGCAATTTTTTATTAAACGAGGTGATTTTTGGCAAAATTAGAAATTAATCTTACTACTTGTAACCGTTTTATTGCCCTTTTTTCCAGTAAATATAGGGATTTTTTGCTAAGAAAGCATTATAATAGCGTTTATTTCTTGTAACTTCTTTTCCTAACCAAACGGGACGTTCAAAGTGATCTTTTTCGGAAGAGAGTTCTATCTCTGCAACAACCAATCCCTCGTTGAGCCCGCGAAAAACGTCAACTTCATAAAAAAAATTTCCGGCAGGAATTATATAACGTTCTTTTTCTATCAAACCGGAAATGGAAAATTTGATCATCTCTCGCGCATCTTCAACAGGAATTGTATACTCCCATTCAAATCGCGAAAAACTTGCTTTTTTTGTCTTACTTTTAACCGTAATAACAGCTTTTTCCCCTGCAATTCTTACCCGAATCGTGCAATTTCCTCCTGTTGACAAATATCCTTGACGAATAGAAACGACCTTAGTCGCTTCTTGTTTGAATGAGT
>JAIRTP010000044.1 GCA_031254805.1 Bacteroidales bacterium
CTCAAACAGAAAATCCACCCTCGCCAAACTGAAAAATGTCAGCATTTGCCTGCATCAGCATCCTGCATACGACCTCTCCCATTGCATAACCCGAAGCATACCTTGCATGGCCGCATTGTCTCCTGATCCGGAAATAACAATCCCCTCCGATTTCTTTTATTCGGAAGGGATTCGAAGAAAGAATATTAATCTCTTAAAAGTTCAAGGCTTTAATAATAAGTTTATCTAAAGTTCAATGGATTTTATCAAAATCTCCACCCTAAACGAATTTGAGGAGTACAGCTAAATCCAAAATCATATCCGGTAGCTTTGTCTTCCAGTTTAACGGTGGTCATAGTCCCGGAAGGATCCGTATAAGTAATTTCGGCATTACCTGTCGGAGACATTTCAAAAACATGGCCTAATTTTAATTCTGCTCCCATATAAAGCCCTTTAACAAGATAAACATCTGTTCCTAATGATGCATGAACGCCAAACTTTATAGCATTCATATCTTCAAGATAGACAGCGCCATAATAATCATAAACCATGATGCCTCCCTTGCTTTCCCATTTTACATTGTTTTCTGTATTTTCCATGCTTGATTTACAAGTATGAAGTCCTACTAAAAACCCGGTGCCGGCATAAACAGATACTCTTTCCCAATTTCCGAAATGAAACTCAACGCCGGGAGCAAAATGGAAATCCACCGAACTGGTTTTGTAAATTTCGTCATAAGTTTTGTCGCCGCTTAAATAAGGAACCGTTAATTTACCTCCTTCCATTCCGTAATCAAGCCCAACACGAAGAGCTATTTTTTTATTAAAGAATATCCGGCTTTGCAAGCCCATTTCAGAAAAAGCCTTGTCTCCAAAAGGAGTAAATTGTAATTCAACAGTAACATCTCCGCCTTCAGGTTTATACTGTGCTTGCGCTACGCCAACAATCATAGCTGTCATGATAAATAGTGTCAATAATTTTTTCATTTTATTATGGTTTTAGTGAAACAAAATTTTATATCAATACAAAGGTAATTTAAAATCAACAATGAGAATTGATCATCTTATAATAGTTATGAACATGTTTTTAACAAAACACTGGCCTTATATATGAGCAGACTGCGCTTGAAAACAAAAAAAGAACCTTAAAAAATTGAAAGGTTTTTTTACAGCCTGCAAAATATAATTATAACGCCTATTGCCCTAATATTTTTTTCACAACGGTTATTCCATGTGACATTGGAAATCATTTCGTCAATAAAATGCGCGCTTTGACGATAACAGTCTCCAATCCGCTAATATTTTTCCCTCCGGCAACCGCCAATGTCGGTTGTCCGCCGCCGCCGCCTTCTATTTCTTTTGCCAATTCTTTCACGACAGTGGCGGCATTCCATTCTTTCGTTGTCATATCGTCGCTCATTCCGACAATAAGCGAAGGCTTGTCGCCAAAAGAAGTGGCAATAACGATCACAAAATGATCTATTTCGTTTCTCAGCATCGATATTGCCGCCTTGCTTATTTCCGGATCGAACGTATTTTTCTCAATAATATAATTAACTCCATTTATCAACTCTACGCTCTCAATATAATGCGTTTTTAGCGTTTTTGATTGCTCTTTTTGGAAAAAACCGATTTGATCTTTCAATCCGCTATTCTCTTCAAGCATTTTTTTAATGGCTCCGGTAAAATCTTTTTGATTATTAAGAAGCGCGGAGATATTTTCCATAATATCCTGCAGATGATAGACGCGCTCTTCAACCTGTTTTCCGGTAATGGCCTCAATACGACGCACGCCGGCGGCAATCGCGCTTTCGGTTACAATTTTGAACATCCCAATATTTCCGGTAGAATGAGCGTGCGTGCCGCCGCAAAATTCAATCGAGTCGCCAAATTTTACCACTCGAACTATTTCTCCGTATTTTTCTCCAAACAAAGCCATTGCCCCCATTTGATTAGCCTGTTCCAACGGAATAGAACGAAAATCTTCAAGAAGAATATTGTCGCGTATATCTTGATTGACCAATCGCTCAACCGCTCGAATTTCTTCATCCGTCATTTTTGAAAAATGCGAAAAGTCGAAACGCAAACGATTAGGTTCAACTAACGAACCTTTTTGCTCGACATGAATTCCCAAAACGCTTCTTAAAGCCTTATGTAGAAGATGCGTAGCCGTATGGTTTGATTCTGTTTGCAGCCGTTTTTCACCGTCAACAACCGCGATAAACGTTCCCGAAAAATCTTCCGGCAATTGATATGTCAAATGAACCGTCAGATTGTTCTCTTTTTTTGCATTGAAAATCTCCGTTTTTACGCCATTTGCTTCGATATAACCGCTATCGCCGACTTGCCCTCCCGATTCCGCATAAAAAGGCGTTTGGTCAAAGACCAATTGATAAAATTCCGCATCTTTGGTTTTCAACTTTCTATAACGAAGAATTTCTACTTCGCACGACAAAATATCATATCCTAAAAATTGTGTTTGCTCTCCCTTATTCACTTCAACCCAATCTTCCGTATTGACAGCGGCCGCTTGGCGCGAACGCTCTTTTTGTTCCGCCAGTCGTTTAGAGAAACCTTTCATATCCACGGAAATGGCTCGTTCTTTGGCTATTAACTGCGTTAAATCTATCGGAAAGCCGTATGTGTCGAATAATTCAAAAGCAAAATCTCCGTCAATAGAAACGATATTATGACGTTCTTCTATATAATTCTCAAATTTTAAGATCCCGTTAGCCAATGTTCTCAAAAAGGAAGCTTCTTCTTCTGCCACAACTCTGATAATAAGAGATTCCTGTTTCTTTAATTCGGTAAAATAATTTCCCATCTCCTCAACCAAAACAGGGATTAATCTATTGACAAAAGGTTCGCGAAAATCCAAGAATGTATATCCGTAACGAACTGCCCGTCGCAAAATACGTCGAATGACATAACCTGCTTTGATATTAGACGGAAGTTGTCCATCGGCAATAGCAAATACAATAGCGCGAATATGATCGGCGATTACCCGCATAGCGATATCGACCTGTTCATTCTTGCCGTAAGGTTTTCCGCACAATTCGGACAACGCGTTGATCAAAGGCATAAATATATCGGTGTCATAATTGGATTTTTTACCCTGCATCGCCATACAAAGACGTTCAAATCCCATTCCCGTATCGACATGATTTTCCGGAAGCGGTTCCAATGACCCGTCGGCTTTACGATTATACTGCATAAATACAAGGTTCCAAATCTCAATAACCAAAGGATGATCTCTGTTCACCAACGTTTCTCCGGAAACTTTTTGCCGTTCAATATCGTTACGAAGATCGACATGAATTTCAGAACAAGGTCCGCAAGGCCCTTGATCGCCCATCTCCCAAAAATTATCTTTCTTGCTACCGTCTAATATTCGTTCGGAAGGCAAATAGCGCAGCCAATGCTCAAACGCCTCTTCGTCGCGCTCCAAATTTTCAGTTTTATCGCCGCCAAAAACAGTCGCATAAATTCTATCTTTTGAGATGCCGCATTTTTCATGTAAAAATTCCCATGCCCAATCAATCGCTTCTTTTTTGAAATAATCTCCAAACGACCAATTCCCCAACATTTCGAACATGGTATGATGATACGTATCATGTCCTACTTCCTCTAAATCATTATGTTTTCCCGAAACGCGCAAACATTTTTGCGTATCCGCCACGCGTGGCGTTTCCGGCTTTTTATTTCCTAAAAATATATCTTTAAATTGATTCATTCCGGCATTAGTAAACATCAACGTCGGATCGTTTTTCACTACCATCGGAGCAGAAGGAACAATCAAATGTTCTTTCGATTTGAAAAAATCTAAAAATAATTTTCTAATATCCTTTGAAATCATACCCTAAAATATAACTATAAATTAATGCGATCAAGCGCTAAATGAAAATGGCAATCCTTTTTCTAATTAACAATGCATCTTTTAAATACATGTTTATCAAGCTGAATATGAATAATTAAGAGCTATTCGAGTATAAACAGTTATTAACAATAATGCATTTTTTTGTTTTGCAGTGCAAATGTATAATATTTTTTATTACCTTTGTCTGCATAATTTTTAACTAAGATATTTTGGCTAGAGCAAAGTTCAAATTCAAATATAATCCAGAGACGCTTTCCTTTGAACCGGCAAGGCGGAGTTTTAGATCTATATTCAGACGCATCATAAGTTTTATATTTTCAACATCTTTTATCGTCCTTATCGTGGCTTTTTTCATGTTTAAATATATAAAATCTCCTAAAGAGGTTATGCTGGAACGCGAACTTGAAAATATGACTTTTAATTATGATATTTTGACGGACCGTTTAGAAAATTTTGAAAAAGTGCTAAGCGATCTTCAAGAACGCGACGATAACATTTATCGAGTCATTTTGGAAGCGGAACCATTGCCGAAATCAATGCGTGAAGGAGCATATGGAGGCGTGGATAAATACGCAAATCTGTCTAATTATAGAAGCTCGCAAGTAGTTATCGATGCAACCAAACGATTAGATAATATCGCTTCTAGATTATATACTCAGTCCGTATCTTTCGATGAAGTTTACGAATTGGCAAAACAAAAAGAAGAAATGCTGGTTTCCATTCCCGGAATTTTACCGATTTACGATGATAAAACCACAACTCGCCGTTTGGTATCAGGGTTTGGAATGCGTCCGCATCCTCGTTATAAAGTAATGAAACAGCATACGGGCGTCGATTTTTCCGTTCCGTCGGGAACGCCGATATACGTTACAGGAAACGGCGTCGTAGTTGAAGCCGGCTGGCGCGGCGGATATGGAAATACGATTATGGTCGATCATGGATTCAATTATAAAACTTTATACGCCCACTTATCTTCCATTGAGGTTAAAAAGGGACAAAAAGTAAAACGCGGCGAACAAATCGGAAGAGTCGGAAATACCGGAGTTTCCGTAGGCCCGCACCTGCATTACGAAGTGCGTTATAAAGACAAGCCCCGGAATCCTGTAGATTTTTTCACATTTGACCTTACCCCAGAGGAATATCATGAAATGTTACGAGTTTCTTCTATTGCGACGCAAACTTTGGATTAAAAACCGGTCATGAACTCTCAAAAACTATTCTATCCGATCGGAGAAGTAGCGGAAATGTTTAATCTGCCCACTTCCACAATTCGTTTTTGGGAGAAAGAATTTGATATCTTAAAGCCGAAAAAAAATAAAAAAGGAAATCGCCTTTTCACTAACGAAGATATCGAAAATCTCAGAGTAATTTATGCTTTGGTAAAAGAAAACGGCTATACCTTATCCGGCGCTAAAGCGCATCTAAAAGCGGTGAAAAAGGGCGATCCTGAAACTATCGAACTTCAAAAGTCCTTATTGAATATTAGAAAGAAATTAGAAGAACTTAGAGAGATTCTATAAAATTCTCCGTTTTCAGTTCCCAAATATTTGTTTTTCTAATTGAATTATTGCAGGTTTACCATAGGGCTGTTCATATTGATTTCTTTTGTTGCGATTCAAGTAATTATATCAACTAACGCGCCGCTTATATCCAATTCGCCTGCTTCTGATATATATTCCTGTATCGCCTTCATCCTGTAAAGCTAATATTTTCGTGCGTTTGCCTTGGTCGCGATTGCTACAATTCGTTATTATTTTTAAAAAATATACTCTTTTCAAGCAATTTTAATCTTTTCATAATCGTTATAATAAAAAATATACTTAAAACCATACGTCATGAAAACGAAAAAAGCTTTTAAAGCAGATTTAGAATCTAAAAAAGGATTGTTCCTTAAAATTGGATTTATTGTAACGCTTTCTATTGTCTATATGGCATTCCAAATCAAATCGTATGAAGCTCCTTCTTTTATGGAATTTGATGTAAAAAATGTTGATATAGAGATAATTTCATTATTAATCACGAAACCGGAACGGCCTATTCCTCCCAAGCCGCCGAAAGCGGATCCGATTTTATTCGATATTGTTAATAATGACGACGATGTCCTTGACGATATAGAAATTGATGTAGAAATAGGAACCTCAGATCCTATTGAAATATGGCTGCCTGTTGAACTTCCCCAAGAAGATATTATAGACGACATAATCGTTCAATTTCCAGAGCAAAATCCTGAATATCCGGGTGGCGACGCAGCCAGATTGGCATTCTTGAAAAATAACATTAAATATCCGCGCTTAGCAAGAGAAGTCGGCATACAAGGGACTGTTTATGTGAGCTTTGTTGTTGAAAAAGACGGCAGTATTTCAAACGCGTCTATTGTCAGAGGAATCGGGGGAGGATGTGATGAAGAAGCTGCCCGGGTAACGCAAATGATGCCCAAATGGATTCCCGGCAAACAAGGAAAATATCCGGTAAGAGTAAAATATTACATGCCCGTTAAATTTACTCTAGCAAAATAGTTAATTCATTTATTATTACTAATCTTATCCCTTCCGAATAAAAGAAATCGGAGGGGATTGTTATTTCCGGATCAGGAGACACAATGCGGCCATGCAAGGTATGCTTCGGGTTATGCAATGGGAGAGGTCGTATGCAGGATGCTGATGCAGGCAAATGCTGACATTTTTCAGTTTGGCGAGGGTGGATTTTCTGTTTGAG
>JAIRTP010000116.1 GCA_031254805.1 Bacteroidales bacterium
AATGAATCATCAAAGAACCTATCACATCGCATCAAACGTCCTGCCATTCCGCTTTCCGGCAGTAAAGGTCAAGCCCTACGGGTTTTTGAAAAAAATCTCCACGCCTCCGCTTCGGGTAGTATTTTTTCCCAAAAAACCTTGATAGCAGCCGCTGCATGGTTGTTGGGCGCATATCTCTTTCTTTTCTCCTGTTTTGCACAAAATTTATCAAGATATTATCTCCCAAAAACGCAATCCAAAGCAATAGAACGCATAAAACGCCATATTTTAAAAGGAAACAATTTTTCATAATAGCTTTGCCATCGGATAAGGTCAAAGCCGTGTTTGCGCCGTACCAAATCCAAGTGCAAAAAGTAATTTATTCACCATTTAAAATGTAATAATATGGGAACAATTCAAAAAGGTATCTTAGGCGGATTCTCCGGCAAGGTCGGAACCGTCGTAGGCGGAACGTGGAAAAGCATCGACTACATGCGCTCGAAAGCTTCCAGCGTCTCCAATCCGAGAACGGAAGGACAACTCAATCAACGCGCAAAATTCGCAACCGTACTGCATTTCCTGCAACCGTTGACGGAATTTTTGCGCACCGGCTTCAAGCTTTACGCTAACAAAATGACGCGGTTCAACAGCGCCATGTCTTACAACCTCAACAACGCGATAACCGGGGCGTATCCCGACTTTTCTATTGACCTCGCAAAAGTGTTGGTCAGTAGAGGCCATCTGTCCGGGCGGCCAATCCTTTGGTTAATGCGGCAGGCTCTCAAAAGGTCGAAATCACTTGGGACAACAATTCGGGCGTCGGCAACGCCAAAGAAACGGACCAAACGCTTGTCGTTCTTTACTGCCTCACAAAAGCCGAGATTGTCGCTGAAATCAAAGCAGCTCGGAGAACAGAAGCAAGCCAAGAAATTACCGTACCGCAGCACTTTGTCGGCGAAGAGGTCGAGGCGTTCATTAGTTTCATTTCCGAAGACGGCAAAGAGGTCTCCAATAGCCTTTATTTGGGCTCCGTAACCATTGCTTAATGCAATTCTATCAAAACTTTTTTTGTTGAAAGGCCGCTCATTCGGGCGGCTTTTTTTGAAGTCATTAATATATAATTAACTAATAATCAATGAATATGAAATCACTTTTTATTTCTTCAATAATGGGCGAAGATTGGAGTCACATAAAAGCGCTCCTTACCGTTTTAGTCATCCTCTATTCCTGCATTTTTGTATCCGTGCTGATAGATTTGTTTTTCGGCGTGAAACGCGCAAAACGGCTCAAAATAGTCCGCACAAGTTTCGGTTATCGCCGAACCATTACCAAGCTGACAAGTTACTTCGGTTTGTTGATGATGCTTTCCATTGCCGACGTTGCGGCCAGCGTTGTCTTAAAAATGCCATGCTTCACTGTAATCGGCGCCATAGGCATCATCATTGTCGGCTATGAGCTTCGTGGAAAATGGCCGAAATGCCGATATATCGGAAATCCAAGCAGGGTTTGCCTTGCAAAGCAAAATCACAATGCTATGAAAAAATTTATCCCTGTTGTAGTTCTTTTATTCTTTTGTTGCGCCTGCGGCGCTACAAAATATATCCCGATCGAAACCGTCAAAACAGAGTACCGCGATAAGACAATAAGAGATTCCATTTTTCAGTACGATTCAATCTTTGTCAAGGAAACAGCCGATACAATATTCCTTGAACGGTACCGGTATTTGTACAAAGACAGAATCATTCGGGATTCCATCTTTATCAACGACACTATCCGCGTTCCTTATCCCGTTGAGATAATCAAAGAAGCAAAAAAGCCTCTATCCGGATGGCAGTATTTTCAAATATGGTGCGGACATATAGCCCTTGCATTTGGCTTGCTTACAATCGTTTATTTCACGCTGAGACGGAAAAAGAAACGGCTATTTTAGCCGTTTCTTTTTCCTCTTAATAAATAAACGAGCGGTAATCTATTTTTACCGCTCGTTTATTTTTATATCTTTGCACTTTATTTTTAGTTCTTAATAGTCTAAAAAAAATACTTTATTATTGCAAGAGATTTGTAATAATTTTACATAAATAATTGATTTGCAGCATATGATTTATACCTCGACGCTTTTCAAAAGGTTTGCAATGATCGGTTAAATATTTTAGGGCGCGTCAAAGATCTCAAAATTCCATATTCGCCTATTCCACAACTATCTGTATAAGTGGCAAAAACTGTAAAAATGACTCTTACGATATATTCTCGTAAATATTTAATCTTGTAAATTCTATTACGAATCCCGATGATTCCTGTTTTTATATGGAATAAATTTGTAGTTTTGCCCTAAAGTGAACTGTTTTTAGATGAAAATTTTTCTGAAGAATAAAGTATTACCGCTAATAGCTTCTGGAATAAGCCTTCAAAGATTAATACAAAAAGGCGGAGGACCGTTAATTCATATTTTTTATCATACCATTTCCGATTGCTATTTGCCTTACATAGGTCCGTTGTATAAGCCAAAATTGAGCAAAGAGTTTATTGAAGATATTGATTTTATGTTCGCTCATTTCAAACCGGTCGATATTTATCGCGTATTACGCCATGTAAAGGGCGAGGAGATCATCGATTTTCCTGCATTTCATCTCTCTTTTGACGATGGATTATCAAATATATTTGATGTTGTCTCTCCAATTTTACAACAAAGGGAGATTCCCGCTACAATTTTTGTCAATAGCGCTTTTGTTGATAATAAAGAGTTGTTTTTCAGACATAAAGCGGCATTGCTTATAGATGCTTTACAGAGAATGCCGAGCGATGCGTCGTATAAAGTTGATGAAAAATTGCATTCTATTGGAGTTAAGGGGAATAATTTGCGACAAAAATTATTGCATGTTAATTATCTGCAACGATATATATTAGACGATATAGCGGAATATTTATCAGTAGATTTCATCCAATTCCTTAAACAGGAGCGGCCTTATTTGGATAGCGAAGAATTGAAGATATTGCAAACGAGAGGCTTTTCAATCGGAGCGCATAGCATTGATCATCCGAAGTATTCACTATTAACCAGGGAAGAACGCATTCTACAAACAATAGAATCATGCAATTTTGTGGCTGAACAGTTTGGAGAGAAAAATAAATTTTTTGTTTTTCCTTTTGGCGATGAAGGAGGAGATCGAACTATTTTTGATGAATTATTTGGGCATGTGGATTTGATATTTGGCATTGCGGGGACTAAAAATGAATTTTCAGGCAGATATATTCACAGGATTGACATGGAGCTTCCTTCGATGGCTCCGGAACGAAGAATAAAGAAAGCGCTTTTGACCTCTTGGTTAAAGAATTTGTAGGGTTATGGAGTTAAAAAAGATACGACTAAGGGAGCTTAGAAATTATTGCGAGAGCGAAGAATTCAGGAATTTTTCCGTGAAACCGATCTCTTCCTTACGCGCCGTATCTTATGAAAATAACCCGAGAGCCGATCAAGATGACGTCGTTCTTTATTTATTTGTAGAAAATGGAGTTTTACTTGCGTTTAGTTTAGTATTTGCCGACGCTATTATCGAACCGAATAAATTGATTAGGTTTGGTTGGGGAAGCGGATTGTGGACAAATCCCGATTTTAGAGGAAATAAGTTATGGAAAGCGCTTTTGGATGAGGAAATTAAGGATTGGGATGGGAAAATCATGTTTACTAATTATGCTCCGTTATTGCAGAGAATTTATTGCGGTTCGGGAGCTTTTTCACTGTTCGCAGAACGAAACGGCTATCGCTTTTATCTTTATCCCAATTTTAAAGCGTTGTTGAAAGAGCGAAATTTTTATGGAAAAATAAAGATATTTCTGCCGTTGATGAATTTTGCGGCGAGATCAGGTTCTATTTTTAAAAAATTGTTCTATTCCAACCCTAAATTTCAATATGAAGAAATTTCTATTCCGGATAGAGAATGTTGGAATTTTGTTGAAGAACTCAATCTTCATTCTACGTTCAATCGACGGGATCGAGAAATGCAATGGATCGTAAAATATCCTTGGGTGAGGGCTGACGAAGATGCTGAGAATATTTTTCCGTTTTCGTATACTGGAAAAACGTATAAACTTGTTACTTTTAAAATTTATGAATCCGGACAATTTACAGGCTTTATCGTATCGTCATTGGTTAACGGTCATTTGAAAATACTGTATTATTATTGCTCAATTGACAATTTGAAAGATATAGCCGATTTAATCTCGTTTGTAGCAATACAAAATCATATTCAATATTTGACAATTTTAGATGCTCCATTATCTCAGGCGGTGAAATTATCTAAAAACGCTTTTGTTTTCAGTAAAAAATATAGTTCGCATGTTTATGCGACTTTTGATTATGCCGCCGATAAGAAGATTTTTGACGGCGATGGAGATAATTGTTTTACATAGAGATATTCCTATTCCGCGCTCATTCGAAAGGGAATAGAGCAACCGCACGGAAATATATATCAGAGGCGGACAAATTGGATATAAGCGGCGCGTTAGTTGGTATGGGCTTCATAACCTTAGCACGAAAAAAGGCTACTGGTTTCACGATAGCCTTCTATTTTCTTTACAAATAATTTCAATCTCATATTATTGCCTCACAATCTTTCGCGTAACGATATTGTTGTTTTCCAGACAGATTTTTATGATATAAACGCCTTGCGGTAAATGTCTGATGCCGAATGTCGTCTCCGTCGTTTCAAATATCTTGACGCCGAAAATATCGAATATCTCCGCCTTTTCAATTTTCAACTTTCCACTTTCAATTTTCAACCGTCCATCTGTGGGATTGGAATGAACGGTCACCTGACTTTGACGCTTGGGCGCCGCAAGGCATTTTTTAACACC
>JAIRTP010000012.1 GCA_031254805.1 Bacteroidales bacterium
AAAGGCGCTGTGCTGACAATGGACGCATTGCTCTGTAAAAAAAACGCCGGACAAAATTGTAACGACGGGCAATCACTATGCAGTCAAAGTCGAGGACAATCAACCAAAGCTGAGAGAGGCGCTTGAAGAAACTATAATCAACACATAGCCGATAGATTATCACATTGAAGAAGAAATAATCAGAGGTCGTTGTGAAATCCGGGAAACTTGGATTTACAAGCGTGAAGACAATTTGGCTGACGGTTGGGAAAGTATTAAACTCATTATTTTAGCGCTAGAAACTTTCTTTCCTCAAAAGAAGAACACAAAACCGACACTCTTTATATATCTGATTTAGAAAATAATTGCGCAACGTATTTTGCCGCCGGACTGCGTTCTCACTGGAGTATTGAAAACAAATTACATTACACCAAAGATGTTTCGATGCGCGAAGGCCGCGAATGTACGAAAGACAAACAGGCGGCGCTAACTTAGCTTTAATTAGAGATTTTGCTTTCAATATCTCTAAATCAAAAAACAAATCAGTAAAGTACGCTGCTGAAGTTTTTGCAAATCATAATGTCAAAGAACTTTATTATATACTAATCAGAACTTAACAGACCTGCTCCATAGAGGGGATCATAATTTTTTTTGTATTTCTATATTTAAAAATTGTAAAAGCAATGAATCAACATCTTCCAAAAGTATATTAGCGTCCGTATTCAACCATTGTTGCGATGCAGGTGTTCTAAACTCCAACCTATTCCTCCAAGCCCATCTGCGAAAGATGGAAGGAAAACAGAATTATCTTAATACTATTATATTTCCGTATTTTTACCCATAGCGATTTAGGTAAAAACAGTCTTTTCCAGTTGATTTTTTTATTAGATTTTTGCATCGGTAAAAGTTTACGCCATATTTTAAAACCAAAAAAATGGGAAGACTGATAGATCGGTTAAATCAAGACATTCGTTTTGAAGAGGGCATGAAAGCTTGCATGAATTGCGGCGTTTGTACCGCTATTTGTCCTGCCGCAGAGTTTTACAAATATGATCCCCGGGAAATATGTAATTTGGTGCAACTTGATGATGAAGATACGTTAGAAGAGTTGTTGAAGAGCGATACGATCTGGTATTGCGGCGAATGTATGTCGTGTAAAATGCGTTGTCCGCGTGGAAATACCGCCGGATTAATCATTATGGCATTACGTACTTTGTCGCAAGAAACGGGATTGTTTGTCGAGTCGGAAAAAGGACGGCAACAATTTGTCATTAAACGCGTCATCGGACAAAATATCATTGATATAGGATATTGTATTCACCCGCGAAGAGTAAATCCGGAGTTGCATATGGAACAAGGGCCGATTTGGAAATGGATCGTAGAAAACGACGAATCTATTTATAATAAGCTTGGCGGAGGAAATTACGGAAAAGAAGGCCCCGGCGTATTTCGTAAAATCAGCGAAGAGTCGATGAATGAAATTCGAAATATTTTTAAAGTTACGGGAGGCAATGATTTTATGGACAAAATCGAAGATTATTCTCGCCGGAAAGCAAAAGAATTAGGGTTTGATTTTGATAAAGAAGGCGACGATCAGCGCTATTTTATGCATGTTTATCAATCAAATAGTCAGACGCATAACAAAGATACGGAGGGGTAATGTTTGAGGGGAAAAAATTAATTTGGCAAGAGTATGAAAAGGAGATTGCCGACGATAAATTGTTTTATGTCAGAAGTTGTATCCGACAAAACTTTTTTCCGGGTTCTGAAAGCGCTTTTTTGAAGATTTTGAGAGAGATTTTAGGGAAAGACGTTTTTGAAGATCCGCGTCACAGCACCTGTTCCGGTATCGGATATCATGGCGATGTAGTTCCTATTGAGACCGTACAGACCATCGTTGCGCGACATTTTTCGATGATGAAAGAACGTGGTTATGAAAATTATGTCGCTTCGTGCGTTACCTCTTTCGGAATTTATACGGAATTTCTCGATATGTGGGAGCATTTTCCAAAAACCAAGGAGCAAACGGCGAAATATTTAAAGGCGGCAACGGGACGCGAATTTGTCATTCCAAAGAATCTTTCCCATGCCAGCGACGTGATCTATAAATTGCGCTATGAGATTGCCGAAAAAGCTAAATTTCAATTAGTGAATAAAAATACCGGGAAACCGCTGAAAATAGTAGACCATATTGGGTGCCATTATGGGAAAATGTTTCCGAAATCAAGCGTCGGCGGATCGGAATTTCCGCAAATTTTATCCGGAATGATCAAAGCTTGGGGCGGAGAAGTGATAGATTATCCCGAGCGTCGTCATTGTTGTGGATTTGGCTTTCGTCAATATTTAGTGCAGTCCAACAGAGGATACAGCATCGCTAATTCTTATAAAAAATTTGAATCGATGGAGCCTTACGAACCTGATTTTATTGTGGCTAACTGTCCCGGATGCGCCATGTTCATGGACAAATGGCAATATACCATCGCTTCGATGGAAAACCGCACATTCGACAGAGAAGGAAGAGGTATTCCTGCTTTGACATATGAAGAGATGGCGGCGTTGGTATTAGGATTTGATCCTTGGGAGTTAGGATTGCAGATGCATCAGATTGATTGCGAACCGTTATTGGATAAAATCGGTATTCCGTACGATCCGGCAAAAAAATATATCGGTCTCCATGGCGAACAATTACCAAAACCAGAACAAGTGAACTGTTTTAGACATTAATAAATAATTTTAAACATAAATAATAAAAGGTATGAAAACTGAAAGAACTATTGCTAATGATTTTCCTCAGCCTATAGAAGTACAAGTAGGCTATGATCGTTTTTTTAATGGAATAAAAGAAATTGTGAATGGAAAAAAGATTGATAATGCGCTGGGCGAGAAATTGAAAACATATGTTTTTGATTCTTTTGACTCTTTTGATTTCAGCGATTTTCAGGAATTTTCCGATACTTTGTATGTCAGAAAATATTTAGGAAAAGATTTTGAAACAGGTTGGGAAGCAATTTTGATGTGTTGGAAAAAAGGGAATCAAACGGCTATTCATGGGCATCCTCAATTTGCCGCTTATAACTTTGTCAAAGGAGATTTCTTAGTAGAAGTTTTTGAGGCGAAGGATGATTTTGTGCAATTGGCTAATGCGATCGAAGCCAAAAGGGGAGATGGTTTTTTTGCAGTCGGAGAACCTGATGCATTTGATAATCACATTCATAGAATCACCTGTCTGAGCGATGTCGGGTATAGTTTACACATCTATTCCGACGATGCAAGAAAAGGGTTCAACATGAATGAATTATTGAAAGGTTAATTATAAAAAGCCTTGATATTTATACTCTTAAAGTCTGAATTCTATAATAATTATGAATGAAAATAGTAAACAAATCGTTGTTGTCGGCGGCGGTCCCGGAGGATTGGAAACAGCCTCAATGCTCGCTCGAATGGGATTTGATGTGGAAATTATTGAAAAAGAAGATGTTATCGGAGGGCATTTGAATCAATATTATCAATTATTTCCTAATTTTAGAGACGCCGGAGAGCTTACGCAGGAGCTTAAGGAACGAGCCGCGCATCCGAAGATTAAGATCTCGACGGGAGAATCTCTTTTGGATTTAACTCGAAACGACGGGAAATTTGAAATATTGACATCAAAAAGAAGGAAGATAAATCCCGACGCCGTTGTGATGGCTACCGGTTTTGATCCTTTTGAAGCGGAACGTAAAGAGGAATTTGGCTATGGCGTTTATCCCAACGTCATTACGAGTATAGAATTAGAAAAAATGTTTCGGGAACAAGGTAAAGTAACGACTGTCGACGGACGCATTCCGGAAAGAGTAGGCATCGTCCATTGCGTAGGTTCGCGAGATGAAAAAGTCGGAAATTTTTATTGTTCCCGTATTTGTTGTATTTGCGGCGTCAAACAAGCTATTGAGATCAGAAAACATCATCCGGAGACGCGTGTGACCAATTTTTACATGGATATGCGTATGTCCGGACAATATTTTGAAGAGTTGTATCGCCAATCGCAAGAGCGTTGGGGCGTATATTATGTGCGCGGGCGTATCTCGGAGGCGGCTATGACGGTTGATGGAAAGATTCGCGTAAAAGCGGAAGATACGCTTATCGCCAAACCGGTGACTTTGTCGGTAGATCTATTAGTTTTAATGGTAGGAATTGAAGCGTCAAATTCGACTAAAGAATTTTCAAAAAGACTTGAAATAGAGTCGGATTATGGATTTTTCCGGTCGCGCGACCGTCATTCTGAAGATCAGGAGTCGCCTGTTGACGGATTGTTTTTGGCAGGCACGGCAAAAGGTCCGGCTTCTATCAAGGAAACTTTGGCCGATGCGAGGGCTACGGCAGGAAAAGTATGGGAATATTTTCAAAATAATTAAGCTTATATGACCGAAAACAATTTATTCGGATATAAAATCAGCAAACCGCGTTCTATTAGTATGGATAGCGCCGATCTTTCGTTAGCGCACGAAATTTTGGATAAAATACCGACGTTTCGGCTTTGTATTTCCTGCGGAGGATGTACTTCTGCCTGTACCGCCGGAAATTTTACCGATTTCAATATCAGAAGAGTTAATTTGATGTTGCGGCGCGGACAATTGGAGACGTTATCGAAAGAGCTGAAGGACTGTATGTTTTGTGGTAAATGTTATTTGGCATGTCCGCATGGCGTTAATACCCGCAACGTGATTTTGATGATGAAGGAATTATTGTACGAATGGGAACAAAACATAGATAGGCGAACCGAAAAATTGTAATTATGGAATATTTTGACATATTTGTAATACCGTTTACAATAGGCGTTATATTTCTTTTTTCGATCTTGATCGGGAAATTTGTCTATTGGTTTATTCAAATCCCAAGAAGAGATAAAAGGCTTATCGGCAAGAACTTCTTTACGGTAAAAACCTTAAAATCTATTTGGGAATGTATCACGGAATGTTTGCTGCATGTGCGAATTTTTAAAACCAATCCGCGATTGGGATTCATGCACATGAGCATTGCATTTGGGTGGTTTATGATGATATTAGTCGGGAAATTTCAATCTACGGCGGCAACCGGAATGTGGATCGAACCTCCTCACGTTGCGATATTTTTGAAATATTTCGTTCCGACGGAAAGTTATCGATTTGCGCATCTGTTTGCGGCTGTTATGGACTTCTTCCTGCTATTGGTGTTGACGGGGATCATATTGGCGGCGGTTAAACGTTTTCGTCCGCAAGCCGCCGGCATGAAACGTCCGACAAAGCATACGACTTTCGATAAAGTTGCGCTGATCTCTTTATGGGCTATTTTCCCATTGCGCCTTTTGGCGGAAAGCTTTACTTCAGGAACTTACGATAGCGGGAGCTTTTTGACGGGAAGTTTAGGCCGGCTTTTTGAGCTTTTTCTTCCGGTAGAAAGTTTGTATTATCCGGCATTTTGGGGATATTCCATTGCTCTTGGCATATTTTTCTGCGCCATGCCTTTCAGCCGTTATATGCACATTTTTGGAGAAATTGGGCTTATTTTCCTGCGTAATTGGGGATTGAAAACCGAAAATAAAGTGGAAGGATTTGCCAATTTCGAGTTGCACTCTTGCTCTCGTTGCGGGATGTGTATCGACGTATGTCAATTGAGTACGGCGGCAAAGATCAACGACGTGCAATCGGTTTATTTTTTACGAGATGAACGTTATAATACTTTGTCGCGTCGCGTCGCTAATAACTGTTTAATGTGCGGACGTTGCGAGGAAGTTTGTCCTGTTTTGATTAAAAGCAATCGTCACCGTTTATTAATGCGTAAATCTCCTTTTGGAACCGTAACGCCTGATTTTTCATATTTGCAAAGAAATGAAATTTCAATATCTTCGGGCGATGTCGCTTATTTTGCGGGTTGTATGACCCATTTGACGTCTTCGATCAAAATGTCGATGTTGAGAATTTTTGAAAAAGCCGACGTACATTATACTTTTATTGATGAAGAAAAAGGAGCGTGCTGCGGTCGGCCGATCATGTTGAGCGGAGCATTGAACGCCGCCGACGATATGATCGCATTTAACAAAAAACTTATTAAAGAATCCGGGGCTAAGTTATTGGTAACTTCTTGCCCGATTTGTTATAAATTCTTCAATGAGAACTATAAACTTGATATTCCGGTCATGCATCATACCGAATATATCAACTTTTTGGTGAAGGAAAGAAAGATAAAATTGCAAAAAACGGCGGAGAAATATGTTTATCATGATCCGTGCGAATTGGGTCGATTAAGCGGTATTTATGAACAACCAAGGACTGTTTTGCAAAAAACGGGCATTTTGGTTAGCGTTCCCGAGGAGAAAGAAGACGCTCTGTGTTGCGGAGGAAGTTTGGCGAATACAGAGATCAATTATGCAGAAAGAGGAAACATCGTACGCGACGTCATTTGCACATTGAGCGCCGATGAACCGGATTGTTTAGTGACGGCTTGTCCGTTATGCAAAAAAACTTTTAACAAAGAGCGTATTATCGACGTAAAAGATATTGCCGAAGTCGTCGCTTCACAGATGTAATGAAAAGTAGTTGCGACGCATAGCGATGGCTTGCTTTTCGCAATGTATTCGGAAAATTTCGTTTTCAATTCATTTACGCGTTTAATATTTTGAAACTTTTCAGTTGGCGCTTCACTGTGCTCAATAATTTTTTTGTACATTTGCATCTTTCAAAGGACAATTTTTTGACAGGATAAATGGCGACGCAACAAACTCGGCAACATAAAAGAAAAGTACGGGCGTCTTATTTGACGACGACGATAAGTATTTCGTTGGTATTGTTAATGTTGGGATTGCTTGGGTTGTTATTGTTAAACGCTAAAAAAGTTGCCGATCATGTAAAAGAGCATATCGGGTTGAGTTTGGTTTTTCATGATAATACGAAGGAGAACGATGTTATCAGATTGCAAAAAAGCATCGACCGGCAAACTTTTGTGAAAGATACCCGTTATATTTCCAAAGAAGCTGCTGCAGAATCTCTTACGGAGACCCTTGGCGAAGATTTTGTTAATTTTTTGGGTTATAATCCTCTGGAAGCTTCCATAGAAATCCATGTGAAGGCTGCTTGGGCTAATAACGACAGTCTTCAGGTGATCAAAACTTGGCTTTTATCTCAAAGCGAAGGAATTAAAGACGTTCAATATCAAGAAACTTTGGTGCAGGCTATTAATAACAACATCAGTCAAATATCGCTGATTATTGTTAGCTTTAGCACCATATTGTTATTAATTTCTTTAGCGTTGATCAATAATACCATTCGGTTATTTATTCATGCGCGAAGATTTATTATTCGAACCATGCAATTGGTTGGGGCGACAGAGGCTTTTATACGGAGGCCTTTTGTGAAACGCGGCATTTTACAGGGATTTGTAAGCGCTATTATTGCGATTGCCGCTATTATTATTATGCTGTATGCCGCTCAGGATAAAATTCCGGAATTAGTCAATTTGGAAGAGCCTGAAACGACGTTGCTTCTTTTTGGGATCGTGATCGTTTTGGGAATTCTAATGGCTTGGGTAGCAAGTTATTTTGCCGTCCGAAAATATTTAAGAAGTAATATCGATAATTTATATTATTAATAAAATGAGAAAGTCTGCTTCCTTTTTAAAAAACTCTGTTTCTGAAAAAGAAACAAAAGGGAAAAATATGCCGTTTCATAAGGATAATTATATCTTTCTGTTGATTGGATTAGCCTTTATCGTTATCGGTTTTCTTTTGATGATTAATGGGTCGTCTAATGATCCGGATGTTTTCAGCGAAGAAATTTACTCTTTTCGCAGGATCACTTTATCGCCTATTTTGATTGTCGCCGGATTCATTATTGAAATTTATGCGATCATGAAAAAACCGAAATCAACTGAAAAGAAAGAGTAACGAGAGATAATGAGTTGGTTCGAGGCGTTGATTTTAGGAATTGTCCAAGGGCTTACGGAATTTTTACCGGTAAGTTCAAGCGGACATCTTGTGATGATGAAGGAGTTGCTGGGCGTGGAGCAAACCGGAAGCGTCGCTTTTGAAGTGGTTGTACATGCGGCGACAGTTTTAAGCGTTATTATTGTTTTTCGTAAAGATATCCGGAAACTGTTATCAGAATTTTTCAAATTCAAGTATAATATTGAAACAGAATATATTCTAAAAATAGTCCTTTCGATGATTCCTGTTTTGATTGTAGGATTATTTTTCAAAGATTTTATCGCTTCTCTGTTTGGCGAAGGATTGAGACTGGTTGGCAGCATGTTGCTGGTTACCGCGATATTACTGACGTTGACTCATTTCGTTAAATTTAAAGAACGACATTCAATTCGTTATAAAGACGCTTTTATTATCGGTTTAGCGCAAGCATGCGCCGTATTGCCGGGATTGTCTCGTTCGGGATCTACGATTGCGACGGGATTATTGCTTGGAAATAGAAAAGAAGAGATAGCGCGATTTTCATTTTTAATGGTTTTGATTCCTATTTTGGGAGAAGCTTTCCTTGAGTTGATAGGAGGCGAATTTACTTTGGCGACATCGGGCATTCCGACAATTTCTTTGCTCATCGGCTTTTTTGCGGCATTTTTATCGGGACTTTTTGCCTGTAAATTGATGTTGAGGATTGTTAAAAATAGTAAACTTGTCTATTTTGCCCTCTACTGTGCCATTGCAGGATTAGTAGCGATTGGATTTTCAATATTTTCATAAAAAATGCAATCTTCTCTTTTGGACTTTCAAGAAGGCGCGATTCTTTTGGTGGATAAACCATTAAAATGGACTTCTTTTGACGTTGTCAATTATTTGCGGGTTCGTATTTCCAAAGCATTAAAGGTGAAAAAAATTAAAGTCGGACATGCCGGAACATTAGATCCTTTGGCAACGGGATTACTTCTAATTTGCACCGGAAAAAAGACTAAAGAGATTGAAAAACTGCAAGGATTTGACAAAGAATATGTTGGGACGTTCAAGATCGGCGCGACAACGCCCTCTTATGACGGAGAAACAGAAGAAAATCAGCATTTTGAGATAAAAAATATAACAGAAGAAACGTTGCGACAAGTAGCTTCGGAATTAACGGGAGCGATTGAGCAAATTCCGCCAATTTTTTCCGCTATCAAAATCAACGGGAAAAACGCCTATATGCATGCTCGAAAAAACCATGATATAGAACTTAAAGCGCGACGGGTACATATATATCAATTTGAATTGACGGAAATTTCTTTACCGTTTGTCTCTTTTCGCGTGCAATGCAGCAAAGGAACTTATATTCGCTCATTGGCGCATGATTTCGGCAAGAAATTAAACAATGGAGCATATCTTACTGCTTTACGAAGGACAAAGGTCGGCGATTATTCCATAAATGGCGCGCTTTCTTTGGAACAGGCGGAACGTCTCGTCGCCAGCGTTTTATCCCAAGATAATCTTGTTAATGGAAATATTTCTTTACCATAAAAAGAACGGTATTAATAATATATTCTCTTTGCTTTTTCATTTCGTTAAAATCAGCGGAATTTTTCTTTTGAATAAAACGTAATCGCCATACATTCAATATATTATTTGTAGCCACTTGATAAAAAAGAGACATTCTTCCTAAAAACATTGCCGACAAAGCTATGCCAAGCGCTATCAAAAATGAGTGAAAAACAAAACTTAATACCACGATAACAATAGAATAATAGATTAAATAGAGTAAAAGCCACAATACCAAATGGAAAGAACTTCTGAAATCATCTTCTTTTAAATTTTGAGCAACTTTTACTGAAATGAAAGAAGGGATAAAATTGGCCACTCTGCCGGCTAAAAAAAGAGGAAAACCGATTATTAAAAGTAAACTTTTGAGTAATAATTGCGGTAATTTTTTAGGTTTTTCAAAAACGTCGTCTTTTAAGCGGAGTTTTTTGAGACAAGAAGAATAATCGGAATAATGTCGAGCAAGTTCTTCGATTTTTTTTGGATTTTCATTCTCTTCATGGTCGAGCGCTGCGGAAATTTCTTGTCGGGCCTTAAGCAACGTTAAAAGGTTCTTTTTGGAATTTGGGGTGCATTGGCAAAGCAGAGAATCAGCCATCAAAGACATATCATAAAAAGTGGCGTAATACTTTTCGGAACGGATATTTTGTATAAGAGCGCCAATCTTTTCACTCAAATCATCTCGTAAAGCATTCAAAGCTTTTGCCTGATGCTCATTGTACTGAGTCATATAATCATTTATCGAAATAGGAGCGCCAAAACGAATTATAAGGTTTTTGCTCGGTTTTACATAATCTTCATAATCAATTCCAACCGGTACAATTACAATTTCGCTGTCTTTCAATTCTTCTTGTGCAGAAAAAGCGATACGAAACATCCCTTTTACCAATGGCAACAATGTACGTTTAAAACTTTGAGCGCCCTCCGGCATTAAACAGAGCGTTACATGATCGCGAAGAACATCGATGGCTTGCTCGAATATCTCTTTATTTTTATCCAATTCGCTGCGTCCGTCGCGCTGACGATAGACAGGTAAAATATTGAGCCATATAAGAATTTTAGCTATAATCTTTTTTTTAAAAATATCGGCGCGCGCTAAAAAAACCGGTTGCCCGGGTTGCGTCATCAAAACGGCCAAAGCGTCCATCAAAGCATTCTGATGATTGGGAGCTAAAATGACGGTCTTTTCTTTTGGAATATTTTCTTTTCCTTCTACGACAATTTTATCATAAAACTGCGCAAACGTGAAATTTACATATGGCTTGAAAATCGCGTACAAAAGATCGAAATTTTGTATTTTTTTCTTCATGATCAAATATTCCGTCGCAAATTTAAATTATTTTGATGCTTTTCAATGGAGACTTTGTTCCCTTCATGATTCGATATGTTTAACTGTCGCCTTCAAAAGAGGCGGATTTTGTAAAAAGATGAAAGCATGGCCTTCAAAACGTTCATTGAAATGTAGCCAGATTAATTAAAACTTTTTCAAACGGCGGAAAATGAAAGCAATAATTAAGCCTGAAGCGATATGCCAAACGCCCCACCATGCCGTTACGAAAAGCATTCCGCCGGTTACTACGCCGGGAGGAAATATCTTCGGATTGAACAATAATGCCAATCCCAGCCCCGAATTTTGTATTCCTGTTTCTATGGATATCGTTCTGCGGTCAGGAATACTATGCTTGAATAAAGAAGCTAATGAAAATCCCGTAGTAATAGCTAATCCATTGTGAATAAGCACTATGATGAAAATATAACCAAAATTATGAAGGAAATTATCTAAATTATTCCACATAGCCATTATCAAGATTGCCGAAAAAGCAATTAGTGAAAGAAATTTAATCGGTCGCAAAATCTTATCTTTTATTTTTGGGAAAAAGCGAGAAAATAACATCCCCAAAATCAGAGGCAACGCTAAAAGAATACAAAGCGTGATAAGAATTTGTGGAAAGTCTATTTGAAGCGGTTGAAGCAGATCGACGGTTCTTTTACTCAAAAAATTAATATACATTCCTCCCCAAATCCGAAAGTTGAGCGGCGTCATAATAACGGCGGCGGCGGTGCTAAATCCGGTAAGCGATACAGAAAGAGCAATATTTGCTTTTGCCAGCGACGAGATGTAATTCGACATATTTCCTCCCGGGCATGCGGCTACCAAAATCATCCCCATCGCTACGCTTGGAGGAATGAATTTATATCCGGCCGCTACAATTAAAAAGGTAACAGCAGGTAAAGCGATCCATTGACTAAATAATCCGACAATTAATGGTTTGGGAGACAAAAATACTTGTTTAAAATCGGAAAATTTTACATCCAGCGCTATCCCAAACATAATAAAAGCCAATACAATGTTGACTATCAGAATACCGTCTTCGCTAAAATTAATGGTAAAATTATCTAATGCTTCCAGTTTTTCGTACATACTTTTTGTAATTAAGAAAATAACAAAAGTATGAGGTTTATTTGTCTACGACAATAAGTAAAAGTACGTAAAATTACTATATTCTATTTCGTTTTGTCGTTAATATTTGGAATATGGAGGATAAAGTATGGCTTTAAAATATAAAAGTTTGTTTTACAGTGAATTTTATTTCAAAAGAGCATTGGCTTCACATGATTTCTTTTTCCATCTTTTTTTGGACATTCCGTTATACTTCCGTACCTTTGCACGCTCTATATTTAGAGCGTCATTAAAATTATAAAATATGGATAAACAGATAAGTATAGATGAGGCAGTTGCTAAGATAAAAGACGGGATGACCTTAATGATCGGCGGTTTTTTGGCTAATGGAACGCCTGAAAAAATCATCGATGCATTAGTCAAAGCCAATGTGAAAAACTTGACGATCATTGCCAACGACACCGGATTTCCCGATAAAGGCATTGGAAAATTGGTTGTGAATCATCAGGTAAAAAAGATCGTCACTTCTCATGTAGGAACAAATCCCGAAACAGGCAATCAAATGAACGCCGGTTTAATGGAGGTTGAATTTTCTCCGCAAGGCACTTTAGCGGAACGCGTAAGAGCCGGCGGCGCCGGAATAGGCGGATTTCTTACTCCGACAGGATTAGGGACGCAAGTAGCTGAAGGAAAAGAGATTATTGAACGTCATGGCAAACAATATCTTTTTGAAGAACCATTACGCGCCGATGTGGCTCTTTTAAAAGCCAATGTGTCCGATCATTTAGGCAATCTTATTTACAAAGGAACGACTCAAAATTTTAATCCATTGATGGCGACGGCGGCAGATATCGTGATCGTCGAAGTGGAAGAATTAGTTGAAACCGGAAAACTTCCTATAGAAGCCATTCATACGCCGCATATTTTTGTGGATTATATTGTTCAATAAATAACGACAAGTACATGCAATCGATAGAGCAAATTTTATAAAACGCTCTTTTATTGTTAGATAAAAAAAGGAAAACATGGAAAAAGTGATGATACGCGTGCGCATGAGTTCGCACGACGCCCATTATGGCGGAAATTTGGTAGACGGAGCAAAAATGTTGCAACTTTTTGGCGATGTAGCTACGGAATTATTAATTAGAAACGACGGCGACGAAGGACTTTTCAGAGCTTATGATAGCGTTGATTTTCTGGCTCCCGTATATGCCGGCGATTACATTGAAGCTATAGGAGCGATAACAGAGAAAGGAAATAGTTCTCGTAAAATGACTTTTGAAGCGAGAAAAGTGATCGTTCCGCGCACGGATATCTCAGAGTCGGCGGCTGATGTTTTGGAGGAACCGATCGTGGTTTGCAGAGCGTCGGGAACTTGCGTAGTACCAAAAAGTTGCCAAAGAAAATAAAATTTTGCCGAGAGGTGAAATATAAATTGAAAAAGATTGATCATAAAAAAGTTATATTTTAATAAATATTTTTATGGAAAAACTCATCATCACAGCCGCGATATGCGGCGCGGAAGTTTTGAAGGAACACAACCCTGCGATTCCTTACACAATTCCGGAGATGGTTCGCGAGGCAAAATCTGCTCACGAAGCAGGAGCCAGCATCATCCATCTTCATGTTCGCTACGACGACGGAACGCCGACGCAGGATAAAGCGCGTTTTAAAGAGATCATCGACGCCATTAAAGCTGAAATCCCCGACGTTATTATACAACCGTCGACGGGCGGCGCTGTCGGAATGAGCAACGACGAAAGATTGCAACCTATTGAATTATTGCCCGAAATGGCAACTTTGGATTGTGGAACGCTTAATTTCGGAGGCGACGAAATTTTCGAAAACACCGAAAATACGATCAAATATTTTGGAGAGAGAATGATACAATTGGGTATTAAACCCGAATTGGAAGTTTTCGATAAAAGTATGATCGATATGGCGTTGCGTCTACATAAAAAAGGATTTATTAAAGCTCCGATGCATTTCGATTTCGTTATGGGCGTCAATGGCGGTATTTCAGGAGAATTGCGCGATTTCGTCTTTTTACGCGGCAGTATTCCCGCTGATGCGACTTATACCGTAGCCGGTATCGGGCGTTATGAATTTCCGCTTGCGGTAGCCGCTATCATCGACGGCGGACATGTACGCGTAGGATTTGAAGATAACGTGTATCTGTCAAAGGGTGTTTTAGCTAAGTCAAACGGCGAATTGGTGGAAAAAGTAGTGCGTTTGGCGAAAGAATTTGGACGCGAAATTGCGAACCCGCAGGAAGCAAGAGCAATATTAGGATTGAAAAAATAATTTATTTGACCACAAAAGCGCACAGAGGTTTTCACGGAAGAATGAATAGAGAAGAAAATTTTAAAAAGTATTAGATTACGCTTTTTGTGTTCATACTGAATTGAGCGCCGGATGATCGGAAAACGTTCATAAAGAATAATTGTTCTACGAATTGGAATACATGGAGGTCAAAATTGAGCGGAAAATTTATAAAGAGGTAAATTAGATGCATTACCGAATAAATTTATTGGTTGAGAATTGTGCGGCAACAGGATTGAAATCGCTTATTGATGTTCGCTTTATTTAAATTCTTGCATATTTGAAACGCTCCAAATGCAAACTCAGGCTTCTTGTAAATCTCAATGATAAAGCCTACAGAAAGGCATAAAATGCGTAATTTCATAAATCTTTAGTATTTTTGTGAAACTTTTTGCGCTTAAAACAGAATAATAAACGAATAATTTTATAACAATAAAACTTAGTATCTTTTGAAATCATTAGTGATACTTTGTATTTAAACAAGAAAGAACATGCAAAAGAAAGGAAACAAATACGGGCTTCACAGAGTCATTGAGCCTAAAGGCGTATTGCCGCAACCGGCAAATAAAATAGATAATAACATGGACGAAATCTATGATAATGAGATTTTAATAGACGTCCAAACGCTGAACATCGACTCGGCTAGCTTCACTCAAATCGAAGAACAAGCCAAAGGCGACAAGGCAAAAATTGCAGAAATCATGCTCGACATCGTCGATAAACAAGGAAAACACCGTAATCCGGTGACCGGTTCCGGCGGAATGTTGCTGGGAACGGTAGAAAAAATAGGCGATGCGCTTGTCGGAAAGACAGATTTGAAAGCAGGCGATAAAATAGCGACATTGGTTTCGCTCTCGTTAACTCCGCTGAGGATAGACAAAATCAAAGATATCCGCCCTGATATAGATCAAGTTGATATTGATGGAAAAGCAATTTTATTTGAAAGCGGTATTTACGCTAAAATTCCGGACGATATGCCGGCAACATTAGCTTTATCCGCATTAGACGTAGCGGGCGCGCCGGCGCAAACGGCAAAATTAGTCAAACCGGGCGATACGGTCCTTATCATCGGAGCCGGTGGAAAATCGGGCATGTTGTGCTGTTATGAAGCAAAAAAACGTACCGGAATTACCGGAAAAGTAATCGGTTTATGCCATAGCGAAAGAAGCGCCAAAAGATTGCAGGAACTCGGATTCTGTGATTATGTCTTCTTGGCCGACGCCACGCAACCTGTTCCGGTTCTCGAAAAAATCGAAGAACTCACCAACGGCGACCTCTGCGACGTCGCAATCAATAACGTAAATATTCCCGATACTGAAATGACCAGCATCCTTTGCACCAAAGATACGGGCGTTGTTTATTTCTTCTCCATGGCGACAAATTTTACAAAAGCCGCCTTAGGAGCTGAAGGAGTTGGCAGCGACGTGACGATGATTGTTGGCAACGGTTATACCAAAGGTCATGCGGAAATTACGCTTCAGATATTACGCGAAAGCGAAAAGTTAAGAAAAGTATTTACCGAACTTTATGCATAAGAAAGAGTATAAAAAAGGATGCCGATATGGTACGCATCGGGTAGTTTCTCCGGTCGGTACGCTGCCGCAACCGGCGGAGAAACTTGATAATACCATGGTAATTTATGATAATGAATTGCTTATCGATGTTTCTACCTTGAACATCGACTCTGCAAGTTATACCCAGATCAAGCAATCTTGTAACGGCGATGCCGAAAAGATGAAAAAGATGATACTTTCGATCGTCGATGAAAGAGGAAAAATGCAAAATCCCGTAACAGGTTCGGGAGGAATGTTAATAGGAACGGTAAAAGAAATTGGTCCTAATTTTCCGGCAAATAAAAAGATAAAAGTAGGCGATAAAATAGCTACGTTGGTGTCACTTTCATTAACGCCGTTACAAATCAAAAAGATAGAGCATCTTTCTCCCGATTCTGATCAAGTTGATGTTGAAGCTGAAGCCATTTTATTTGAAAGCGGTATATTTGCCGTTTTACCGGATGATATTCCGGAAAAGCTGGCTTTAGCGGCATTGGATGTGGCGGGCGCTCCGGCACAGGTCGACAGACTTGTAACAGAAGGAGACATCGTATGTATTATTGGCGGAGGTGGAAAATCAGGCATTTTATGCTGTTATCAAGCAATGAAAAATGTCGGAAATTACGGAAAAGTTATCGTGGTAGAATTTTCCAACTCGAATGCGCAACGAATTATCGATATGAGTTTGGCGACCGACGTCATTGTAGCAGATGCGACCAACGTAATGGACGTTTACAATAAAGTGATGAAAATTACAGGTGGAAGAGGTTGCGACGTTACGATTAATAACGTCAACGTTCCTTCAACGGAAATGACCTCCATTTTGGTCACCAAAGGTCAAGGCTGCGTCTATTTTTTCTCCATGGCGACTAGTTTTACCAAAGCGGCTTTGGGAGCCGAGGGCGTTGGAAAAGATATCAATCTCATTGTGGGGAACGGTTATGCGCGCGGACATGCGGAATTAACCTTGAATATAATTCGCGAATCGGAAGAGATAAGAAATTTATTTGAAAAGATATACGTGTAGTTAAAAGAGTAAGGGATGAGGCGTGTTTTTTAATTAAAAATGGCGGAGCGTAGAAAGAATTAAACTAATCTCGCTCGCTTCCTTATTCCTTGAGATAAAAAGAAAATATATTAAGAACGTTATAGATCAAAGTTATTACGTCAATGAATAATAGAAAGAGAATGTTTCCGGAAGTTGCCGACGAACAATGGAACGACTGGAAATGGCAAGTAAAAAATCGAATAGAAACGTTAGAAGATTTAAAAAGATATATATCGCTTACTGCAGAGGAGGAAGAAGGGGTAAAAAAATCTTTGGCGACTTTACGTATGGCGATTACGCCGTATTATCTCAGTTTGATCAATCCGGACGATCCGCATTGTCCTATTCGGAAACAAGCGATTCCGACAGGAGTAGAAACGCGTCAATCAGCGGCGGATCTTCTTGATCCGCTTCATGAAGATGAAGATTCTCCAACGCCGGGACTTACGCACAGGTATCCCGACAGAGTACTCTTTTTGATTACCGATATGTGCTCCATGTATTGTCGTCATTGTACCAGGAGAAGATTTGCCGGTCAAACCGACAGCGAATCGCCGTCCGAACGGATACAAAAAGCGATAGATTATATCGCCCGTACGCCTGAAGTGCGCGATGTTTTACTATCCGGAGGCGATGCGTTGATGGTTAGCGACGCTATGCTGGAGTCGATCATTCAAAGATTAAGGGCCATTCCGCATGTTGAAATCATTCGTATAGGAACGCGTACGCCGGTCGTGTGTCCGCAGCGTATTACGGACGATTTGGTGAATATGCTGAAAAAATATCATCCTATTTGGCTGAATACTCATTTCAACCATTCTAACGAAGTAACGCCGGAAGCTGCCGAGGCTTGCGCCAAACTTGCTAATGCAGGCATTCCGTTAGGAAATCAAACGGTGCTTTTGCGCGGCGTGAACGATTGCGTCAACGTGATGAAGAAGTTGGTTCATAATCTTGTAAAAATAAGAGTTCGTCCATATTATATCTATCAATGCGATCTTTCTATGGGGCTGGAACATTTTCGCACGCCCGTTTCAAAGGGGATTGAGATCATTGAAAGTTTGCGGGGACACACTTCCGGATATGCGGTACCGACTTTTGTCGTAGATGCTCCGGGCGGCGGCGGTAAAACGCCGGTTATGCCGACTTATATAATTTCTCAAAGTCCGTCGAAAGTGATATTGCGTAATTTTGAAGGTGTTATTACTACTTATACGCAGCCGGAGAATTATGTAGACGAATGTTATTGCCAAGATTGTCAAAAACTTCATAGCGAAGGTGTTGCAGGATTGTTCGAGAACGATGATCCGAATAAGATAGCTTTAGAACCGACCGAGCTTGCTCGTAAAAAAAGACATAAAAATAGTTGAAAGTGAAAAAGTGCGAAAGTGAAAATTAGAAAGCGACGAACTTTCGCACTTTACAAACTAACCGCCATGCTTATAGAACGATTTGAAGACATCATAGCTTGGCAGAAAGCAAAGCAATTGACAATTATTGTTTTTAAGCTATTTGAGAAGAGTAAAAATTTTTGCTTCAAAGACCAAATAAATAGGGCTTCAATTTCGATCATGAATAATATAACGGAAAGATTTGAGAGAAAAAGCAATAAGGAATTCAAATATTTTCTTTTCATAGCAAAAGGCTCATGCGGAGAAGTTCGTTCATGCCGATTTTAGCAATGGGAACTAGATCTTATTAAGCAGAACAAGGGAAAAATCTATTAACGCTTTCAGAAGAGATATCAAGAATGTTGTCGGGATTAATAAAAATGCTAAATTAGTAAATAGTTTATAAAGTGGAAAAGTAAAGAGTTGAAAGTTTATAAAGTAATAGAAAACAATGAACTTTCGCACTTTATGGACTTTCGCACTTTATGAACTTTCGCACTTTATGGACTTTATAGATGACATATTAAAATGTAGCAGCGTATCGGTAGTTGGATTGGAGAAGAATACCGGTAAGACGGAAACGTTAAATTATATCGTCAAGAGGCTGAAAGATTCTTCAAAACAAATCGCAATCACTTCTATCGGTATTGACGGAGAAAGCATTGACAGCGTTTATCAAACTAAAAAACCGGAGATTGATATCTTCGAGGATATGATTTTCGTTACTTCGGAACGTTTTTTCAAGCAGAGAAAGTTTCCCGCCGAAATCATCGCTGTGAGCGACCGCCATACCGCTTTAGGAAGGTTGGTTACGGCGCAGGCCAAAGCTACCGGGAAAGTTTTACTTTCAGGCCCTGCCGATACCATTTGGTTGCAAGATTTGATACAATCGCTCAGGACCCATAATGTGGATTTAACTTTAGTCGACGGCGCTTTATCGCGATTGAGTCTTGCTTCCCCAACCGTCGCTGACGGCATGATCTTGGCGACGGGAGCCGCGCTATCTTCCAACATTTCGCAGTTGGTTAAACAGACGAAATTTGCCTACAAACTGATCAATTTGGAGCAAGCTGACGCCGTCGTCGCGGAAAAACTGCTGCCGCTTCAAAAAGGTATTTGGGAGATGGATTCCGAAGGAGTTGTTCATAATTTGAATATTCCTTCGGTCTTTACGCTTTATAACGATTCCGGACAACTTTTCAAATACGGGACTATGGTTTTTGTAGCGGGGGCGATAAGCGACGCTTTATTGAAAAATTTGCGAAATCAAAAACAGATTAAAGAAATCACGTTGATTATCAAAGATTTTACAAAAGCGTTTATTACAGAGGAAATTTACAACTCCTTTATTAAGAAGGGAGGACGAATTAAAGTTTTGAAAAAAAGCAAGTTAGTCACTATTACCATCAATCCGACCGCGCCAAAAGGCCGCAATCTTGACTCCGAAGAGCTTCAAAACGCTCTGCAAAAAGCGTTGGAACTTCCTGTTTTTGACGTGAGGAGGTTATAGAAATTCTCATAGGCTTCGAACATTTATGAATGCTTCTTAAAACCTATAATCAATTCCTGCATAAAAAGTTGGAATGAAAGAATTTAACATGAGAAAAAACTGATAAACAGAAATCTGCCTGCAAATTAAAATATATGATTTTACGCAACATTCTCTTTAAAAGAGTAATTTTGCATGATATATTTGCTTTTTAATGACGATAAGAATTAATAGACTCATGCAACTGAAAACGGTCATAAAAAAAGTTGAAGCGTTAAGCTACATGATAAACAATCTTGATTTGCAATCAGGCTTGGGAAGAAAAATTTTGCTTGAGAGTTATTTTATGACTGATAAAGAGGTGATAGATAGAGAGTTGAACGACGTAGAAAAAGTGCGAGAATTGCTTTCCGTCCCTCGACTTAACCTCTTTTTCGATGCCGTTAAAAGAAAATTGTCGCAGGTAAAAGATGTCAGGAATACGGTTATTCGTCTTTCCAACAACGCTGTTTTAGAAGATATTGAGTTGTTTGAGTTAAAGCATCTTTGCATTTTATGTTATGAGATAGTCCGGCTGATCGATGAAGAAAATATTGACCTTGTTCAATTCCCTGATATATTGCTGGTTTTGGATATTTTAGATCCTGAAAAATTGCGACTCCCGAATTTTTTTATTTACGACGCTTATTCCGAAGAGTTAGCTCGCTTAAGAAAAGAGTTGAAGAAAGAGAGACAACTATTAGGGACTATTTCTCAAAACGATGTTGAGACTTACAAAACGCAAGAAGAAAAGACGGATATTATTTATCAAAGATCGCTTAACGAAGAGGATAAAATACGTATTCGTTTGTCGGATCAATTGTCGCCGCATTGGAAAGAGCTGCTTATGGCTTTGGAGATGGCGGCGCGTTTAGATAATTTAATTGCTAAAGCTGCTCAAGCAACTCAAATGGCTTTAACTAAGCCTTCTATACATGAAAATATCACATCGTATAAAGGTATTTTTCATCCGCAATTGAAAACTATTTTAGAGAGCGAACAAAAGCGTTATCAACCGATAGACGTCGCTTTGGAGAAAAATCCTTGCTTGATTACAGGCGCCAATATGGCTGGAAAGACGGTTTTATTAAAATGTTTGCAACTATCGCAATATTTGTTTCAGTTCGGTTTTTTTGTTCCTGCTCAAAAAGCTGAGATCATGTTAGTGGAAGATATTCTGACAAGTATGGATGACGAGCAAGAAGAGTTGAGGGGACTTTCTTCTTTTGCGGCTGAGATTCTTTCCATTGATCGCATGATCAAAACAATTCGTTCCGGAAAAAATGTTTTGATTCTTATTGATGAACTGGCTCGAACAACCAATCCGGTAGAAGGCTCCGCTATTGTGAACGGCATGCTTGATTTTTTAGGTGAAAACAAAGTTCAAAGCATTATTACGACGCATTATAGCGGAATTACTGCAAAAAGCAGAAAATTACGCGTAAAAGGATTTATCGAAACGAAAGTGAATGAGCCGCTTACCAAAGAGAATATCGGTGATTTTATCGATTATTCTTTAGAAGAAAACCGAGAAGCGGTAGCTCCAATGGAAGCGCTTCGCGTAGCAAAGATTTTAAACGTTGATAAAGCATTCATGGAGAAAATTGACGGATATCTGAAAAAGTAATGTTGACTTTCGGGCTAATTTTGATAAATTAAAGCGACGCAATATGCGGTTACGCCTTCTTCTCTTCCTTCAAAGCCAAGTCGTTCGGTCGTAGTTGCTTTGATAGAGATATCTTCTTCGGCTATTTGAACGACCGCGGCGATTTTCTCTTTCATCTTTGGGATAAAAGAAGCAATTTTTGGGGTTTGCAAAGCAATTGTACAGTCAATATTTCCTATTTCAAATCCCTTTTCTTTAATCAAAACAACAACATTTTGTAATAAAATCGCACTGTCAATACCTGCGTAATCGTTCGATGAATCAGGAAAGTGAAATCCTATATCTCGCATATTTGCGGCTCCCAAGAGCGCGTCGCAAATGGCATGTAAAAGAACGTCGGCATTGGAATGTCCCGTAGCTCCTTTGTAATGAGGTATTAAAACTCCTCCTAATATAAATACTCGATTTTCTTCGAGCCGGTGCACGTCCATTCCAAATCCAATCCTGATTTTTTTCATAATATCAATGATTAAAAAACCTCTAAAAACGGGAAATAACGTTTTTAGAGGCAATAAATTAATTGATTAAATTTTTTATTGGAAGTTGAATGAGAGCGAGAAACGCAATGTATTATCTTGCGGACTCATTTGACTATTTGTCGGAATAATATAAGAAACGCCCAAATCAAAGATATTAAATTTGACGCTGGCTCCTATGCCCAAATATTTACGGTTTCCTTTATATCTGTTTTCGTTAAAATAGCCTAAGCGTATGCCAAATTGTTTATTATACCAATATTCTGCTCCAAGACCAAACATAAATTCCGCCATCTCTTCTTTAAATCCACCCGGAGCGTCGTAAAATGACTGTATCATTCCTTGGAAAACGGATACTTGAGGATCTTTACCTTTTATGATATACCTTTCTCTATCACCGGAAAGCGTCGTATCGCTATATATAGGCGTAGTTGGAACTAATAACTTACTGATGTCTATATAAGCGGCAATAGAATTATAACGATCTATTTCTATTTCATAAGAGGGGCCGAAACGCAATGTAGTAGGAATAAAGTTTCTCATGTCTGCGGCCGAGTGAGAGTAACTCATTTTAGTACCGATATTGGCTATATTGACTCCCACAGAAAGCGTCGATCCATAAGCCACATCAATAGGTTCTCTATAGTAAAAAGCCACGTCGGCGGCGACAGAAGATCCCGCTTTTGTATCTGCACCACCAGATGATTGCCCTTGTGTTAAATTTGAATAGACGAAACGAGCGGCAACGGCTCCTGATATTTTTTCGGAAAATTTTCTGGAATAAGTTGCGTCAATAGCAAACTCGTTCGGATTAAAATCTCCCATAGGGTCGCCTTCTATATTGTAAAATTTTACTTCTCCAATTGTAAAGTAACGCAACGATGCTGCAATGGCATTTTGGTCATTGATTTTCCAATATCCATATAGCGACATCAATCCGATATCGTCTACTAATGCTGTTAACCATGGAACATACGATAATTGAAATCCAAATGTATTTTCTATGAAAGCATATTTTGCCGGATTCCAATATAATGAAGTAACATCTGCCGAAGAAGATACTCCAACATCTGCCATACCGCCTCCTCTTGCATCAGGAGCAATGGTCAAAAACAAAGCGGCCGTATTAATTGCTCTTGACCCACGGGCATCTGTTTTCCAATCTTCTTGTGAATATCCAATGTGTACGCTTAACATAACCATCGCAAAGAATAACCCTACGCTCTTCAAAATAATTTTTTTCATACTTATAATTGTTCTTAAATTTAATACATTCAATACTTAACGTTCTATCTTTATTTTTATTGTGAATAATTTTTTTGGAATGCAAAAGTACTACTTTTTATTTACAATTGACATTTCATCTACTAAATGTTTTGCGCCTGCAAATTTATCTATAATAAAAAGACAATAGCGAATATCTAACGATATATTTCTGCAAACATTCGGGTCGTACATCAAGTCGCTCATAGTGCCTTCCCAACAACGGTCGAAATTAATTCCGACCAAATGCCCGTCTGCGTTTAATACAGGACTTCCGGAATTTCCTCCGGTCGTATGATTGGTCGCTACAAATGCGACATGCATAGTTCCATCTTCGTCGCCATAGCGGTCGTAATTTTGCTTTTGATAGAGATCTTTAAGTTTCGGCTCGACGACATAATCATAAATATCCGGATTTTCTTTTTCTATAATTCCATCCAAAGTAGTAAAATGACGATACATAACGCCGTTTACAGGATAATATCCTTTTACGCGACCATAAGTGACGCGTAAAGTGAAGTTTGCATCGGGATAAAATGTATGATCTTGTTGCATTTCCATTTGCGCTTTCATATAAAGACGTTGCAATTGAGCGTTTTCTTTTGTCAAATCGGAAATATGCGAAGCAATATTCTTACTGATAAAATCTCTTGAGGCTGTAAACAGTTTATATGCCGGATCTTTTTCTATAGTTTTTATATGCGAAGGTTTGTAATTGTCAAAAAACAGGTTGACCTTATTTTGATCTAAAAACATCGTTTTGTTGAAAATATCGGCAATAAATGCGGCTACGCCTTTTTTATTAGCTGCCTGAAATTCTATCGGAATATGATCTAAAGGCACGGAAGCGAGATAATTGGTCAACATCGTTTCTGCAATGCGTTGATCGATCGGACGGTAATAATCTTTATAAAAACCGTCTGCGATTTCTTTTAAATGTTCAACCTCTTCGCCAATAGCGACGGCGTCCAGCGGCTCTTTTTTACTTAATTCTACCAAATCTGAAAATCTTCCGGCAAAACGTAGTAATTCTATCGTATAAACCGATTCGGTAAAATAAGTATAAGCTACTTGCAACTCTTTCAGCGCTTTATAGTTCTTCTCAAAAGTGGGGAGAATATTTTCGTATTTATTTTTGAGATTAGACGGACCATTAGCCCAACTTTGAAATTGTCGTTCAAGTTCCTGTTTTTTCTCAATTCCGTTCATTCGCCTAATTCCTTTGTTTTCGCCTTGCCATTTTTTCCAACCGTTCGAAACGTTTTGATATTTTGCGGCATATTGAATCCTTACTTTCGGATCGATATCCATAGATTCCGACATAATATTCAACCTTTTTGTTCTCAGGTCAATACGAATCGGATTGGTTATTTCGACCGTCTCTTCGATAGCGTAAGAAGGCAAATAACTATTAGTGCGCGCCGGATATCCGAAGACAAAAGTGAAATCATCCTCTTTCACGCCGTCTAAAGAAATTTCAAAGAATTTTTTCGGTTGATAAGGGACGTTATTTTCTGAATATTCTGCCGGTTTGTTATCTTTATCGGCATAAATGCGGAATAATGAAAAATCTCCGGTATGACGCGGCCACATCCAATTGTCGGTATCGCCGCCGAATTTTCCGATATTAGAAGGCGGCGCGCCTACTAATCGTATATCTTTAAAAATTTCATTGATAAATAAAAAATATTGATTACCGTGATAAAAAGAGACAATGGAAGCTTCATAATGCGTTCCGTCTTCTTCTTCCGTTTTTATCTTTTTGGAATTTTTTTTGATGATCTCGCTTCTTTCGCTTTCATTCATATTATCGGCAACCCCTTCTAATACGCGATCGGTTACCTCCTCCATACGGATTAAAAAAGTCACGGTCAATCCCGGATTAGGAAGTTCTTCGCTTTTATTCATCGCCCAAAAACCGTTTGTCAGATAATCATGTTCAACAGAAGAATGCTGTTGGATTTGGCTATAACCGCAATGATGATTGGTCAAAAGCAATCCTTCGGCAGAGATTACTTCTCCCGTACATCCGCGGCCAAACAACACTACGGCATCTTTCATGCTGTTTGTATTTTCATCATAAATATCTTTTGCAGTAATTTTCATCCCCATCTCTTGCATCTGCGCTTCATTGAGTTCGCCTAAATAAAGCGGGATCCACATCCCCTCTCCGGCAATTAGATGAAATGAGAAAAGAAAAAAGACGATAAAGGTAAAAAAGAACTTCTTCATAATTTCACATTATTATTTCGATGAAACAAATTTTGCAATGATATCTCCCACGCTGATTCCTTCCGCTTCCGCTTTGAAATTTCTCACGATACGGTGTCGTAAGATAATATCGGAAACAGCGTTAATATTTTCAATATCAGGAGAATATTTTCCATGAATTGCCGCGTGACATTTAGCTCCGATAATTAAAAATTGTGATGCGCGCGGTCCGGCTCCCCAGTTCAAATATTGATTAGCCCATTCATGCGCGCTTGCCGTTCCGGGACGCGTTTTTGCCGCTAAATGGACTGCATATTCGTATAAATTATCTGCAACGGGAATTCTGCGAATCAGATCTTGATAAAATAATATCTCTTCACGGGAAATTACTACTTGCGGCTTTTGTTGTCCGGGAGAAGTCGTTTGTTTTACAATATCGACTTCCTCTTGAAATGAAGGATAATCTAAAATGATATTGAACATGAAACGGTCTAATTGCGCTTCAGGCAACGGATATGTTCCTTCTTGTTCGATCGGGTTTTGCGTTGCCAATACAAAAAACGGATCGGGAACGGGATAGGGCTTTCCGGCCACCGTTACCATTCGTTCTTGCATGGCTTCCAAAAGAGCTGATTGTGTTTTGGGAGGCGTACGGTTGATCTCGTCCGCCAACAATATGTTGGCAAAAATAGGGCCTTGAATATATTTGAAATTTTTATTTTCATCCAAAATCTCCGAACCGACAATGTCGGAAGGCATTAAGTCAGGCGTAAACTGAATACGAGAAAATGACAATCCCATAACTTCGCTGATCGTACTGATCAATAACGTTTTTGCCAATCCGGGAACTCCGACCAAAAGTCCGTGTCCGCGGCTAAAAATAGGAATTAATACGTTTTCAACTACTTGCTCTTGCCCGACAATTACTTTTGCTATCTCTTTTTTTATTTCTTTATATTTCTCTAAAAAACCTGCAATTGCTTCTACGTCATCTTTATACTTCATCATCATAAAACTTGGTAAAAATCATTTATTTAAGAAATTGAAATTACATTTAAACGAATTATCTACTCGTATATAAGTTTTTTTAGATTGCTCTTTCATCCATTTTTGTACGGCGTCCAATTTCTTTTTCTCTAATGCCCAATCTTGTATTTTATCGTAATCGGTTTCGAGAGATGCGCGATGCGGCTCTGATTTTGATTTTAAATAGAGAATGCGATACGCTTGATTGCCGTCTTCTTTTTCAAAAAGAACGGGATTGGATATTTCGCCTTCATTCAACTTATCGATCACGTACAACATTTTCGGATCTAATTGTCCTAGTTCCCATTTTGAAGAGTTAGAATGAGGATTGATAATATATCCGCCTGCAATTTTATTATCCGATTCCGAATAGGTTCTTATGGCGTCGTCAATAGAAATTTCTCCCTTTCTGATCAATATGGCTACGCTATCCAATGTTTGTTGCGCTTGCGCCAAATCTTCAAGAGCGACTTTAGGGCGTAATAATATGTGGCGGACATTAATATAATCTCCGCGGCGATCTATCATTTCAACGATATGAAATCCGGCTTTCGTTTCGACAACATCCGACATTTCGCCCGGTTCTAATTTGAATGCCGCCGTTTCAAATTCAGGATATAATTCGCCGCGTCCGTAATAGCCCAACTCTCCGCCTTTGTTAGCAGAGCCGGGGTCTTCCGAATACAAAATCGCCAAAGTGGAGAATTTTTCACCGTCAAGTACGCGTTGGCGAAAAGAACGTAACCGTTCTTTGATTTCGATAACCTGTCCCATTCCGACTTTCGGCTGCTTGACGATCTCTTGAACGACTACTTCCGAATTGACCATTGGAATACTGTCTATCGGTATTGATTTATATAATTTTCGTACTTCGGAAGGCGTTATCGTGATATCTTTCGTCACCTCTTCGCGCGCCATGTTTACCAAGTTTTGCTCGCGAATGGAATTGCTCAATTCTTCGCGAATTTCTTCCATCGGCTTTCCAAAATATTCTTCTAATTTTTCATGAGAACCGATTTGTGAAACAAAATAGCGAATACGGTACTCCAACTCATTATTTATTTGATTTTCATTTACGGTCAAACTATCAAATTCTGCTTTATCAAGGAGCATTTTGGAGAAGATCATATCTTCCAAAAGTTCGCATTTTGCGCTCTCGTCCGATCCGATATTGGGTTCCATTCTTTTATATTGCAAAAGATTTGCCTCTAATTCGGAAAGCAGTATCGTCGATTTTCCAACAACAGCCGCGACGCCGTCGATCAACGTGCCGCCGGGCATAGATGTCGACGTTTCTTGCGCTACTGCGAAAAAAGCCCAAAATGATAAAAAGAACAGTATGATTAAATTTTTGTTATCCATTACAGAAGTGTTATTATTTAAAGTATTTCAAAGGAACCATTTTCTAATGCGTCTTCAAAGATCTCTCTACGCAGATTTTTTAATAAGGCTTCTTTTCGACGACTCAAAATAATTTTTTCTATCCGTTCCTGTTCCAACTGCAAAGGATTTCTGTCTCCCAAGAGCCTGAATTCTAAAAAATTGAGATAGTACCAAAATTGATCGTCGGTAAAATTAACGTAGCGGTTATATTTCAAGTAATAATTCGGATTAGTAATATTCGGTATGGGGATATTTGTTAATAACTCGTCAAAGTATATCCAACACGTCGTATCTATATTAAACATCTGGATTTCATTAGCATAGAGAAATTCTTCAATGTTGTGAAATTGCAGAGGATATAGATTTCTTCTGAATTCTCGAAGTTGTTGGGACGAATCTTTATGAATTACAACATAAAACGCCCTTACAACAATACGGTTGGCAATGAAATCGTCTAAATGACCATTATAATAATCTTCTATTTCTTGATCTGGCACAACGGTATCAAGATTTTGTTCTACAAGGCGTCTTTCATAAGATAGTTGAAGCAGCGAATTTTTGTATTCCTCCAATTGTCTGCTGAAATCTTTCTCGTTATCAGGCAGATTGACTATCGCATGGTGTAAAAGAAGCTGCTCTTGCACCCACATGTTCACAAAATTACGCGACCAAAAAGAGCTATCTTCGAGCGTCATACCGCCGGGGTATTTGCTGTTGATATCGTCTAACGACAAATAGCTATTATAAACGCGAGCTACCCACTGTTCTTCCGGTTCGCTATCGCTTTTCAAATTGATATATTTGCATCCGCTACAACATAATAGCAATACTGCAAACGTCGCAAAAAACGTTTGTACTCGCTTACTGTTATGTCTAATACTTTTCATGCAACTATTTTTTTAAGCTATTCAAAACTTCCTGATTGACTTGTATGGGATACTTTTTCCGTAATCCATCCATCCACTCTTTTTCCAAAAATTCTTGATAATCAATAATTACCATTCCTCTTGTTTCGTTCAGTTCTTTTGGTTCGGGCGGTAACGCGCGGTTTATTTTGAAAATCTTTACAATATTATTATCTAATACTTCCGATTCAAGATGAGGAAGTTGCACATCCCACAGAGCGTCTACTTTCTTTTCTATGCCTTTTTCTACTTTATAATGGTCGATAAAGTAATAGATTCTATCGTTATCGGCGTATACCGCTTTGAGCTCATCGTCGCTTTTATCTTTTTTTACTAATTTAACAAGCGCTTTTTCCGCTTTTTTACCTTCTTCTTGGCTTCTGAAGCCGGAAATAGTAATATCGACATAATCCCGTCGTTCTTTCCAATAATATTTGTTGCGATTTTGAGCGAAGAAATTTTCCAATCCGACGCTGTCTGTTGTCGAGCGTCCCCAGACTTCCCGTTCAATCATTTCGTACAGCAAAATCCCGTCGCGATATTCTTTCAACAACAGACGAAATTCAGGATGCTTCGCCTCCAAACGACAATCTTCATAAGTTGTACAAGTTTCATCGCTCCAAATTTTGAAATATTTTTTCACTAAAGTTTCAGCTGTTTCGGTTTCAGCCGTTGGATTTATTTTATTAGCTTCTTTCTCTTTTTGCAATTGAATAAAAGCAATAAAATGATCTGTAGTTAGGATAGAATCGCCCAATGTAATGAGCGGGAAATGCAGGGTTGCCACTTTTGCAAGATTCCAATTATCCGTTAATATGGATGCGTCTGTTCCTGCTAGGAATTTTTTAAGGTTGTCCTGATTTTCTATATAGCCATACTCTTTTTTTATCTTTTCGATTACGGCTACCGTACTTTGCTTAGAGCGGGAATCTCTCAAAACGCGGCTTCTTATCTCATATTTTATTTCGTCGAAAGGAGGAACCGGTTTTTTATCCTCTAAGCGTAAGATATGATATCCGTTATAAGTTTTGATCGGTTTAGAGATATCGCCGGGATTTTTCAAATCATAAACGACTTCTACAAATTCCGGCGCCATTCTATTAGGAACAAACCAAGGTAAAACTCCGTCATATTCGACCGATTCCTGATCTTCGGAATATTGATAGACCATTTTTTCCCATGCTTCGCCTTCTTGCAATTTTTTATAAACTTCGTCGGCTTTAGCTTGGATTTCTTTCTCTTGTTCTACTGTAATATCAGGTTTCACAGAGAAGAAAATATGCGATACTTGCACTCTTCCCAATGCGGGCTTGCGGTCGGTGACTTTTATCAAATGATAACCGAAAGATGAGCGAACAATTGGAGAAAGCGTATGGTTTGGCGTCGAATAAGCGGCAGATTCAAATGGATACACCATGTTAAAAACGGTGAAATATCCTAAATCGCCTCTATTTCCTTTAAATCGGTCGCTATCTCTCGCCGAAGGGTCGTCGGACAATGCAACGGCAAGTTCGCCAAAATCTTCTCCTTTTCCAATACGTTTACGAATATCCTCGATTTTCTTATATGCGGCGAGCGTATCCTTTGGAGAAGCTTCTTCGTTGCAAAATATCAAAATATGACTTACGCGCACATCTTCTTGCATTCTTTGATAGGCTTCATTAATGAGATGATCCAGCGCTTTTTCGTCCGTAAAATATGGTTTAGCCAGATCTTTACGATAACCTCCCATTTCATCACGAAATGCCGCCGTCGTATCTATGTGATAATACTCCGCCTCATTAACGCGATATTTGAACTCGGAATACATATTGATATATTCGTCAACGGTCTTTTTGTCTAAAATGTCGTTATTATTATTTTTCAGATAAACATTCATAAACTCTTCGACTGTGACAGGAGTATCGCCCACTTTCATCAACATACGCGTATCGTTTATATACGGATTTTGGGCAATTGCTGGTAATGAAACAATCGCCGATAAAGCAAATAAGAGGAAATATTTTACCATTTTATTCATATTAATTTTTAATTCCTAATTCTCAATTCTTAAATATCAATTGTTAATAACGTGACGTTTAATCTATTATTATCTGTTATCTCGAATAATTCGGCGCCTCGCGGGAAATGATCACATCATGCGGATGGCTTTCATTCATTCCGGCGGCGGTTATTTTCATAAACTTAGCTCTTTGAAGTTCGGAAATATTATGCGATCCCGTATATCCCATTCCGGCGCGTAAACCGCCAACCATTTGATAAACAACCTCGCTCAATGTTCCTTTATAAGCGACGCGTCCGACAATTCCTTCCGGCACCAATTTTTTAATATCTTCTTCCACATCTTGAAAATAGCGATCTTTCGAGCCTTGTTGCATGGCGTCGATGGAACCCATTCCCCGATATGTTTTATATTTTCGTCCTTCGTAAATAATCGTTTCTCCCGGCGATTCGTCGACGCCTGCAAAAAGCGACCCCGCCATAATGGAATTAGCTCCGGCGGCAATGGCTTTTACAATATCTCCCGTATAACGAATTCCTCCATCGGCGATTATTGGAATATTTTCCCCTTTTAAAGCTTCCGCAACATCCATTACCGCAGTCAATTGAGGCACGCCGATTCCGGCTATAATCCGCGTAGTACAAATAGATCCGGGACCAATGCCTACTTTTACCGCGTCGACGCCCAATTTAGATAAATCAGTCGCCGCTTGCGCCGTAGCAATATTTCCTACGATCAAATCAATATTCGGAAAGGATGCTTTTATCTTTTCAACCATTTGCATGACCGCGTCCGAATGGGCGTGCGCCGTGTCGATGCTCAATGCGTCGACTCCCGCATTGACCAATGCTTGAACCCGCTCAAGAGTGTCGCGGGCAATTCCGATAGCGGCGGCAACCCGTAAACGTCCTTGCGAATCTTTGCATGCCATCGGATACTCTTTTAGTTTCAGAATATCTTTGTAAGTGATAAGGCCGATTAATTTTTCATTCTTATCAATAACGGGTAATTTTTCGATTCGATACTTTTGTAATATTTCGATTGCCTTTTCAAAATTCTCAAATTCGGTCGTTGTAATCACATTTTTTGTCATTACTTCGGCAACGCGTTTATTTAGTTCCTTTTCAAAGCGCAAATCCCTGCTTGTAATAATGCCGACCAAAACGCCTTGCTCATCGACAACGGGAATACCTCCGATGCGATAATTTTTCATAATTCGTAAAACGTCGAAAACCGTAGCGTTACTATGTACCGTGATCGGATCGACGATTATTCCGCTTTCGGCGCGTTTGACTTTAAAAACCTCGGCGGCTTGCTGTTCAATCGACATATTTTTATGAATAACTCCAATGCCTCCTTCGCGAGCTAATGCGATGGCCATTTGGTGTTCGGTCACGGTATCCATAGCGGCAGAAACAATGGGAATTTTCAGTTCGATGTTTCGGGAAAATAGCGTAGATGTATCCGTTTCACGCGGTAAAACAGAAGAGCGCGCAGGAACTAATAAGACATCGTCGTATGTAAATCCCTCTCCAACAAACTTTTCGCTTAGTTTCATGCTCTAAAAATTTTTATCTGCAAAGGTAGATTAAAAATTTGAAAAATCCGAAAAGAAACGACGACTTTTATTCTAAAGTTTAAAAATTGCAGGGAATTTTCTCTGCAAAAAAAGTATATGGAGATGATTATTCAGCAAGGTTCAGACAATCAAAATTATACAAATTTTTCTTAGTAAAACAAGTTTTTTTATGTTTCAAAAAATCCTCCCTAACGGAAAAAAATTGAACAATTATACGATTTATGCGTCTTAGTAATGATTATGCTTTTTTTTGTAAATATTTGAGATAATTTGAAGTGATTCTGTTGCGCATTCAAAAAAAGTATGTACTTTTGCAACAAAGTAACAATATGTTTAACTTAAAGTGATTTAAAAATGAAAAAAATTGGAATTTATTTTTTGTCGTTAGCTCTTGTAGCAATGACTTTTGTAGCCTGTGGAGGCGATAAACCAGATGATAATAAAATAGCAGCGCCTGTAATAACTATTAACGGCGGCGCTGATATTGAAATTGAGTGGACTACTATTGCCGAGCTTAAAATACCGGTTAAAGTAATTTCTGAAGCTGAAAAAATGGAAAGAATCCAAGTGATTATCACGGATGAAAATGGCAAAGAATATACTGTAGAAGATATTAAAACATTTACGAAGCCGGATACTAATAAAGAGGTTAATAGAGAATACACTATTACTGAATTAGCAGTAATTATTACACAACTTCAATCGGGACAAGTAGCTCCTAAAGATTTTATTGTAAAAGCTTATACGACGACTTATTATCCTGAAACAAAATCTCAAGCTTTCAAACTTCCCGATATTCCGGAGCCACCGCAAACGCCGTTGTCAGATCCAAAAGATTTTACATGGCATCGTGTATCGTCAAATGATGGAACAGGATTGGCTCAATTTGGGTTAGAGTGGAAAAGCAATACAGCCACCCATATTATAATTACCCCTGTTGCAGGCGCAAAATTGGTGGAGTTAACAGAAGCTGATTGGACAGAGATTACGACTCAAAAAGGACTTGCCGAAGTTGTTAATGAAAAAGAAGGAATCAGCAAATGGGAAGTAATACCGGCTAAGACTACATTTAACTATGTTATTGCTACTAGAACGGCTGAAGGAAAATATTTCTTAATCAACCCGACAGAGCGTACGATCAATCCGAATGATGGCGGCGATAGAACCATTTCCGGAAAATACAAAGAATAATTATTTTATATGAAGAACAGAAACCACCTCAATTCGGGGTGGTTTTTTATTTTCAAAATATCGTATCTTTGCCCAAACGAATAAAGATTAAAAAATGAGAAGAGCGACTTATTATTTTATAGCAATTGTATTATTTCTTGGAATTGTTGGATGTGAAGACGATCCCAATCCTCCTCAAATTAGAATTAACGATGGAGAAAAAGTTGTAGTAGATAAAATAAGCGTTGATTCTTTGGCGCTCCCGATATATATTAGTAGCGAAAGTTATTTGTATTCTATAAAGGTAGCCGGTATATATAAAAACGGAAGCGAATATATTATGCGGAATATCCTCTTTGAAGGGCTCATATCGGAATATGAAGATACTTTAAGATATTCGGATTTTCCATCTGACTTTCTTCAATATAAGGATCTAATGGTCAGCGCGATTACAAGCGAAGGCATCAAGCAAACGCGAACTGTTCCGATTACATTTTCTAATTTTGGAAAGATATTGGCGGATCCCGAATCGTTTGAATGGCGTAGACTGGGCATTAATGATGGACAGGGATTGGATGAATTTGGGCTTATGTGGGATAATAACATCATCGAAGAATTCGCAGAAATTAAGAAAAAGTCGGAAACATTGAAATTTTGCCAGCTTGATCCTTCATTTTGGGAATTGATCAAAACAGAAGAGTATTTACGCGAAGTTGTCGATGCGGCAAGTTCAATCAACGTTTATACAAATGTTTCGACCGTAGAAAATCTGACTTATAACGACGTGCTTGGAATCAAATTGAATAGCACGACATATTACCTGCTTCATATTACTTATGCGAAAGTTGAACACCAAGAGGGCTATGGAAAAGTAGTCGTTATTTCAGGAGAGTATAAAAAAGTTATTCAATAAAATTGATATAAGAAGTAATCATTATAGAAAAGAGGTCGTCTCAAAGGGCGGCCTCTTTTATTTCTGCTTTTAATGAGTTTTTTTCGTTATAAAAATCTCTGATTTTTATGATTTAACAGCCAATTCGGCTAAATATAAATAATGATCGTCTTCAAATAGTTTTTTGCATGAAAACCCATGTTTTTCAGCATAACAGGATAATGTATCGAAATCAATAAACAGCCAATCAAAAGTCTCTCCCTTTTCGTTTTGAAAAGAAAAAGTATATTTTAATTCCCCATAATATTTGCCGGCAAGGTTAATGTTTACGCTGCCGTCTTTTTCTTCAAAAAGATAGAGAATATCAGAAGAATCAAGCAAAATCTTCCCCTGCGGAGCAAGCAATTTAGCGGCTTGTTCAAAAAAATGGGGGAGATTGCTCATTTTTCCGACAATGCCGACGCCGTTCATCAACAGCAAGATTATATCAAATTTTTCGTTTTTCAAATTAAAAAAATCTTCTTGAAGAGCATGTTTTACGCCTCGTTTTTTCATTGCTTCCACAGCTCCTGTCGAGATGTCAATAGCCGTCGTATCTAAATTATTTTCTTGCAGCCATAACGCATGACTTCCCGCTCCGGCTCCGACGTCAAGAATTCGTCCTTTTGCATGGCGCAACGCCAGTTTTTCCGTTTCGGGCATCTCTTCAAAAGTGCGAAAAAAAAGCTTTACCGGCCATTGTTCAGTATCCGCGATGTCGCTTTCAACGATAAAAGAAGCGTTTCGAGAACCGTTCAAATAAGCGAGAAGCCCTTTTCCATAGACGTCGTTATTCTTCATCGCGAACTTTTAAAAATGCTTTTCCTAAATAATTAATGATATCGCCGGCGATTAAAGCCTCTTCTCCCAATGTTTCCGCCGCCAAATTTCCAGCTAAGCTATGTAAATAAACGCCGTTAATTGCCGCTAACTTCGGATGATATCCCTGTGCAAGCAAGCCTGTGATCAAGCCGGTCAATACGTCGCCGCTTCCTCCCGTTGCCATTCCCGGATTTCCGATAATGTTGAAATAACAACTTCCGTCCGGGCATGTTATAGCCGTATACGCTCCTTTTAAAATCACATAAGCGTCATAACGTTTCGAAAAAGCGCGTTGCATCTCATTTCGTTCAAAATCATTTTCGGCAACGCCTATCAAACGTTCAAACTCCTTTAAATGAGGAGTGAAAACACATCCTTTAGGGATGAAAGAAAGCCATGTGGGATTTTCCGACAAGATATTGATAGCGTCGGCGTCGAAAACGATAGGCTTTGGATAGTTTTGTATCAATAATTTCAAAGCGCGCATCGTTTCGGGAGCCTTGCCTAATCCGGGACCAATCCCGATAGCGTTATAACGTTCGAGATGGCGTATTCCGGAGAAAAAATGTTGATGCTCGTCGGGAGAAATGATAGCTTCGGGATGCGTTATTTGAAGAATATTAATGCCTTGAACAGGAAGATGAACAGAAGCTAATCCTACTCCGCTTCGTAGCATGCCGCCTACGGAAAGGACGGCCGCTCCAAACATTCCGTAACTTCCTGCGATGATAAGTCCATGCCCGTAATTTCGCTTATGCGAGAATTTTTCCCGAACAATTAAATTTGAAGCGATAACGTCGCTAATGATCACATAATTTTTTACTTCTATATTATGAAGGCGCTCTTCCGACAGGCCGATGTCTAAATATATGATCTTTCTGCAATAGTAATAATTTTCTTGAAACAGAAACGCCAATTTTACCGGCAAAAAAGTAAGAGTTATGTCGGCGTTGATTATTGCATTTTCCAAACTGCTCTCATCGCAATATAAGCCTGACGGAATATCTATTGAAATGACAAAATAAGCCGACTTGTTAATGTGCGTTATCAGATCGGCAATAAAACCGTCGACCTTATTATTTAATCCCGATCCGAAAATGGCGTCGATAACAACGTCGCTTTCATAGAATTGAGGGATGGAACCGGAATCGTTGATATCAATCATTTTTACCGTTCCCTGTTCTTCTAATCTTTTTCGGTTGATTAAAAAATCTTCGCTGTGCTTATTGACTGTTCTTACAAAATAGACAATGACCGGATAACCATGATCGGCAAGTTTTCGAGCAATTACCAATCCGTCGCCGCCATTGTTGCCGCGTCCGGAAAATATTTTAACGGTTTTTCCCTCTAATAAATCGCTATTTTCAAGAAGATAGTCGACGCATGCAGTTGCTGCGCGCTCCATTAAATCAATAGATTTTATCGGCTCATTTTCAATAGTATATTGATCTAATTGGCGAATCTGATGGCGAGAAAGTATTTTCATTTTAACGGTTTTTGTTGATGCAAATATAGTTAAATAATATACCGGGTCAACAAAAAAAACCATAATAGAAGATTGAAATTTATTAAAAATTCTAAATTTTCAGAGCAACTCAACTATACTTTAGAGATTAAAAAGAGCTATCTTTGCAGATTATTTGAGAGTCCTTTGCGTCAATTTTCGGATTTTGATTTGAGATATTGCAAACGCTTTCATACAGAATTTCAATAAATTCTTTTATTGCAGTTAAATGTATTATATGACTGAAGAACAAAAAGATATATTTTCTTCCGATGAATATTTAATTGTAGAAGGAGCCCGCGTGCATAATCTGCAAAACATTACAATTGCTATTCCTCGAAATAAGTTAGTCGTGATCACGGGATTGAGCGGGAGCGGTAAATCTTCTTTGGCATTTGATACCATTTATGCTGAAGGACAACGCCGTTTTTTGGAGACGCTTTCGGCTTACGCCCGTCAATTTATTGGGAATATGGAGCGTCCGGATGTCGATCAAATCTCCGGATTAAGTCCGGTAATCAGTATTGAACAAAAGACGGTTAACAGAAATCCGCGTTCTACGGTAGGAACTATTACGGAAGTATACGATTTTTTAAGGCTTCTTTTTGCGCGGGCATCCGACGCTTTTTCGACTCAAACAGGCGAAAAGATGATGCGTTATTCCGAAGAACAGATTTTGGAAATGATTATTGAGCGTTATAATGGCCGGAGAATAGCTTTGCTGACTACTTTAGTAAAAGGAAGAAAAGGGCATTATCGAGAATTATTTGAGGAGATGTTTCGTCAAGGTTATGCAAGCGTACGCGTCGACGGCGAAATGCGAGAGATTGTCCCGCGCATGCAGATCGAACGTTATAAAATACATGATATAGAATTGGTTATAGATCGGTTTACTATTAACGATAAGAATATACAACGCTTAGAAAAATCGGTTCAAACCGCCATGGATATGGGAAAAGGCTCTTTGATCATTTATGATTATGAAAGTGAAGAGCCTGCGCATTTCAGTAAGAATTTGATGTGTCCGACAACAGGAATATCTTATGAAGATCCTGAGCCCAATACCTTTTCTTTTAACTCTCCTTATGGAGCATGTCCGCATTGTAAAGGTCTTGGAGAAGTTCCTGAGATCGATATTGAAAAGATATTTCCCGATAAAAGTCTTTCCATAAAAAAAGGAGGAATCGCTCCGTTAGGAATTTATAAAGATAATTGGATATTCCAACAAATCAGCTCGTTAGGATTGCGTTATGATTTTACTTTAGACATGCCTGTCGCAGATATCTCCGAAGAAGCAATATCTTCGATTTTATATGGAATAAACGACGGTTTTAAGGTTCAAAAGACAGTTCACGGCGTTGTGCAGACATATAATTCGAATTTTTCCGGTATTATCAATTTTATTATGGAGCAATTCCAAGAATCCGAATCGGCTTCCATAAAGCGTTGGGCTAATGAATTTATCAATAATGTAGTTTGCCCTGTTTGCCACGGAACTCGCCTTAAAAAAGAGTCGCTTTACTTCAAAATCAACGGCTTGAATATCGCGCAATATGCCGAAATGGATTTGAATGCTTTGAAACAAACTTTGGAGAAAAGCGCCGGGACTTTTGACAAACAGAGGGAGCATATTGCCGACGAAGTTATGCGAGAATTGTTGACCAGAATAGACTTTTTGTTGGAAGTAGGGCTGGATTATCTTTCATTGAACCGCGGAGCCAATACGCTTTCGGGAGGCGAAAGCCAACGAATTCGTTTAGCGACTCAGATAGGGTCGCAATTGGTGGGCGTGCTTTATATTTTAGACGAACCGTCGATAGGTTTACATCAGCGCGATAATCAGCGATTAATAAAATCTTTGGGAAATTTGAGAGATATTGGAAATTCTGTTTTTGTCGTAGAACATGATAAAGATATGATATTGTCGGCAGATTTTGTTTTGGATATCGGACCGGGAGCAGGGAAACATGGAGGCGAAGTAGTTGCTTTCGGGACGCCCGACGATGTTAAACAGAGTTCGGGATTGACAGGATTATATTTGAGCGGAAAAAAAGAGATTCCGATACCAAAAACGCGACGAAAAGGAAATGGAAAACATATTATACTGAAAGGAGCGGAAGGCAACAATCTTCAAAACATCGACGTGGAATTTCCTTTGGGAACATTAATTTGCGTTACCGGCGTTTCCGGTTCGGGAAAATCGACTTTAATCAATGAAACGTTATATCCGATTTTATCCGCTTATTTTTATAATTCGCTCAGAAAACCGAAAAAATATCTCTCTATTGAAGGATTACAACATGTCGACAAAGTGATCTCTATAGATCAAACGCCGATCGGTCGTACTCCGCGCAGTAATCCCGCCACTTATACAAAAATGTTTGATGAGATAAGAAAACTTTTTATAAGCCTTCCGGAGTCAAAAATACGGGGATATAAACCGGGTCGTTTTTCTTTTAATGTGGTTGGAGGACGTTGTGAAACGTGTAAAGGCGCCGGAATACAAACCATTTCCATGAATTTTCTTCCCGACGTATATGTAGTTTGTCCTGAATGTCATGGAAAAAGATATAATAGAGACACGCTTGAAGTTCGCTATAAAGGACGTTCGATCAGCGATGTGCTTGACATGACGATCAATCAAGCGGTAGATTTTTTCGAACATATTCCTTCCGTCATGCAAAAACTTCGCGCTCTTCAAGATGTCGGATTAGGATATATCACTCTGGGACAACCTTCTACTTTGCTTTCCGGAGGAGAAGCTCAACGTGTGAAATTAGCTTCTGAATTGGCAAGACGCGATACCGGACGAACATTTTATATCTTAGATGAACCGACAACAGGTTTGCACTTTGAAGATGTTCGCGTTTTAATGGAGATGCTCAACCGTCTTGTGTCGAAAGGAAATACCGTATTGATCATCGAGCATAATATGGAAGTGATCAAATTAGCCGATTATATCATTGACCTTGGTCCGGAAGGAGGAAAACGCGGAGGGCAAATTGTCGCTAAAGGAACTCCTGAAGAAATTATTAAAGTTAGAGATAGTTTTACGGGACAATTTTTGAAAGAAGAGTTATAAATAAGAAGTTTCCTTGAAAGCTCAAAATTTCATTTAATAACCGCTTAATCAGTTGTCGATGTCCCGTTAAATGTACATATTCTTTTGACTTTGTTTTGTCGCTATTTTGAGAGGTTGTCAAATTGAGAATGCCCATGATTTGTCGCAACTCCTTTTTATTCCGGATTCCGCAATAGAAAAAAATACATATATTTGTAACATATAAAATCGATGACATATGATTAGAAATTACATAAGGACAATTTATATATCTTGTTTGTTTATATCTGTTCCTATTGCCGCGCTATTTGCTCAGATTCCGGCCGGATACTACAACAATGCCTTTTATAAATCGGAATATGCTTTAAAGACGGCTATACATCAGATAATTAAACAAAATCATCAACAAAGTTCATACAGCGATTTGTGGGATCATTTTCAAAGTACCGATCGCCGTCCTGACGGAAAAGTGTGGGATATGTATTCCGAATGTGATTTTATTTTTAAAACCAATCAATGTGGCAATTATAAAGCGGAATGCGATTGTTACAACAGGGAACACTCTTTTCCGAAAAGCTGGTTTAACGATGCTCAGCCCATGTATACCGATCTGTTTCATTTGTATCCAACGGACGGCTGGGTGAACGGAATACGTGAAAACCTGCCTTTTGGAGAGACAAATGGGACGTCCTATGGTTCGGGAAAAAGGGGACCTTGTACTTTTCCCGGTTATTCGGGTACGGTATTTGAGCCGGCGGATGAATATAAGGGAGATTTTGCGCGAACATATTTCTATATAGCGACGCGCTATCAGGATCAAATATCTAATTGGAACGCGGAAATACTTTCAGGTAATAATACGTCTGTTTTCACTCAATGGACAACAAACTTATTGTTGAAATGGCACGAACAAGATCCTGTCAGTCAGAAAGAAATAGAAAGAAATGATGCCGTATACCGAATACAGAATAACAGGAATCCTTTTATTGATTATCCTGAATTGGCGGATTTAATATGGGGAGCGAAATTTGGCGAACCATTTCTACCGGATGGGGCAATTATTTTTGGAGCGACTTCTATTTGCGAAGAGAGCGTACACGTTTATAGAGCAGAAAAAGGGAAGTCTAACTATCTTTGGAACGCTCAAAACGGGCGCATTGAAGGATCCGCCGCGCTTGATTCTGTTACTGTGAGATGGGAGCGTTCGGGAACGGGAAATTTGTATGTAGAATATGAAGAGCAAAACGGAGAACAAATGTCGGCGGAATTGATCGTTGAGATTAAACAGAGACCGAATGCTACTATAACGGGAGCAGATCAAGTTTTAATGAATACGGAAGGGTATCTTTATTCTACCGAAACAAATATGACCGATTATGTTTGGTCTTTTACGGGAAATGTTTCTCTGTCTGAAGGCGGAGGAGGCGATGATCATACGGCTATATTAGATTTTGGCGAAAAGGGAACGGCAACGGTAAGCGTCAATTATACTCAAAACGGATGCGATGCTCTTCAACCTTCCTTGTTGGAAGTGAAAATTGTTTCGACTCTTGGGATGGAAAATATGATGAATTGGCAAAAAAGTATTACAATATCGCCCAATCCGGCAGCCCATTTTACTAACATAAGTTTCGGGAACTTATTTACAGGAAATATTCAAATATTTAATATTTTTAAACAGATGATCAATAATATAACAATTTATAATTCAACTTCTCATATTGTAGATATCTCTTCATATGGTAATGGATTATTTATTTTTAAGATTACGCCTGAGAACGATTCCGTTATATATAAAAAGATCATGGTTATCAAATAACTTTATTGTATTTTATGGAATTACAAAAACGTATCGATACATTTGCAAAACTTGGATTGGAGTTAAAAAAAATAACTTCCGATTCTTCTGATTTTGTTTCAAATAAAACTGCTCAACTTAAAGAATTGATTGAAGATTCCAAGCATTATAATCCATGGTTTACTTCAATGAATGTGCAATTTTGTTTAGAAAATTGGGGAGACGCTTTAACCGAGGAAAATCTGCATTGCTGGTTAAAAAAATACTCATTCCCTGAAACAAATACTCGAAAAAAAGTGGGGATTATTATGGCGGGAAATATTCCAATGGTCGGATTTCACGATTTTATCTCTGTTTTATTAACAGGACATCAAGCCATAGTTAAATTGTCTTCTTTAGATAATAAACTATTACCTGCAATTTTTGAGATACTTACAGATATAGATCCTGCTTTATCAGATCAAGTTGTTTTTACAAACGGATTAATGAAAGAGGCCGATGCGTTTATTGCGACAGGGAGCAATAATTCGGCGCGTTATTTTGATTTCTATTTTCAAAAATATCCTCATATCATTCGGCGGCATAGAAATTCAGTAGCTGTTCTCACGGGAGAAGAAACAACCGAATATCTCAAAAAATTGGGAGAGGATATTTTCAGATATTTCGGATTAGGATGTCGCAATATTTCCAAATTATTTGTTCCTGAGAATTATGATTTTAATTTATTGATAGAAATTCTGTCGGAATGGCGTTATTTGGATGATCATCATAAGTATCATAACAATTTTGACTACAATAAAGCTATCGCTTTAGTAAATCGGGACGAGTTTATTGACGGCGGATTCTTTATTTTAAAACCGAACGCAATGCTTTCTTCTCCGGTCTCTGTCATTCATTACGAGTATTATCAAGATTGGAGACATGTTCAAAAAGAGCTTTACGCTCATGCGGAATCCATTCAATGCGTGGCATCCTGCAATGACGATATCCCTTTTGCAATACCTTTCGGGAAAGCTCAAAAGCCGGATTTATGGGATTATGCCGACGGGATTGACGCTATTCATTTTTTACTAAATATATGAGTGTATAATCTTATTATAATCAATGTTTTATATTCTATTATTTATAATAGAATGCGACATTTATTTCATGCGAATATAATATATTTGTTTTTTTACAAATCATCATTGAATATTTGATTTTTTATTATCTTTGGCTTTCTTTTTTGAGATGATTGACTTGTAAGGTTTTTCTAAGCGATGCGAAATAAACGAGATATATTGGTTTTTCTGAACTTCCGAATGGAACGTGATTTTCATAATCGCAGGTGGCGGCAGGCGGTTATGAAGGTTGCCTTTGGCTACGCCGAACTTCGTTTCAGGCAATCCTTAATATGGTAAAAATTCGCATCCCTAAAATCCTTTTAGTAATATGAAGAAAACAGTTATACAACTTTTCAACGAGAGCGTCGAGAAATATCCGGACAACGTTTTTTTATGGGAGAAAAAAAAGGATAAATTTGACCTCGCATCGTATATTAAGACTAAAAAACGAGTTCACCGTTTAGCTGCCGGATTACTAACGATTGGATTAAAAAGAGAGACTAAAGTTTCTTTTCTCGCAGAAGGACGAAACGATTGGGTCATGGGAGAGTTGGCGGTTCTTCATACGGACGCTGTGAATGTTCTGCTTTCTATAAAACTTGATGATGGAAAGGATCGTATTTTTAGAATTGTGCATTTAGATTCGGAATTTATTCAATAACGCTTTGGAAATGTCGTATGCTTATGATAAAAAGGATTACAACAAAGGCAATGTTTTTCCAAAATCAACAGCGACTTAAATGTTTATACCAAAAACGTTAAAAAGTAAGTATTATGAATATTTTTTTTGATATTATTATTTTTATTTCTTTTGCCTTGTTGGCATATTGGATTTCTGCTGTTATTCATGAATTGGGACATGTTGTAGTAGGTCTGGCGCACGGATGGAAATTGTTTATGTTTGTTGTTGGGCCTATTGGTATTAAAAGAAAAGAAGATGGACTTCATTTATATTTTGAAAAAAATGTTGTTTTATGGTTCGGAGTAGGAGGCACGCTTCCTGTTAAAAACGATGCAGACAATATGAAAGTATGGGCGAAGATTTTACTCGGCGGTCCCATCGCATCATTATTAGCAGGGATTCTATTTTTAGCGATATTCATTATTCATCCTAATCTTGTTTGGCTGTTATTAGGAGCTATTCCCATTGGAATGGGTATAGCTTGTTTGTTGCCATTAAAAACAGGTATTAGCTATTCTGACGGGAAAAGATGGCATAGAATTCATAAAGGAGGCAAAGGTAAAGCAGAGGAAACGGCGTTATTCAATATGATAATGATCGACCAATTTTGTAAAGACTACGTCTCAATTCAGAAAAGCGATTTTGAGGCTTTGTTAGATTCAAAAAATTCTGTGTTACGATATTATGGCCTTTATTTCTCATATCGGTATTACGACGCTCATAATGATTTTGATAATAAATCACTAACACTTGACGCCCTACATAAAATGGAGAAAGATGTTCCGAAGTTTATTGTTGATGATTGCAAATTGTAATTGTTCTCCATATTCTAAGAGGTTTGCGATCCTTTTACCGAGCAAAACCATTTGCTCAACAGCTCTCTAAAATTGTGCGAGGAAAGATCGGCGAACGAATTGATTATATGTATATGCCGAAAGGAAAGGATATCTTAAACGAACAAAATGTACAAACTTTGATATAACATCATTAATCTGAAGCCTTTTCTCTGAACGTTTCATTAAAACTTTTCTTTGCAAATTTTGGCAACATGCGTTGCATCCCCCATTGATTTTTGATGATCGAGGCCAAATAAGTTGATTTTTTAATTCTTCCGCTATTTAGAATGGCGCGATTTCCTAAAAATCGTAAACTTTGTTGCATGATGACATTTTTCACGGAAAACTCTCCTAATTTTCCCTCTTTCATAAACAAAGCTCTATTATACAGCAATAAATTGTTCAAAGGAATTCTAACCGGACAATGATGTTCGGGATGGGGGCTTAAAATTGACGCATACGCCAAGTAACGATATGCTTTTGTGTCTCTCATCAATGGGACGATGATCGAACCTATCGGACCGGAATAAGGCGATTGATAAGAGGCTTTTCCGATGGTTCTGAATACGGGACAATATCGCGAACATGCGCCGCAACGGATACAATTAAGAGCTTTCCGTTGTTTTCTATATCGCAAAACGGCGTCTCTTTGATTGTTGATGATAACGACGTACATCTCTTCGGGGCCGTCATGTTCATAAGGTTTCTTTGGACCGAATATCAAATGATTATACGCCGTTAAAGGCTCGCCAGTTCCCGCCAGCGCAAACATATTCCACAGCAATTCCAAATCATTGACCGAAGGAATGATCTTATCATAGCCGGCTACGACAATGTGAATTTTTGGGAAAGCGACGGCGCGCGCAATATTTCCTTCATTTTCGCTTAACGCAATCGCTCCTATGTCGGCGACAAGGAAATTTGCGCCTGTAAATGCAATATCCGCGTCAAAGAAACGACTTTGCATTTGTTTTGCAATAAAATGCGTCAGCGAGTTTGGATGGTAATTTATTTCGACTTTATATCTCTCTTTAAGAGCTTGGGCGATTTCTTTATTATTTTTTCGCGTAACGTCGAAACGTTCATTAGCAGTAATTTCTTTCATAAAATCAGGAAACGCCGTATCCAAAAAATCACATTTGACGCCAAGATGCTGTTTGAGAGATATTTCTCTGAGAGCGCCGGAATTGGTTGCGATTACCTTCTTTGCATTAGCGGAATTGAATATCGATAAGATTGCGTTGATCGCCTCTCTTTCGTCAACCGTCCAGATAACTTTTCCTCCGCGTTCGGTAAACTTTGTTTCAAATTCTTTGAGATATTTTTCTACATTGTCTATTCCTTTCGATCTGATATACGACGCCCGGTCGTAAAGTATGTCTACATTACAGTAATAATCTCTTGTTCTCTTTTTTCTGCGCTCATACGCTATAAAATGTTGATTTTGATTTTCATATCCGTCAACATCCAAAGAGTTCTCTTGTGAATAATTAAGAAAATTTTTCTCGGAATTAATCATATTGCGCAGCACAGGTTTTTATCAATTAGAACGGCATATTGTCACAACTACCGTACGGCGTTTTCTCGGCCCGTCAAATTCATATAAAAGAATACTTTGCCAAATGGAAATGCCAAGTTTTCCGGCAGTAACAGGGATCGTTTTAGAAGGGCCTAAGATATTAGCTTTCATATGAGCCGTAATGTTATCCGTATCGGCTTGCATGGCGCCGCCGGATTGTTTATTACGGAGCAGATCATCCAACAATAATAAACTCTGATTTTGGACGATGCCCTCCGAATTTTCCTGAATAGCGATACTCGCCGTGGCTCCTTGAATAAAAATATTGACAATTCCCGTATCAATGCCGCTTTCCTTCACGATTTTTACCACCTCGCGCGTAATATCAATTACATCTTCCTTATCATTTGTATTGACATAAAACGACTTTTGCATCTTCTATTCTTTTAATTTTGTATCGATAATAATTGTTACCGGTCCGTCGTTTACCAAACTTACATCCATCATGGCTCCAAATTTTCCGGTTTGAATATCTTTTCCCGTCGTTCGACTTAATGTATTTATAAATTTTTCATACATCGGAATGGCGAAATGTGGTTTTGCCGCTCGAATATACGACGGACGATTTCCCTTTTTTGTCGAGGCATGAAGCGTAAACTGGCTGATAACCAAAAATTCGCCGTCAATTTCATCGATGGAGCAATTCATTACGCCGTCGGTATCGTCGAAAATTCGCAACTGCGCAATTTTTCCGCACAACCATTGAATATCCTCCTCGGTATCGACCTCCTCAATACCCAAAAGAATCAACATCCCTTGTTTGATTTTTCCGACAACCGCTCCCTCAATCGTTACGGAAGCCCTTTGTACTCTTTGAATAACCACCCGCATATATTATTTTTTTTGTATGAAAGAAGCGGATGCAAATTTAAAGAATTATTTTGCAAGGATATAATAAATATTGAATAAGTATAAATGGCTACCAATACGCTTGACAATACAAAAGCCAAAATATGTAAAAAAAATATTTTGGCTTTGGCCTCTTTTTCATTATGAATCTTTTTTATTCTGCAAGTTTTTCTCTCAATAAGTTCATGTCGCCGGGGTTGATGATTTTCTTATAAACGATTTCTTTATTTGCTTCTATATATTGCGGATTGATCCAAAGATCGACATAATGAAGATATCGCCTTGTAAGATCCGTATAGAAAAACGCTTTTGCATCATTATCAACAGCGGCATCGTCAAAAATAATCTTCATGAAATCATCCGCTTTCTTCTGTTCGGAAGCGATGAGTACAATTGCTAAGTCATTGTTTTTCTTCATCGAAGGCAAGCTTTCTTTGATAATTTTGGCATAAGCAGGCAAACAGGTCTCGCATGACATTTCCAAAGGAACGAGAAGAAATTTTGAAAATCCCTTACTCTCCGTTATATTGTTTGCATAACGAAGTAGGGACACATCTATATCGGCATGTTCATAGCCTTCATTATATTTATCTTTTCGTTCTTTAATGAGACTTGCCAAGTATCCGGACGGCTTTTTCTCAATTTTATAATTGAAAAAGGTCAGAATCAATTTATCACCGTCGGCAAAATTATTATTTGCCAAAAAACCGCCATTGTATGGCTTAAGGGAACGATAATATCCTTCAGGCATCACGCCTTCGCCTATTTTATTCATATCTTTATCCAACAGCGCAAAAGTATAAATAGTATGATCTTTGCATAAAGGGCTATCCGTCGAATCCGCCGCCACGCGAGCGTACCATATTATGATTTCATTAAAAGGATCATATTTCATATTCATATATTCGCCTTTATAATGGTCGTAACCCGGAATAGAATAGGTTGATTGCTTATCGGTATAAAAATAAGGCGCAATAGAATCTATCGTAATAAAAGGAATGTATGTTTGCGTCAACTCCTTTGTAGCGATATTGTATTTATATAATGTCGGAGTATGCCCAAAGGCGGCATACAGGTTCTCTTTTCCATCAAAACATCCGCGGAGAGGCCTAAATCTGTACGTATAGAAATCATGATCGCCATAACAGGGGAAGTAGATGGGAATTTCAGAATAAGCATCATGATTGCGGTGGTCGATAAAACCCAACGACGCATGTCCGTCGCAATAATTAATTCTTTCATCATATTTTAGAGAAGTATAGACGACATCGTCTTGATGGATTAGAGGAAAATCTTTATAATCCGTGACATAATTATGCAATGTGTCGAAGTGCGCTTTTGTTTTCACGGGAAGGCCGTCCAAAAAGAAAGTGTCAATAATCTTTTTTTCCCTGTTGATCATAACGAGCGCCCGATCGTGTAAATTTCCTAAATATGAGGGCATGAAAGCCAACAGGATGGAATCCGGGGAGATTATATAAAAATCCTCAATCAATTGTTTCTTGTGAAAATCAAGATCAATGGAGTCTACTATCTTCTTTGAACTTAAACTTAAAAAGTTTAACTTTCTATTGATTTGATCAATGGAAGCGAAACAGGTATCCCCATTGGGTAAGACATATAATCGCGAGCTCCATGTCGACATTTTTTTGGGCGTGTCAAATTCTATTTCATATTCCGGAATCAATACAATTACCTCTTCATGAGAAGATTTTGACATACAACACGATATGAAAAAGGAGAATAAGCAAATAATTAATCCTTTTTCTAATAAGGAATACATTCTTGCTGTTTTCATTGAGGCATGCAAATTATAATAGTAACACTTGTCTCAGATTCAGAAAGATGGCATTCTGAGCCTTCTCCTGAACAACTTATGGTAGTTTCTCCTGTCGTTTCATCCTTTTTCCAAAAGATTTCTTTATCACAACTTTCTCGAGCAAGATCTAAAAATAAACTGTCTTGAGAATTCCAGCCAAACAACAAAACCTGTTGTCTATTTGTTTCGAATAATTTCACATCAGAATAATTAGAATAGCTCAAATTCATCGAGTTAAGAAGATGAGGAGCTATCGATTTTTCTATAGCGTCCATGAGTTGCATTGCATGATATGCATCATCAAATTGCAATACATCTTTTGAGGATTCTTTTAAAGAATATTCAATGTCCCCATTTTTTTCAATAGAGTCTTTTACACAAGAGGTTAAAGTAACCATTAGAAGTGACAAAAGAAATGTTAAAACAATCTGTCTGGCTTTCATAATTTATAAATTTAAAGTTTGACCATAAATTTTACTTGCTTGAATTTATATTAAACGTTCATCAGTTTCATTCGAATATCACAATATTTTATTGTTCTGCACAAACAATGATCGTAGCATTTCCATCTGTATCTTTTCCTATACGGCACCCATTTCCTTCCCCTGAACAACTTATGATTTGTATTGCAAAATCAGGGTCATAATAAGTGAAATAATCTTTATCACAAATTTCTTGTGCTGCCTCAAATAATTGATTGTTTTGCGAATCCCAACTAAACACAAAAAATCTTTCATCATCTATTTCAAACATTCTTACAGTAGAATACCCAGAAATATTTAAATTCAGAGAATTAAGAATCCTCGCGTCTATCACTTTCTCCTTCGCTCCCGCTAATTCAAAATTTTGGCAAACATTTGAAAATTCTAAAATATCAACTGAAGAATTCTTTACAGGGGTTTCTTTGTCATTTATTTCTCCTTGCCTTTCAAAAGTATTTTTCGTACAGGAATTATATGATAATATAATAATCCCCGTTAATAAAATTAAACTGATTTCTTTGATTTTTGACATGACTGTAAATTTTTAAGCTTAAATTAATGGCACAAAGATAAGAAGATTTTAATCGCCGACATCTTGTTGTTAAAAAAAATCAAAATAAAGACTAATGCGTTTCCAATCACTTTTCCGATATTCATATTTGCGGACAACGGTATGGAAAGTTTCATCGCATTTTACATATTAACCTGAGTTCGAGATAAGCGTGAGTTGTGGCGTATATTCTTGAAATTTAACTTTTATGGAAGGCTTCTTTGGGAAGAAACTGTATGCGGCTAATCCTGCGAGCATGTTAACGATAAAATTGGCGACGGAACGATGGCGGGAATGTTCGATTTGGCGTGGAAAAGAATTAGAATCAGCATCACATCGCTTGTCGACATCTTCCCCGCACGATTTCTTGTTTTTTGCCTGCTTCTGCCGGAAGTAAACACGGGAGTAATACTTTTTTCAAAATTGTTGAGGAATTCGTCGATGACGTAGTATTTTTCAACTATATTTGCTAATTTTATATTGTTATAAGATTGAATATCAATAATAAAAATATATAGAATTATGACGTAGGCGCCCCGGAAGGGGTTATTATGCCTTGTCGGGGACTTTTTTCCTAATTCGCTACTCTCTTTTAATTCATTTTCCTTGAGATAGATTCTTGATAATTTGTTGTGATTCGCAAATATTTTATATCTTTGCCGTTAGTATTCATTGTTTGTTTTTAGTATTGGAATGATTATTAAAAGTATACAAACAGAACGTGCAATACATGGAAAGCAAGAGGTAATCAAACTTTTGTTTGCTTATGATGCAGTTGTTGTTGCAAAAATCCGCACGATTCAAGGTATGCGATGGAGCCGTAGTAT
>JAIRTP010000019.1 GCA_031254805.1 Bacteroidales bacterium
GCCTGAGATTGATTACCGGCGTGATTTTGACTCCGCCACCCAAGAGATCATCCGCAGGAAATGGGACAATGTCGAAAAAGGCGGAGAATAAAACCGGCAGAATGTAAAAACCACATCCGATAAAGCTTCTCTCTCGAAAACAATTCATTCCTTATTTTTACACTATCTTCGCACGGAAATTTTATTTAAAACTCAAATTCATTATTCAATGAAAAGAATCATATTATTTATTATCGTCGCTTTATTAAGCGCATCGTATCTTAATGCACAATATGCCAATGACTTTGGAGAGGCCGTCCGAAAACAATGGGAATATGACGACAGTCTCAAACGAATTGATCTCAAAAAAAATTTGCTAACCGATGAAGAGTTTTTTGAAAAAGCGGATTTGATTATTGAAGGGGAAATGGTGGATTTTCTTGGAGCTTACGACGCAAAAGGAAATTATGATCCCAAGGATATATACCGCGTATCCGAAATCTTGGTATTGAAAGTATTTAAAGGAGATACCGCTTTGACCGGTAAAACGATCAGTTTTGTAAAACTGGGCGGTACTATTTATAAACCTTCTGTATCCGAATGGGATCTTCCGGAAGAAATATCCTCCTCTTACGATACTTCATTGGGAAGGGATAACGGTCTTTCCCCAAGGAGATACTACTCTTCCATCCAATTTCTCATGAAATCGGATTATCCTGAAAATCCGGACAAATCGAAAGACTATCCGCAGCCCAAATTCAAGCCGGTACAGAATAAAGAAAGAGCGTGTATAGAGTTTTGGGGAGACGGGCGGATCGGCGGATTAAACGGATTGATACTTAATAACCGCGAAGAGCTGTATGAGTATATGAGCCGGTATAAAGGCATTACCGTTCCGAAAGTTCCGGTTCCTGCGTATACGCCTGAGATTGATTACCGGCGTGATTTTGACTCCGCCACCCAAGAGATCATCCGCAGGAAATGGGACAATGTCGAAAAAGGCGGAGAATAAAACCGGCAGAATGTAAAAACGCATATCCGCTAAAGCCTCTCTCTCAAAAACAATACATCCCTTAGTTTTTTCACTACCTTTGCATGGAAATTTTATTTAAAACTCAAATTCATTATTCAATGAAAAGAATCATATTATTTATTATCGTCGCTTTATTAAGCGTGCAGTTTGTTGAGGCACAGACAACATCTTCTACTAATTTTGCTAAGAGATATCAGGACAGTATCAGAAATCTCCCTATTAATAGATATGTAGACAGTCTCAGGCAAATAGATCTCAAGAGAAATTTACTAACCGATGAAGAGTTCTTTGAAAGAGCGGATTTGATTATTGAGTGTAAATATTTAAATTTTTTTGAGTATTATGATGCAAAAGGAAACTATAATCCGGATGATCTATACAGCATCTTTAAGATATTGGTATTGCATGTATTTAAAGGAGACAGCGGCTTGACTGGAAAAACCATTAGTTTTATGAAAAAAGGAGGCATAGTATATAAGCTCCCTACATCCGAATGGGAATTTTTGGAAGAAATATCTTCTTCAGATACTTCATTGGGAAGGGATAACGGTCTTTCCATAAGCGATACATATTCTTCTATACAATTTCTTATGAAATCGGATTATCCTGAAAATCCGGATAAATCAAAAGACTATCCGCAACCCAAATTCAAGCCGATACAGAATAAAGAAAGAGCGTGTATAGGATTTTGGGGAGACGGGCGGATCGGCGGATTAAACGGATTGATATTTAATAACCGCCAAGAGTTATATGAGTATATGAGCCGGTATAAAGGTATTACCGTTCCGAAAGTTCCGGTTCCTGCGTATACGCCTGAGATTGATTACCGGCGTGATTTTGACTCTGCCACCCAAGAGATCATCCGCAGGAAATGGGATAGCGAGGGGGAAAAAAGCCCGCGAAGTTCGAAAGCGACCAATAACGATACCTTGACGCTGGCGACGGCTAATCAGGAAGTAATCTATGATGCAATCGGCAAATCCTATCTTGAATTTGACCTTATGGCGTCGTCCAACAATCCGAATGTCTATTTCGACGGAACCCCTTTCCTGATTGAATATAATGCGGCGGTTTTCGGAACGAATGTTGTCGGCGCCGGTAAAATAGAGGCGACCATCGATAGCGAATTTAACAATTACATGCTGTATCAAATTACCGATATTCAGGGAGGCGGCGTTCAAAATGTATTCCAAGTGATTTTCGGCGTAAAAATAAACAATCCTGCCCGGCTTCAACTGAGTTCAACGCCCAAGAGAATATTGCATTTCCGGATAGAGATACTCCCCAATCCGGCCAAATCGACGTTCGGCATATTATTTAACAATACCCATACCACCTGTTACAGTTCAACCTATACGCTTACAGCCAACGAGCCTTTTGGAGATGAAATATGCTATAGCATGACCACATATATCGATTCTTTTATTCCTGCGGGCGAGCCTGAAATCACAACCAACCTGAGCGCTATTACCGTCGACGCCGGCGTCGGGCAGATATTAACCATTCAAGGAGTCAATTTCGGTAGTCGGCGGGGGATCGTTCAATTTTCATCTGCCGACGACGGCGGCGCCACATTCTTAAAAGGGTTGGATGATCAATATTATGTGTCGTGGAGCGATACCGAAATCAAGGTAGTGGTTCCTTCCTTGGTCTATAAAGGCTATGAGGAAGATTTCGATAAAGACTACCGCGGCGGAGCGGGAACGGGTCCCATTCAGGTTCAAACTGCCGGAAAAGCAGATAGTTGTCAAAGCGCTACCGCCCTAAATATCCGGCGGTCGTTTACTAATTACCGCGATCATGACCTTCTCATACAAAGAACCTATTTGGCTAAATTAGCCTGCGATCACGATTTTGTCTTTACGCTACATACCAGCGTACAAGGCAATCAGCCGGCCGTTACCGCCATCGAGGCCGCTTTAAATAAATGGTCTGCTTTGCTGAATATAAGCATTGTACTTGAAAGAGATCAAGCCGGAAATTTTATATATATAAATGATAAATTCATTAACGAATTTAAGAACCTCATTTATTTTGGCGCTGTTAATGGCATGAAAGTAAGTAGAAATTTTCTTCCGGGGTACGATATTAGCGGCTCCGAAGAAGAACGAAAATTTTATTTAACCGGAGCAACTATTCAAATAAGTAATTCAGATCCGTGGAATTACAGTCTTACTACTCCGGTGGGATCGAAACTTAGCTTTTACCAAGCTTTTCTCCATGAAATAGGGCATATTCTTCTTTTGCAGCATGTAAACGATCCATCCAATTTAATGTATTACGAAATTAAAACCGGAGACCCTATTATTGATGTCAATGCTGGAGCTCCTTGCGTGCAAGCTGCCGCCGATATAGTCGCTTTGAGTAAGAATATTGTATGGAAAAGCATATTAATACAAGGTAAATGTCCGATAACACTTAGCGCGCCAGTACCGAACCCAACGGTTTCTATTATGCATCAAATAGCGTTTAATAATCTGCTGGGAGAATATCGAGCCGATGTATCGGGAGGCTTCCCGCCTTACGCCTATCATTGGGAATATATTTCGCCAGGAGGAGGATTGCAAGGCTTCAACTGCATTATCCCAAGCCAATATGTTAATAAGCAAACTATTCCGGAATCAGAATGTAAGAGTCCGTTGCGGGTGACGGTTACGGACAAATGCGGCAATCAGGCGCAGGCGACCATTATTCCAAACAAACGGCTTCAAGCGCTTGCTGACGACGATCTTACAGTTTTTCCAAATCCGAACAGAGGAACATTCGAAATCGTAAACATAGCCAACGCTACAGTCTATGTATATACTGCCGCTATGAAACTTGTACGAACTTTTAAAAATATATCCGAAAGCGCAAAACTTGATTGCGGCAATCTTCCGACAGGATTGTATATCTTAAAGATTATCGACGGAGAAGACGTCGCAGTGCGGAAAATGATTCTGAACAGGTAAACAATCAGTATTTGTCCGATTGCAATTAGCCGCTCGTTAATCAGGGATTTATCTCATTAAGTTCCGGAATAATAAGCTTAAGAAATAAGTCGATTTATAGATGCGCAAAGTCTTGCGCGTCAGCCTTGACGTCGTTCCGAATCAAGTTTGGAATTGAACGCTGAACTAACTAAGCGTAACCGCTCTGACAAACTTTGCATTTTTAATGCGGTTCATTATTGTTCTGGACGAAATAAAGGTTATCCGCTTGACTTTTATGGATTCGGCGCGTATGGAATTGGGATTCTCTACGCGCCGGCTTTCGGCCGTGAGCGAAAAGGTCCCGAAACCCTCTAAGCAAACGCTATGGCTGTTTAACAGCTCCTTTTCAATTTGCTCTAAAACCATTCGTAGCGCAATCTCGGCTTCAAAAGCGTTTAAAGACGTCCCGTGTGTCGCCTGCTTGCAAAGTTTTTTGATTCCTATGGTTCCCGCGCGAACTACTTGCGGATAATAACCTGTTTTCTTTTCTTCTTCGGCATTGATGTAATCTGTTCTCTTCACCATTTTGTACTGTATGCTCATACCATTTCTCCTTATTGTTTTTATGTTTTCCCTCTTGTCAACTAATCTTTTCTTCAAGGGAAAGTTATCTTTTTATCACTATAAATTAACTTTTTCAAAGGTACGAATTATTTCTTCATTTATATAAGTAAAATATGCGGCTTATATAAATGAACTATCTCGCTTATATTAGGTATAAATACCGACTTATATAAGTCAAAATTAATTGATAGGGAGAAAAAAATTACTTTACCTGATTGTTTTTGTTAATTTTATATAAGAAGAGGGATTAATTCGTCTTGACGTTTTTCGAGAGAGAGACGTTTCTTTTAGCGGTGCGAAATAGACGAGATATGACGGATTTTCTGAAGATCCGGCGGTATTCTTTTTCATTTTTTTAATCCTGCTTTTTAAACAGCGCGTTTGTATCCTGTTTTTTATGCAGGCCGACGACTTGCGGGAGAAAAGCGCCGGTATCGCGCTACCTGAAAGCAAGATTTTGCCGCCGACGGCGTGTATGTCCTTCGCGATTCAACGACGCTCGGTTTTAAAAAATTCCGCCTTTGGCTGCGTCGAATTTCGTTTCAGGCATTTTTACAACTTAAAAATTTTGCATCCCTTCATAAGGATATCTTGACTCTGCATGGAGCGACAAATGATTAGCTCTTATAATTCATTCTCCATATCTCACAACTTTTTTCGTACTTTTGCAAAAAAGAAGCGAGAATGCTGATCTTGATTGCAGTAATCTTCCTGCAGGATCGCGTATCTTAAAGATTATCGACGGGGAAGATTCGTTGTGCGGGAAATGTATGAAACAAGTAATTTAAATCCATATATTAAGCGTTTCGGCTTTACGAAAGGAAAATAAGAGATGAAAGAAGTAAAAGATTTTAAGGTTCTTTCAAATGTAAAAGTCAACAAGGAACATTTGCTGTTGAAGGTGCAATCGGATACGAAATTATTATCGATTTTGCCCGGGCAATTTGTGGAAATTCGCGTTGACGGGTCGCCGACTACTTTTTTGCGACGTCCCATATCGATACACGACGTAGATGAGGAAAATAGAATTATCAGCTTTTTAATTCGCATTGTAGGCGATGGAACGAAGAAATTAAGTCAATTGCAACCGGGAGATTTGGTAAATATTCTTTATCCGTTAGGCAACGGTTTTACGGTTGAAAAAGTTGATTATTTATTGATTGGAGGAGGTTGCGGATTGGCTCCGTTACGCTATTTGGCGAGAAAATTAAACGAGATCGGCATGAAGCCCGACATTTTAATAGGAGCGCGCGATATAGATACTTTGTTTGGCGTGGAAGAGCATCGCGCATTAGGAAATGTGTTTGTTACAACGGAAGACGGTTCTGTAGGAGAACGCGGTTACGTAACGGATCATTCTATTTTGCGTCATCCTGAAAGGTATGGAAGAATTTGCGCTTGCGGGCCTGACGCTATGATGAAAAATGTGGCGAAATATGCGGAAAAACATGAGATTCCTTGCGAAGTATCTTTGGAAAATACCATGGCGTGCGGAATAGGAGCCTGTTTATGCTGCGTTACGGAAACTGTCGAAGGACGCAAATGCGTTTGCACGGACGGCCCGGTCTTTGATTTCAGCATATTAAAAAATTTCACGACGACAAAACAAAATTATTGCGATAATTGATCATGGAGAAAAATATAAATCTCAGCGTTAAGATAAAAGACGTCGTTTTTAAGAATCCGGTTATGACCGCTTCGGGAACTTTCGGTTACGGCCCGGAGTTTGAAGATTTTATAGACATCGATCGTTTGGGAGGCATTATTGTGAAGGGAACGACCGGAACGCATCGCGAAGGAAATCTTTATCCGCGCATGGCGGAAACGTCTGCGGGCATGTTAAATGCGGTGGGATTGCAAAATAAAGGAGTCGACGTTTTTGTGAAAGAGATTTATCCGGCAATCAATCATTACAATACCCATGTTATGGTGAACGTATCCGGGTCGACGATCGAAGAGTATGTTTCCGTAGCGGAAAAAATTAATGCGTTGGAGAAAATTCCTGCCATTGAGCTGAATATATCATGTCCCAATGTAAAAAAAGGAGGCATGGCTTTCGGAACGCAATGCGAATCGGCTTTTAAAGTGACGGCGGCCGTACGAAAAGTTTATGATAAACTCTTAATTGTCAAATTGTCTCCTAATGTGACCAATATTGCGGATATTGCCTTAGCGACGCAGGAAGCCGGAGCGGATTCGGTCTCTTTGATCAATACTTTGTTGGGAATGGCTATCGACGTTCATACGCGCAAGCCTGTTTTATCGACAATAACGGGCGGTCTGAGCGGCCCGGCAGTAAAACCGGTAGCCTTACGAATGGTTTGGCAGGTGGCAAAAGCGGTTAAAATTCCCGTCGTCGGTTTGGGAGGGATCATGAACGCTAAAGACGCCATAGAGTTTTTATTGGCGGGAGCTACCGCCATACAAGTCGGAACGGGAAATTTTATCGATCCGCAAATTACCGTAAAAATTGTAGAAGGAATTGAAGAATATTGCTTTGAACAGGGCGTAAAAGATATTAACGAGCTTATCGGCGGCCTTATCGTTTCGTAAATATGTTTTTAGAACAAAATAGAGAACATCGGGGATTTATTGAAGTGATTTGCGGATCAATGTTTTCCGGAAAAACGGAAGAATTGATCCGGAGATTAAAACGCGCTCAAATAGCGAGACAAAAAGTAGAGATATTCAAGCCTGTTATCGATACGCGTTATATTCCGGAAGAGGTTGTCTCTCACGATGCCCATAGCGTGCGCTCTACGCCGGTTGCGTCGGCTTCGGAGATATTATTTTATGCCGGAGAAGCGGAGGTCGTCGGCATCGACGAGGCGCAATTTTTTGACGATGGACTTGTCTCCGTATGTAATAAATTGGCTTCGATGGGCGTTCGTGTTATTGTGGCGGGTTTGGATATGAATTATTTGGGAGAGCCGTTCGGACCGATGCCCGCTTTATTGGCGACGGCGGAGTATGTCACTAAGGTACATGCTATTTGCGTAAAATGCGGCAACTTGGCTCATCATACGCATCGTACTATTGACAACGATCAATTGGTCGTGATTGGCGAAACGGATAGCTACGAAGCTTTATGCCGAAAATGCTATTCCGAGAGCAGACAAAAAGAGTTTTAAACATAAATAAAATATAAGTTTAACAATGAAAAAGCAGATGATCATCATGAAAAGATTTTCTTTATCCCTCTTAATGATTGTTTTTATTACAATGGCGGGATGCGGCAATACGGCTTCGCAATCCAGAGAGAAAAATAATAAGGCAAATGAAAATAAAGCCGTAAAAGAAAAAGCGTTGCCGGAAGAAAAGGCTACGCCTAAATCGCAATTAGTTGAAATAGATGGGCAAAAGTTTAAAATTACTACGCCGCAAGGGGAAATAATCGGCGTTTTATATAATGAAACTCCGATTCATCGCGACAATTTTATCAAATTGATCAATGAAGGATTTTATGACGGGCTATTGTTTCATCGCGTCATTCAAGGTTTTATGATACAAGGCGGCGATCCCGAATCAAAAGGTTCTCCGAGCGGAGCGCCATTGGGTAGCGGAGGACCGGGATATACTTTGCAGGCAGAAATTTCACCTCAATTTATACATAAAAAAGGAGCGTTGGCGGCGGCTCGCACAGGCGATCAAGTCAATCCGAGACGAGAATCTTCCGGTTCGCAATTTTATATTGTACAAGGAAAACCGGTCGCTCAGGAAGAATTAGACAATAAAGGAATATATACGGAAGAGCAAATGGCAATTTATAAAAAAGTTGGCGGAACGCCGATGTTAGACGCTCAATATACCGTGTTTGGAGAAGTTATTGAAGGCTTGGACGTGATCGATAAAATTGCGGCGGTACAAAAAGATCGTAGCGATCGTCCTATCAATAATGTTGTTATGAAAATCGAATTAATAAATGAATAAAATGAAAAAGAATTTAATTACAGTTTTAGTATTATTAACAGCTACAATTATGAGCGTCAATGCACAAAAAAAAGAAAAACCGGTCGAATTTATCATCGAAACAAGTTATGGAAATATTGAAGGATTTCTCTACGACGACACGCCGTTGCACAGGGATAATTTTGTAAAACTCGTCAATGAAGGATGGTACGACGATTCTCCTTTTCATCGGGTTATCAATAATTTCATGATACAAGGCGGACATAATAAAGACGGAAGAGTAGATCCCGGTTATACCATTCCTGCGGAATTCAGGAATGATCATATTCATAAAAAAGGAACTTTAGCGGCGGCGCGAATGGGCGATCAGGTAAATCCTGAAAAGGCTTCTTCCGGTTGCCAGTTTTATATCGTACAAGGTACGGTAACTGCTCCCGCCATGTTGAATCAAATTGTAGACCAACGTCGCGCCATGGAAGGAAATCTGGATCAACATTTGATGAAGATTCTCCAAAAACCTGAAAACCAGGAAATATTTCAGACAATTCAGACAAAAATTCAATCGCAAGAGTATGAAGAAGCAGAAAAGTTGCTGGAACCTTATGTGAAGGAAGCGGAAAAGTTGGCGGGCGTAGAGAATCCTTTCAGTTATACGGAAGAACAAATTAAGGAATATTCTACCATCGGCGGAACGCCGCATCTTGACGGATCATATACCGTATTTGGCGAACTAACCAAAGGATTGGATGTCGTGGATAAAATTGCGGCGGTGAAAACGGGCGCAAACGACGTCCCCGTAGAAGCCGTAACCATGAAAATTAAAATTAAATAGTCATGAAGAGATATTTCGCAGGCATAATATTTTTGTTGAGTATTTTTCAAGTTTGTGCACAGGAAACAAAACCTGTCGAATTTGTTATAGAGACTCCATTTGGGCAAATTGAAGGATTTTTGTACGACGATACGCCGTTGCATCGCGATAATTTTATGAAATTAATCAAAGAAGGCTGGTACGAAGAGTCGGATATTAATAAAATTATTCCGGGACTTTATATTCAAGGAGGAAGTAATAAGGAAGGAAAATCAGATCCGGAATATACTATCCCTAATGAAGTAAAACCTGAACATATTCATAAAAAGGGAGCGTTATCGGCGGCATGGCCTAATTCCCGTTTTAATTATGAAGGAGTATCTTCCGGATCGCAATTTTTTATTGTGCAGGGAGTTGATATTACTGAAGAATTTTTGAATAAAATCGAATTGCAAAGAGCGGAATCCGAGGATTATAAACAGAATCTTGCGATGCGATTATTTCATCAATCGACGGATCCTCAATTAAAACAAAAATTGGAAAAAGCCATAAAAGATCGTAAAAAAACAGATATGTTGGAGCTTGTCAAACCGTTTGAGGAAGAGGCGAAGAGACTCATTGAAGAGGAGCAGATATATAAATTTAGCGACTTGCAAAGAAGCGTCTACTTATCTGAAGGAGGCGCTCCGGAACTCGACGGATCGTATACCGTTTTTGGCGAAATTACGAAAGGAATGGACGTTGTGGATAAAATCTCCAAAGTGAAAATTATCTCGCCGGATAAGCCGAAAGATTCAATAAAGATTACAATAACGATAAAAGAACCGAAAGAGGAGTAAAAAGTAAATTTTACATTGTATTTGATGAAGATAAAAGAGAGAATAGAAGAGATATTACAGCAAACGCAAAAGTTGAAGGCCGACTCCATAACAGAATTGGAAGCGCTGAAAGTAAAGTATTTAGGAAAAAAAGGCGAAGTGCAGGAGTTGTTTCAGGAATTCAAGAATGTTGCGGCAGAAGAGAAGAAAGAACTGGGACAAAAATTGAATGAACTAAAGAGCGGCATTCAAGACAAATTGAATATGTTGAAGGAGGATTTGGAACGCAGTATTCCTCAGGGCGACGTTTCAAATGATTTATCGCTTCCTGTGTCCTTTTATGCTTCGGGCGGCAGGCATCCTCTTGCAATTGTCAGAAGACAAATTTGTGAAATATTTGGCAATATCGGTTACACCGTTGCAGAGGGGCCTGAAATTGAGGATGATTGGCATATTTTTACAGCTTTGAACTTCGCGCCGGACCATCCTGCAAGAGATATGCAGGATACTTTTTTTATCGAAAAGGATCCGGACGTGGCGCTGCGAACGCATACTTCGTCGGTTCAAATACGCGTGATGGAGACGACAAAACCGCCCATTCGTTCGATTTTTCCCGGACGCGTTTATCGCAACGAAGCTATTTCCGCTCGCGCGCATTGTCTGTTTCATCAAGTTGAAGGATTATATATTGATAAAGATGTGACTTTTGCCGATTTGAAACAAACGTTGTATTATTTTGCAAAAGAGATGTTTAATAAGGAGACGCAAATTCGTTTGAGGCCTTCCTATTTCCCTTTTACCGAACCAAGCGCCGAGATGGATATTTCTTGTAATATTTGCGGAGGCAAAGGATGCAATATCTGTAAATATAGCGGTTGGGTTGAGATTTTAGGATGCGGCATGGTCGATCCGAACGTATTAGAAGCGTGCGGAATCGATAGTACAGTTTATTCCGGATTTGCTTTTGGAATGGGTATTGAACGGATAACTATGTTGAAATATCAAGTGAATGATTTAAGGCTCTTTTTCGAGAACGATCTTCGGTTTTTGAAGCAGTTTGAATCGACCTTTTAGATGATAAAGCGCTCAAAATTATATTGACGGACGAGATTGTTTCTTGAAACAGGTAATTCCGGTTGTTTTATACGACGCTCCTATTAAGGGTTGAGAAGTTTATCCATGAATTTTTGATTGTTGACAATAAAACGGGTATGCGATCCGAATCCAATAATTTGATCGTCTTCTAAAGCTTCGACAGAAAAGATTATTTTTCGTCCATCTACTTTTTTTACAGTAGCTTTACAATAAATATGAGCGCCGATCAATGATGCTCGAACATGTTGGATATGGATTTCCGTTCCCACGCTTCCCCAGTTTTCCGGTAATAATCCGGCAATGCACAGCATACTGCACTGTTCCATGAAAGAGATCATAGCCGGCGTGGCAAATACTTCTAACAGTCCCGATCCGTACGAACGTGCGCTATCTTTAGTTGTTACCGTCATTTGGGCTTCAAAAGTAAGGCCGGGTTGAATGTCCAATTTCATAAAATATTTTTTTTAGCGACAAAAATATTGATTTTTAACATGCGTTTTATTATTTTTGCAAATCATTTCTGAATTAATGAGAATAAGGAAAAATAAAGAGGTATATTTTTTTCGAATCGCCGTTGTGTTTATGCTACTAGCGTTAACTATTCTTTTTTTTATCCAATATTCTTGGATTGAAGCGATTCGAGATTTAAGAAAATCGATCATAACGGAGAATATTTTTATAGCTTTCAACGAAAGCGCTAACGAAATAATTACTTCTCATTTCAGGTTTAGCGACTCTGAAAATCAACAAGATTTTCTTTATGAGGTTTCGGCCGAAGAGATGTCGCGATATGAAGAGTTGATCAGCGCGGAGCTCAAATATTATTTGGAAAATTTATCAATTGAAGGAGACGTTTATTGGGGATTGGTAAAAAGAGGGGAAACCGACATCCTTATGGGGAACTTTGTGCAATATCCTGAAGACGATATCGCTTCGTTGCCTCTTTATAGAGCCTCGACTATTTATCAACAAATTCCATACGACTTGATAGTCGGCTTTAAAGGTTTAGGATTGCGTAATATGAGAGTGATCTATTTTATTCTATTTCTTTCCATATTTTGCTTTGTGATCTTGTTAATCGGCACTTTTTTTAATTTCAAGTTGCATCTTAAAAGAAAAAAAGAGGTCGATTCTTGGATTGATTTTATAGGAAATATGATCCATGAGTTTAAAACGCCGATGTCGTCCATCAGTTTAGCCTCGGAATTGATCATGAGGCCGGATATTACAAACAATCCTAACCGCGTTGTAAATTATGCTTCGTTAATCTATAAAGAAAATCTCTATTTAAAACAGAAAATGGAGCAATTATTGCGTTCGGTCTCTTTAGATACTCAGAGCGTGCATCTTAGATTGACGGAGGTTAATATTCATCAAGAGATAGAAAATTTAGTCGAGGTCTTTTCTTTTAAAATATCTGAAAAAGGAGGCGAATTGACTGTTAACCTCAATGCTTCGGATTTCATTATCATAGGAGATAAAATGCATATATTCAATGCGATAAGTAATCTTTTGGATAATGCGGAGAAGTATACGGAAGGAAATCCTAAAATAGTAATTGAAACGAAAAGCGATATGGATGGAATTCATATCTTTGTAAAAGATAATGGAATCGGCATAAAACAAGAAGATCTTAATAAATTATTCAGAAAATTTTATCGCGTGCGTTCCGAACGTTCTAGTAGGGAAAGCGGATACGGATTGGGGTTATTTTATGTGGATTATATCATGAAGGCGCATAAAGGATATGTAAAAGTTTATAGTAAACCGAATAAAGGAAGTGTTTTTGAATTGTACTTTCCTTATCATTCATTAAGAAAAAAGTAAAATCATGGAGAATAAAATTAAACTATTATTGGTAGAAGATAATGTGAGCCTTAGCGCAATAACAAAAGATTATCTCGAATTGAACGGCTACAAAGTGACAACAAGCGACAATGGAAGAGACGCTGAAAAAATATTTGACAGCGAACATTTTGACCTTTTGTTGTTGGATGTAATGATCCCTTATAAAGACGGTTTTACGTTGGCGGAGGATATCAGAAAAAAAGATCTTAATGTTCCTATTATTTTTTTGACGGCGCGCGTGATGCATGAGGATCGTATTAAGGGCTTTAAGGTAGGATGCGACGATTACATTCTAAAGCCTTTCAATGCGGAAGAGTTGGCGTTGCGTATTAAATCGGTTTTAAAACGTATGCAACAAGGGCGTTTGCAATTTAATACGGAAATCGGTAAAACTTACCAAATCGGTGGATATCAATTTAATACTAAAGAGCGAACGTTGATATTTGGCTCCGGCAAAAGAGTATTGACAGGTAAGGAAGCGGCCTTATTGAAACTTTTGTGCGAACGTAAAAACGGATTGGTTATGCGCGATGAAGCGTTAGCTTTGATATGGGGAGAAAATAATTACTTTGTAGGCAGAAGCATGGACGTTTTTATTACAAAACTCAGAAAATATTTAAGCGAAGACCCATACGTAAAAATTACAAATCTTCATGGAACCGGATTTAAATTGGAAGAGTTGAAATAAGACGTCAACTTTTTTAATAGAATTCCATGAGGATATACGCTTATGGAGATATGTTTTCTTTTGCTTAAATCTAAAAATTTCCGCTAACATGGAGGACAGGAAAATAAAGGAGCGCATACAATGGCTGACTCGGGAGCTGAAAAGACATAACGACAATTATTATCTCTACAATCAACCTGAGATCAGCGATGAACAATTCGATATGCTCCTTCGCGAGTTAAGCGATCTGGAAATTCTGTATCCGCAATTTACATTGCCGGATTCTCCCACGCAACATGTTGGAAGCGACTTGTTTACAAGCGCAAAAATAGAATTCGCTCCAAGAGAACAATTCGACGACGTTATTACGACAAAATTTCAACAAGTCCGGCATCGTTATCCGATGACGTCGTTAAGCAATACCTATTCGGAAGCGGAAATTGCCGATTTTCATCAACGCGTTTGCAAATTATTAGGATCGGAAACGCCTGAATATGTTTGCGAGCTGAAATTTGATGGATTGGCGATCAGTTTGACCTATCAAGAGGGCAAGTTGTTGCGCGCCGTAACCCGCGGAGACGGCGAAAAAGGCGACGACGTTACCAATAATGTAAAAACAATTCAAAGCGTTCCTTTGAAATTGCATGGGAATTATCCGGAAGATTTTGATATCAGAGGAGAAATTTTTATGCCGAGAAAGGCGTTTGATCAGCTTAATCAAGAACGTATTGAAAATGAAGAAACGCCTTTTGCTAATCCTCGCAACGCTGCTTCGGGCAGTATGAAGATGCAAGACCCGACGGAGGTTCGCAAACGTCGGTTAGATTGTTTTCTCTATTTTCTTGCCGGCGACGACATGCCTTACGATAATCATTACGACAATTTGAAAGCGGCAAGATCATGGGGATTCCAAACGTCGGATTACGCCGTGAAACGCTATACTTTGGAGCAATTGTTCGAGTATATCAAATTATGGGAAGAAAAGCGTTATACGTTGCCGTTTGATATCGATGGGATTGTGATCAAAGTAAACAGCTACCGACAACAAGAATTGCTGGGCTTTACCGCCAAATCGCCTCGTTGGGCTATCGCTTTTAAATTTAAAGCAGAACGTATAGCGACTGAGCTTCTTTCTGTTGATTTTCAAGTGGGAAGGACGGGAGTCGTAACGCCTGTCGCTAACCTGAAACCGGTTTTTTTAGCAGGAACAACCGTTAAAAGGGCGTCGTTGCATAATGCCGATATTATTCAAGCGTTGGATATTCACGAACGCGATTGGGTTTTCGTAGAAAAAGGGGGAGAGATTATTCCGAAAATCACGGGAGTAGAAATCTCGCGCCGCAATCCCGATGCGAAGCCGGTGTCGTTCATCACGCATTGTCCGGCATGTGGAACTGAATTGGTACGCGCGGAGGGAGAAGCGGGATTTTATTGTTCGAATGAGTTTGGATGCCCGCCGCAAATGAAGGGAAAGATCGAACATTTTATTGTGCGAAAGATGATGAATATTGAGAGTTTGGGCGAAGGGAAAATTGAGATTTTATTTGATAAAAATTTGGTTCGAAATGCGGCGGATCTTTATGAGCTTCGTTACGAGCAACTTTTTGGGTTGGAAAAGGTAATTGAAAATCCGGATGGGAAAAGTAAGAGAATCAGTTTTAGAGAAAAAACGGTTGAAAATATTTTAAATGGAATCGAGAACTCTAAATCCGTCCCTTTTGAACGGGTTTTGTTTGCATTGGGTATTCGATATGTAGGGGAGACGGTGGCAAAAAAATTGGCGCGTCATTTTAAAAATATCAACGCTCTGATCGCCGCTTCAGAGGAAGAATTGAAACAAGCCGACGAAGTAGGAGATAAAATTGCCGTCGCTATAAGGAATTATTTTGCGGATGAGCGCAATCTGGATATTGTTCAACGTTTGAGAAATTACGGACTTCGTTTTGAGATAGAAGAAAGCGCAACGACGCGGTCAGATAAGCTGAGTGGTAAAACAATTGTTATCAGCGGCGTTTTTCAACATTACAATCGCGATCAGTACAAAGCCATGATTGAACAATACGGTGGGAAAAATGCCGGTTCTATTTCTAAGAATACTTCTTTTGTTCTCGCCGGAGAAAATATGGGGCCTGCAAAACATGAGAAAGCGCAAGAATTGGAGATTCCACTGATAAACGAGCGGGAATTTTTGGAAATGATCGACGGTATTGAAGCGCAGGTTTGACTTCAACGTTGTTTTTGCAAAAAAATCCGCGACGCTACAAAAAATATTTACCCGGAGGGATTAAAAAAACATGATAATAATCAGGTATATTTATTTGAAAAAATGGCCTGTGATTTTAAAAATCAAGAAATCTTTAAATTTTATTGTTGCAATAACAAAATAAAACTCTAATTTTGCCTTGAATTTTGATAACAAGTTTTATTAAAAAAAAATTGAAATTATGGCTTATAAAATCAATGAAGATTGTATTGCTTGCGGAACTTGCATAGATGAATGCCCGGTTGAAGCTATCAGCGAAGGCGATATCTATTCTATCGATCCCGAAACCTGCACTGATTGCGGCACATGCGCGGCAGTTTGTCCGACGGAGGCGATTCATCCGGAGTAATGAAAGAAAAATTGTAAAAAAGAGGGTGTGTCAAAAGTACGGCGCATCCTCTTTTTGTTTTTAACGAAACGCTATCAATCAAACATTTTTTTTGCCAATTAAAACAGAATTTGCCGATAAAATAATAGTAAAAAGGAATAAAAATTGGTCATAATAAATACTAAAAATGGAGCAAAAGAGTTGTAAGAGCAGAAAAAATAAATAACTTTGCCAGTAATTAAAAAAAACTTATTTCAGATATGGATAACAAAATACAAGCGCTCACAGAAAAACTTTATAACGAAGGAGTTGAAAAAGGAAAGCAAGAAGCGTCCGAAATCGTTGAAAGAGCGAGATCCGAAAAAGAATCATTACTGAAAAAGGCCCGTGAAGAAGCGGAAGAAATCATAACAAACGCCAATAAAAAAGTCGCTGAAATCAAGAAAAACGGAGAATCGGAATTAAAATTATACGCTTCGCAAGCCGTAGAAGCGTTGAAATCTGAAATCGCCGACCTTGTTACCGATAAAATCGTATCAAAATTTGTCCATACGGCATTTGAGGATAAAGATTTTATGCAACAACTGATTTTGAAATTGGTTGCGGAATGGCCTAAAAACGAGCGTTTAATAATAGAGATTTCCGATACGGAAAAGCTCAAAAATATCTTTGAGACAAAAGCGAAAGAACTTCTCGACAAAGGCGTCTCTATAGAGAAGGTAAATGGAAAAGATACATCGTTTACCATCTCTCCGGCCGACGGTTCTTATAAAGTTAATTTCGGTGAAAAAGAATTTGTCGACTATTTCAAAGCGTACTTGCGTCCTCAGTTGGTTGAACTTTTGTTTTAAATCGTCATGCAATATTACGCGCTCATAGCAGGACTCCCCGATATCACGTTCGATGATACCAAGCTCCCATTCACTGTATCGGACTTCAAAAAAGAGTTGAGCGATATTTTGTCTTCATCTGATAAAAAGTTAGTCGACACGCTTTTCTTGAAATATGATAATGATAATTTGTTGGCATATTTAAAAAATAAAGATGCCGAGCTGAATGAAAAAGGGACCATTTCATTTGACAATTTAGCCGATATGGTGCAAGAGATCAAGGAGGTCGACAAACCGCAAAATAAAAAGATTCCTTCTTATTTTCTGGAGTTTATCGTCGATTATTTGACAGGCGAGGAAGGGCTTCATCAACTTTTTTGGGAAGACCAGTTGGCGAGTCTTTACTATGATTTTCTTTTGACCTCCAAAAATAAATTTGTTTGCGAATGGGCGGAATTAAGTCTTAATATCAATAATACCCTGACAGCTCTTGCGGCTCGACGCAACGGACAGGAATATCTTCCATATATCGTCGGGAATAATGAAGTGGCGCAAACATTACGCACTTCCAATGCGCGCGATTTCGGATTGACGGATATTTTCGAAGAATTTGACGAAGTACGCCGTATCGATGAAGAGACCGACTTGATAGAAAAAGAGCGTAAAGTTGATCAGTTACGGTGGAATTGGATTGACGAGAGAAATTTTTTCAACTATTTTTCGATCGAACGCGTTGTCGGATTTATTTTTAAGTTGCAAATGCTTGAACGCTGGATTCTTTTAAATGCGGAACGCGGAAAAGAGATATTCATCGAAATTATTGATAATCTGAGGCAAGGATCAGCCGACATGAGCAAACTTTGATTAGAGATTTAAACCGTTGAACTTCAAATATTTTATCATCAAGTTATAATGTTTATAAATTTTAAATAATATATAATGGCAACGAAAGGAACTGTAAACGGAATTGTGTCAAACTTGGTAACGGTAACGGTCGACGGGCCTGTTTCTCAAAACGAGATATGCTATATTCTGACCGGCGGCACAAAGTTGATGTCGGAAGTTATTAAGGTGATTGGCAAAAACGCTTACGTGCAGGTTTTCGAAAGTACGCGCGGAATGAGAGTGGGCGACGAAGTAGAATTTACCGGTCACATGCTCGAAGTGACTTTGGGTCCCGGCATGCTTTCCAGAAATTACGACGGATTACAAAACGACCTTGATAAAATGGAAGGCGTTTTTCTGAAAAGAGGAGAATATACCTATCCGCTTGATAGAGAAAAATTGTGGAATTTTAAGCCTTTGGTAAGGCCGGGCGCGCTTTTGTCGGCGGGAAGATGGTTTGGCGAAGTGATAGAAAACCATCAGCCTTTAAAGATCATGATTCCTTTCAATTTTCAAGGAACATGTACCGTAAAAGAGATCGCTCCGGAAGGAGAATATAATATTTTTCATAAAGTGGCGGTCGTTACCGATAGCGAAGGAAAAGATCATGAGTTGAATATGATCCAAAAATGGCCGGTAAAAAAAGCTATCACGGCATATATAGAGAAACCGCGTCCCTTTAAATTGTTAGAAACGGGCGTTCGTCCGATCGATACGGCCAATCCTATTGTGGAAGGAGGAACGGGGTTTATTCCGGGACCTTTTGGAACGGGAAAAACTGTCTTGCAACATGCCATTGCAAAGCAAGCGGAAGCTGATATTGTGATTATGGCGGCCTGCGGCGAGCGCGCTAACGAAGTGGTGGAGATCTTTGCCGAATATCCGCATTTGATCGACCCGCACACAGGAAGAACGCTTTCCGAACGGACGATTATTATTGCGAATACGTCAAACATGCCGGTTGCCGCCCGCGAAGCGTCAGTTTATACCGCCATGACTCTTGCTGAATATTATCGTTCGATGGGATTGAGGGTGTTGCTTATGGCCGACTCTACTTCCCGTTGGGCGCAAGCGTTACGCGAAATGTCGAACCGTTTGGAAGAGCTGCCCGGTCCTGACGCTTTCCCGATGGACTTGTCGGCAATCATTGCAAACTTTTATGCAAGAGCGGGCTTTGTTTATTTGGAAGACGACGCCTCTGGGTCGATCACGTTCATCGGAACAGTTTCTCCTGCCGGAGGAAATTTGAAAGAACCCGTTACGGAAAATACCAAGAAAGTGGCGCGTTGTTTTTACGCTTTAGAGCAAGAACGGGCAGACAAAAAGCGTTATCCGGCAATTAATACAATCGATTCTTATTCAAAATATTTGGAATATCCCGAATTTCAGGAATATATTGCCAAACAGATCTCAGAGGATTGGGTCGATAAAGTATATGAATTGAAAACAAGAATGTTGCGAGGTAAAGAGATTGCCGAACAGATTAATATTTTGGGAGACGACAGCGTGCCGATCGATTATCATGAAACTTTCTGGAAATCCGAATTGATCGACTTCGTGATCCTCCAACAAGACGCTTTTGATAAAATCGACGCGGTAACGCCGATAGAACGCCAACAATATATGCTTGACCTCATATTAGGCATTTGTCGTCAGAACTTTACTTTTGAAGGATTCATTCAAGTTTCTGAATTTTTCAGAAAACTCATCAATATTTGCAAACAGATGAATTATTCTCACTTCAAAGAAGCTGCTTTCAACAAAGCAAAAATGGAGTTAGACCAATTGATTGAACAACAACTTAATGTTGAAAAGGAAGAAAACGTTGCATAAGGATATAATAATAAATGCATAAATTGTTATGGCACAAGCATTTCAAAAAATATATACGAAAATATCGAAGATCACCAAAGCGACGTGCGCATTGCATGCTACGGGCGTAGGTAACGACGAATTAGCGTCTGTCGACGGTCGTTTGGCACAGGTGGTAAAAATTCAAGGCGACGAGATCGTTCTGCAGGTATTTGCCGGTACTGAAGGTATTCCGACCAATGCGGAGGTCGTTTTTATGGGAAAAGCGCCCTCTGTAAAGGTGGGGACTCAATTGGCGGGAAGATTTTTTAACGCTTACGGCGATCCGATTGACGGCGGCCCGATTCCGGAAGGAAAAGAGGTGGAAATTGGAGGTCCGTCGGTAAATCCGGTTCGTCGCAAGCAACCGTCGGAGCTTATTGCAACGGGGATTGCGGGTATTGATTTGAATAATACTTTGGTGACTGGTCAAAAAATTCCGTTTTTTGCCGATCCCGACCAACCGTATAATCAGGTAATGGCCACCGTCGCTTTACGCGCCGAGTCGGATAAGATCATTTTGGGCGGAATGGGAATGACAAACGACGATTATCTTTATTACAAAAATGTATTTAGCAACGCCGGCGCGCTTGATCGTATCGTATCGTTTATCAATACTACGGAAGATCCTTCTGTAGAGCGATTATTGATTCCCGATATGGCGTTAACGGCGGCGGAGTATTTTGCCGTTGAAAAAGGAGAGAAAGTCTTGGCGCTGTTGTCGGATATGACCAATTACGCTGATGCTTTGGCGATTGTATCGAACAGGATGGATCAAATTCCCTCAAAAGATTCTATGCCGGGTTCGCTTTATTCCGATTTGGCGAAAATTTACGAAAAAGCGGTACAATTTCCTAATGGCGGATCTATTACGATTATAGCCGTTACCACCTTATCGGGAGGAGATATTACTCATGCTGTGCCGGATAATACAGGATACATTACCGAAGGACAGTTATATCTCCGTCGCGATTCGGATACGGGAAAAGTTATCGTCGATCCGTTTCGTTCACTTTCTCGTTTGAAACAATTGGTTATCGGTAAAAAAACGCGCGAAGATCATCCGCAAGTAATGAACGCCGCCGTTAGGCTTTATTCTGACGCCGCCAATGCAAAAACGAAAATGGAGAACGGATTTGATTTGACCGATTATGACGAACGGGCTTTAGCGTTTGCAAAAAATTATTCAAAAGATATTTTGGCTATCGACGTCAATCTTAATACAACTGAAATGTTGGATAAAACGTGGGCGTTATTTACGAAATATTTTAAACCGGAAGAGGTTAATATCAAACAAGAATTTGTCGATAAATATTGGAAAAAGTAAAAATCGCATGAATTGCGTATAAAAGAAAGCATCAATGAGGCGCCCATTAATTATCGTGAAATATGAAAATGCAGAAGCATTATATGCAATGGCTTTCAGGATGGTTTTAATGCTAAAAATGGCATTATGTTTTTTAATTGCATCCTCTTTTTGCATTATTGTTTTCTTTTTGGCATATCTCCGTTACGGAACGTTCATTCCCATTGTGTCAACGCTTTTATTCGCAATAGCAATGATCCTCGTCGGGGGCGTTGCCAAAATGTATATATCTAACAAAATAATAAAATCGTGAAATTAAAATTATTCATCATGACGGCGGCAATATGTACGTTGGCGGCGTGCCAATCGAAATCCGTTTCGGAAGAGAGCGATTGGAGTAAAATGGAATTGAAC
>JAIRTP010000032.1 GCA_031254805.1 Bacteroidales bacterium
CAGGGAAGAGCCAATAAGACTGCATATTTTGATCTGTTTCATGGCGCTTGTTATTTCAAAGCATGTAGAACTGTCAACAGGTAAATCCATTAAAAAATTCATCACTGAGGCTAAAAAAAATCACTGATGCTCGAATGCTCAATTTGATAACTGACAAAGAAATCAGAATAAGGACAAGTTGAGTAAAGAGATGGAGCTTTTTTTAACTAAATTGAATTTGTCGCACTAATTTGGACAAGTCAGGAGAAGCATTGCTATTCCATCTGTCTTTTAGTCATATTGAATTTCTCTTCCGGAATAGCATTATTGAATCTTTTATTTATTAATTCATAGATAGTATAACTATCATCGGTTTCAATGATCTTCAATAAGGAAAGTGAAAAGTTTTTTTTATCGTAATTAGCTACGACTTGCGCAATCTCTCCACGAATCAGATTTTCATCTATTTCAACTGTAAAAATATAGTAATGAGCATCTTCAAAGCAGGTTATCTTTGTCGCTTCGGGTTGCATCAGGTCGCCCTCCAAAAAAGCGGTGAGGATAGCCTTAAGTCCGCCCATTTTAGAATTAGCTTGAGCGGTAGTTTCGTTTAATTTACCGCCTATTAACATCGCAAATTTTTCGCCGTTGACAATCATCGCGTCCCCTTCTTTATATTCTATCGCTAATTGATCCGGCTTTTTATAAAAAAACGTTCCTTCAGAGTACAACTCTTCATCTAAGATCGTCACATATCGCGATTGCTTGAGATCGCTTGTAATAGTTTGATATTTTAAGTTGTTTTGTTTTATTTTTTCAACGATAGCTTTATCTTTTTCATTGATCGTCTGCGCTCCAGTCACGACGCATCCTATACAAAACAGGAATAAAATTGCAATCTTTTTCATTTGATATTATTTTTATGAACTCTATTAAATCTATCACTTCTTCACAAATGCAAATCCTTTGCCAAATTTTCCATTCCGACAATTTTTGCACAGGTAAAGAAAGAGGTCATGGAAACGCCTAAAATGCCATGTAAACTGAGATTTTGCCCTGTAAAAAAAAGGTTTGATATAGGCGTTTGCGGCGTTAACATGGTTTGTAACATGCTGTTGTGATCTTTTCTTATTCCATAAGCCGAACCATTGATAGTTCCCGTATAATCTCGGTAAGTCAACGGCGTGCTGGTATAAATTTTCTCGATATGGCCTTTTAAGTTTGGAATATATTCGGCCGCTAACTCGATACATGTTTCAGCTTTTTGCCGCTTCATAACTTTATACTCGTCGCCGCGTTTTTCAACAGCCGTAGAAGCCCAATCGGTAACTTCTTCCCAATACATCGGCGTAAGAATATCTATATTTTCCGTATAAGACGATCCGTCTTGAGGCGGTTGAAACGAAATGAGCGCAGATAAGCCTTTTTTATTCGGCGCATAACCGCAATCCCAAGGATCTTGATTTTTATAAAGACAAATATTTCTGTTCAGGTAAGGAATTCGCCCCTTTTCTAATTGTAAATGCGCTGTAAACATACCATACGTATTTTGCAGGTTCGGTATTCGTCTCCAAAACATCTTTTTTGCAAATTTACTGTCGTCCATCAAAAGCAAAGTCAAAGCAGGATGCAGATTAGAAATGATATATTTTCCTTCAATGTGCTCATCATCATTGAATTGTACTGAAGAAATACGCCCGTCTTTTTCCAACAATTTTGTTGCCTTAGCTTTGGTAATGATCGTCCCTCCCATTTGTCGAATGTTTTCCCCCAATTTATCCGCTATCAAAGAACCTCCGCCTTTCAATCGCCATGCGCTCTGAATAAAAGAGCTATTGATTTGCGCAAAAATGTATAACGGTAATTTATCCCGGCACAATTCCATTGTCAACGAACCTCCGGAGAGAACGTCTCTTAACAACGGATCGTCAATTGTTTTTTGCATAAATCCGTATGCAGATTGTTCCAACAAGTCAATTGCATTATTTGAGTTTGATGAAAAACTTTTTTCAATATTGCATCCTACTTGTTTGAGAAAACCGGCATAATTTTCCAATTGACGTTGTTGACTCGGAAATTCTTTTGCCAAAGTAGCGACGAAGCGCTCAAAACCCGACGCAAAAAAATAAGATTTCCCATCAATAATAATTTCAGCAAAAGCCTCTTCATCCATTTGAAGCCAGGGCAGTCCCAACAAATCAAAATAATCGAATAATTTATATAAAAATTGCCCTTGTTTCAATCCTCCGACATAGTGAAAGCCCGTGTCAAACGTGATTCCGGAGCGTTTAAAAGTTTGCAAACAACCGCCTAATTGGGAGTTTTTTTCCAAAATACAAACATTGTAACCCTTTTTAGAGAGCATATATCCGCATTCTAATCCTCCCAAACCGCTCCCCAAAATGACTATGTCGTATTTTTTCATATTTGATTACAAATTAGGATAATATCAGATAAATGGCTACGCCTCCCAATAAAATTCCAACAATCTGCTTGATCCCGATAATTTCTTTAAAAAATATAACGCCGCAAACAAATACTACCACCATCGTAGCGATAGCCATGCCCGGCGCCACTTTGCTCAACGGAAAAAGACGCATCAAATAAGATTGCACCAAAAAAGCAATACAGTACGTCAGCATACTTGTTCCGATGAAAAGAATAAACTTCTTACTCCAGAGGTCGTAAAACGATGTGAATTTGACCAAAACTTGCGCCGAAGCGGTAAGCAAAACTCCCAAAGCAACTACTAAATATTTCATATCGATCAATTATATGTAAATCAGATTCAAAGATTTTAAAATTCTATAAATAAGAACATTGAAACCATGTACGACGTAATTATTTTACAAAAATAGCAAAAGTATTATCTGTTTCAACTTTAGTAAGACGCGCTTCCTTCAAGAGAGGAAGAATTTCTTCAATAAGTTCTTTCCTTATAATGAGCATCTTTATATGAGAAAGTTGTTTCTTAAGCGCAGCTCTTTTTATGGTAATAGCACGATTCACGATAAGCGACTCATATTGCGTTTCAAAACAGGCGTCGTCCGTAGTAAAATTTATCAATTCTGTTTTACAATGACAATTATTGGCAATGGCAATCGCTTCCGAATCATGATCGTAACCGGTAATTTTCATCTTTTCATTGAGCATCGCCGCAGCGTAAGAACAAAATCCATATTTGCAACCGATATCCAATAAAGAATCGTATCGCTCAAAATAGGGCGCGAGCGTTTCATAATTATTCGTTGTGCGAAGCTCTCTTCGCAACATTCTTTCCGCTCTGTTTCCTTTATACAAAAAGCTATTTTTCAAGCGACGACCAATACTTTGCTTTTTCCCGGAAAAAAATATGTTAAAAAGCGAAAGCGGAGCTTTGCCTTTGTCGATGCGATTGGTGACAACTATCGAAAATAATAACGGCAAAGCTATATATGCCAATAAAATAGTTGCCGCCATGCCGATTAAAGTGGAAGCGCCGATAGAAGAGATTGCCGGATGAACGGCAAAAAGTAAGGAAGAAACAACAATAATCAATATCAACGCCGAAAAGAAAATAGCTGTTTTATGATATGTTAACGTAGATTCTCTGGTTCGATAAGCCGACAACAAGCCATCCATCACAAAAATACTGTAATCCACGCCGACGCCAAAAATGAAAGTCGATATAACAATATTGATCAAATTGAACTGCATGCCGAAAATACCCATAAATCCTAAAACAATATACCAGCTTAATCCCATCGGTAAAAATGCGATCAAAGCCAGAATAATGCTTTGATACGAAATCAATAATATGACCAGCACAAAGAGAGAAGATATAATAAGCGTTGTATTAAAATCTTTGTGGATCATATTGACCATATTGCTGGTGTAATACATTTGATCGATCACGAGATATTGCGGATCGTTTACAACTACCTTTTTACCGATTTCGATAACTTGCGCTTTATCCATCAATACCGGAACGAATACCAGATAACGCCCGTCGGCATATTCGATAAAATTCTCCATCAATTCCTCCGGAATCACGCCCGAATCATAAAGCGAAGCAGGATGATAATCTTTATCTAATATTTTATAAAAGGGATTAAACGACCGCTCCGTGAAGCGATATTTACCGCCAATTTCTACGATCTCTTTCTTAACTTCTTCTCTCTTTCCATCGCTCCAATAAGTATTCCAACGATCAATGTATTGCTGTTGTTCGCAAGTTGGAACAAACAACGAAGCGGGAGAAGAATAGCTTTTTATCTCTCCGGAAGCGACCAATTTATCTAATCTTTCGGTAAGTTGTTCATTGTAAATCAAGGCAGAATCCAAATTCGTAGAAACAGATGCGAAATAAATCGTCGCTTTATCGCCGCTTGTTTTTTGCGCCAACAAATCCCTCGAACGAACGACCCTGTTACTATCATAACCAATATTTCTCAAATCAGAATCAAACCGAACCTTTCCAGAAAAAATGAAAGAAATAACCACAATGATCACTAATAAGCCAATAAGCCATTTTTGTTTTTCGAAAGGATAATTATTAACTCTTTCAATGAAAGCAAACGCTTTGTGGGACTTTTTATTAATGCCGGGATTAAAAAATTGCGGTAAGAACAACAGACAAAATATGGTCGTTCCGACCAATCCCAACGAAGCAAAAAGTCCGAAATCCTGCAATAATTCCGATTTTGTAAGCAGCAATCCTATAAATGCGCCGATCGTCGTCAACGAGCCTAATATTACCGGAACAGTCTGATCTTTCAGCGTTTTGATCTGATCGTTCACATATTTGTAATGCGTAATAATATGGATACAATAACTGAAAGCTACGCCCATTACGATGGCGCCGATCCCCATAGCCATTAACGACATGCTGCCTTTGACCCAATACATGATCGCCAAAGCAAATAAAACGCCATAGATGACTGGCATTACCAAATAGCCGATGGTCGATTTATTTCTAAAACAATATAGCAGAATGACAATAATAATCAATAATGAGACGGAGATGGTAAGCAGCAAGTCGAGTTTAATCCTGCGCGCATTATTTACGCTTTGAATTGGCGCGCCGTGATATAATATCTCAATGCCGGGATTCTTTTCCTGAAATACTTTTACCTCATCTTCAATCATTTTGGTCAATCTAACGCCTCTTTTAGAATCAAAGGATTTGAAATTTGGAGCAATAAAAGCGATTACAATCGAAGTATCGGGCGTAAAAATATGCCCGTTATGAAATGTGAAATTGCCGCCTAATCCCGCTCCGATGTCGCCCGCCCCGGAGAGAAAAATATTACGAATGGCAATCGGATCTTTTGCGATCATATCTTTGAAAGCAGAACCGGTCGGAGATCGTAAAGCGGCATAATTTTCAACCATTTGTATCTCTATTTGTTCTGGTTCCAACTGCCTATCCAATTTTTCGTAACCAGCGCTATCCAAGAAAACCGGCACATTATCATACAAAAATGCAATGGCATTTTGTATCAAACTTCCGTCGATTTGATACAGCGCATTATGGATGATCTGTTCAGAGCTATCTTTTTTCAACAAAGAACCGACAAAATCATCGCAAATAGTTGTTAAATCGTCCGGATTAATGCTATCCGAAACCGGATTAAAGAGAATAAAAACCTTGTCTTTTACTTTTAAGTTTGAAAAAACAAGTTCTTCGGCCCCGCCTTTTTCCGCCGACGGCAATAGCTTGGAAATATCTTCTTCAAAATAGATCTTCGAACTGAAAAAAGCAAATATTAGCGTAGAAATTAGGAGTGTGCTCCAGAATACTATCCTGCGCTTTTTGAAATAATGATAAATAAAAATAGTGAATTTTGTCATATGTTTACCGTTTTAGAGAGAATAACGATTACGCGATCCAACGATTTTTCCATTCCCGATAAAAATCAGGCGTTGAAACTTCAAATTCTCCCTCTTTAGTCATAAAAATCTGCGTAGTAGTCGCTTCCGCAACAATTGTCTTGTCTGATTTTTTACAAATAAGATAATTAAAGATCAATTTTGCCGATTTGGAAGGAACATAACTCGTCTCGACAATCAACGTTTCATCAAATTTTACAATGTTTTTATAACGTATCTGCAAATCTACGATAGGAGTCACATAACCCAAATTGTAAATATCCATATATCCGATTCCAAATTCCTTTCCAAAAGCTTCCCTTCCGACCTCAAGATATTTCACATAATTGCCGTGCCACACCATATTGATCGAATCGACATCATAAAAATGAACATCAATCTCGGTTGTCGCCGTAAGTTTTCTTTCCATATACATTTATTTGAAAATATTTCGGATTATTTCGCCGCCAATGGTAATTTCTTGCAATAGATTGACAATTAGCAATTATGATCATTACAAAAATCACCCTTTTTCTCTCCGTTTTATTTACGATAACGCGACAAATTTATTGCTTTCTCGCCGTCATTGCGAAGAGGAATGACAAAGTAATTCGGAAAAAGAGCGCAAAACTTCGTGCAATTTTTTCCGGACTTGCCATCTTATGCGCTTTATATCCTTCCTTTTAGTTCGTTTTTACAATTTTCCTTCAATAAAATCGTAGAGCATTCCAAATGTTTTAATATTAGAAATCTCTTGATTATTGATTTTCACTCCAAGTTCGGCTTCGATCAAAGCAACCATATCGACCAAACTCAAACTATCAAGTTCCAAGGTCTCTTTGATATCGGCGTCTGGCGTAATATCCGTTATTTCTACTTCAAATTCGTCGGCCAACGCCGCGTTCATTTTGTTTATTAATTCCTGTTTTTCCATTTTGCTTAAAATTTTATATGATTAATAATATATTACAAATTCTTGACAATTAAAGTAGAATTTGTTCCGCCAAAACCGAAAGAGTTGGAAAGGAACAAATCAAAATGCTTATCAATACGTTTTGCGGGGATATTCAACCGCGCCGAGTCTTCATCGGGATTTTCAAAGTTGAGATTTGGCGCGATAAAGCCATTTTTCATCATCAGAATAGAATAAATGATCTCGCTGGCTCCCGCCATCCACATCTCATGCCCTGTCATTGATTTCGTCGAAGTCACTTCAGGTTTATGATTGCCAAATACATTGGCAATCGCTTTCGCCTCATTTTTATCGCCGACAGGCGTAGAAGTGGCGTGAGCGTTGATATATCCTATATCGCGAAGATCTACGCCGGATTCCTTCAACGCCATCAGCAAAGAACGGCTCGGCCCGTCGACGTTTGGAACAGAAATATGGTCTCCATTCGAAGAAAAGCCATAACCAAGCGCTTCGGCAATGATCGGCGCGCCGCGTTTTACAGCCGATTCATAGCTCTCAATGATCACGGTCGCCGCGCCGCCGCCCGGCACTAATCCGTCCCTGTCGCGATCAAACGGTCGCGACGCTTTTGTCGGCTCGTTTTCTCTTACTGAAAATGCGTTAATCCCGTCAAAACTTCCTATGGAATAAGGATTTACCTCTTGCGCGCCGCCGCAAACAATACAATCTTGCAAACCCCATTGAATCAATAAAGCTCCCAATCCGATGGCGTGCGAACCGCTCGCACATGCGCCGGAAATGGTCAAATTGATGCCTTTGAGTTTGAAGAGACAAGCCAAATTCATGCTGACGGTCGAATTCATCGATTGGAAAATGGCTCCGGAGCCTATCAAAGTGGTATCCTTTTTCTCACGCATCGCGTCGACGCTTTTCATGACGGCGTCTGCGCTGCTGTCGTTGCCATATAAAATGCCAACTTCGTGTTGATCCATATAATCTTGATCAAGATTAGCGTTTTTCAACGCCTCAAGTGTCGCCACATATGCGTAAGTTCCCTCTTCCGGTATATAAACGCGTTGATTACGGCTAAGTATTCCCTTCAAATTGGGAATTTCCAAGTACGCCGTTAAACCGGAACGAAATCCCAACTCTTTCCGCGAAGGATCAAATATAATCCCCGATCTCCCATTGTACAGAGAATCTCTTACTTCGTCTAAATTTTTTCCTAAACAGGAATAAATTCCCATTCCCGTGATTACAACTCTTCGTCTCATTTATAAAATATTTTTAATTACATTCTGTTGTACATTGATATCGTAACTTTATCTAATTCCCATTCATTTATAATATTTTCTTGAGCAAACATTCTGTTTTGAGCGTCCACGTGCAATACGTTATTTAACGAATCGTAAATATCGTTTCTAAATATAAAGAGATCAGACAGTTTGCCTTTTCCGTTTAATCTCAAAAATTGGACTTGATATTTCCACGCTAAATATCCTCTACGGTAATATAAAACAAAAATACTTAATAGAGAAACTCCCAACATGCAAATTAACGATATAAAATTTGAATGCGAAAAATAATGCGCCATGATAAATATCAAAAAACATGTTACAGGTACCGTAATGACGCTTATAAGCAATTTAATGGTACTTTTAAACATTTTATCCTTTATCTTTGAAGTAAAGATCTTCGGCACGCCCAAGATCAAAATATTAGCGGCAAACGAAACGAGGAAAAGCGGAAGGAGCGCAAGATAAAGGACTCCTTGCGCCACAATTTTCCAAGGCGCCGTATCTTTATCAAAATCTTCATCTTGAATGTGCAATTTTTCTTCTTCCTTTTTCAGTTGTAATATCTTCGCGTAAAGTTCCTGAAGAAAATTGTCTGCGCGCTCCTTGATAAATCTTAATTGCGATATTAAAGCTTGATCGGAAAGCAATTTTTCCGGTAAATTATTCGGATCGCTTCCGTTATCTTTAGCATATTTTACGCCATAAGTAGTTCGTAAAAATTCTATGGCCTCATAATTTTCGAGATCTTCGATATTGAGCATCAAATTAGCGACGCGATGCCTGACCAATGCGTTTACTTGCCGTTGAGCGGTTCTCGGTTTGGTTTTATAAAGTTCATAATACGGCGAGAGAGAGATCGGTTCTCCGAATTTTATCAACATATCTTCACGCGCGTTGAAATAGTTGGAATAGTGATTACAGGTTGGCAGGATAAATATCTCTTTTTCAAAATCACTTTTCTCCGCCGCACTGAAAGCCATTCGCAAATAGCCTCCCGAAAATTTTCCCAACCAATGTTTATCCTGATGCCGCCCTTCCGGAAAAATGATCACGGTACCGTTCTGCAACAATTCATCTTCAACTTCTCTGAACGTATCGTTATTATTAGAAAACGAAGCGTCGCCGTCGATCGACAACCGATAGGCGGGTAATAATCCCAACCATCGCATAATACGATTGGAAACAGGATTTTGAAAAACGCTTGCACGGGTAATTACTTTGAGCTTACGCTCTTGTCTGACACGGATCGACAACAATAACGCCAAAGGATCGCACATGCTGTTCTGATGGTTTGAAACAATGATCAATGGAGATTTTTCAGGTATATTTTCTGCATCAACGGCGTAAACCTTATTATAATAAAGTTGGTTGTGCAGTAAGCGAACATATCGCACAAACATTTTGTAGCCACATTTGGGCTTTGTATTTTTTATGTCTCGCTTTTTTTGCATTATTTAGAGCAAATTTTTCTCTATAAAATTAAAGTTTATCTATCAATTCATAATTTTTTGGCAATAAAATTATCGTTAATACTGTCATAATTAAGAACTTCCGTTAAAATAAGATTTCATAAAATGAATGTTACAAAAATGGTACTATTTTTTTAATTTAGCGTTATGTAAATGGAGATAAAAATGTTCTGAATGTCGATTTTTTCTAATAAGAGTATATTTTTATAGATATAATTACGTGATAAACAGGATATAACGATGCTAAGAGAGTTGATAAAATACAAGAAAAGATTTCTTAACTCTCGCTTGAAGTCGAAGGAGAATCAAACTCTGCCGGAGAGCAACTCGTCGAGCAATAGAATTCAAGATATACTTCTGACTTTGTCGCGTTAATTTCAATTTCAACACGTTATATCACAAAATAAATAATTTTTTAAATATTTGATTTATAACATATTAAATGATTTTTATTTTATGACTAATTGATAATTGCCTACATCAAATCTTATTGTATATCATGTTATCCAATGGCTAATACAACTTAAAAAAAACCGTTTTAATCTTAAAATTTCCTATTCTTCCGAAAAAATGTCCTATTTTTGTTGCATGATATTTTTTCGCATTGCGACATGTTGACATTTATTATTTTAAATAAGCCCATAATTATTTATTAGATAATTGTATTATTCTTAGAGAGAAGATAATAAAGAGAAATGAATATGAAAAAAGCGTTTATATTTTCGAGCCTGTTATTAGTCTTTTTAACTGCGTGCGGCGATGGAAAGAAAAGTTTGGACTCTGCAACGAAAAGACAATCATTAAATGGGGATTGGGAATTTAAGTCGGAAGATGGCTTGGAGTGGATACGCGCTACCGTTCCCGGTTCTGTTCATACCGATTTGATAAATAATAAGATCGTCCCTGATCCCTATTTTCGCGGCAATGAAGATAGCGTGCAATGGGTTTCCGAAAAGATTTGGGAATACCGGAAAAGATTCAACGCAAATCAGATGTTACAAAAATATTCGCAAATAGAGTTGGTCTTTGAAGGAATAGATACTCATGCGGAGATATTTTTAAACGGAGAACCATTACAAGTGGAAACGGCTTCGGGAAAAACCGACAATATGTTTAGGAGATGGAGTTTTGATGTTATGAATACATTGCAAAACGGCGATAATGAATTATTAATACGATTTTTTCCGTCTGTCCAATACAATAATATTGAGGCGGAAAAATTGGATTATGTTTTGCCGGACGACAGGGTTTTTTCCAGAAAAGCGCCTTATCAGTTCGGATGGGATTGGGGGCCTCGCCTCGTCACTTGCGGCTTATGGAAACCGGTTTATTTACAAGGCTGGAGTTATTTTAAAATTGAAAATATCCAGATCGTTCAAAATAAATTGGATGATTTTTCGGCTAATATGGAGGTAATTTTAGAGATAAGCGCTTTTGAAGAGAAAAGGTTTGATCTGGAATTAATTTTAGATGAAAAGACGCTGATAGTAGAAAAGGACGTCTTCTTAAAAAAGGGAGAGAATTTTATAACAAAAAAATTCAAGATCGATAATCCCGAATTGTGGCATCCTACAGGATTGGGAGATCAAAAGTTATATCAAATAACCGCTAAACTTTCCGATGGGAACCATTCGGCATCTATTCAAGATAAATTTGGATTGCGTACGATTTCATTAGTTCGAGAAAAGGATGAAACCGGCGAATCGTTTGAATTTCATGTTAATGGAAAACCTGTCTTTATGAAAGGAGCCAATTATATCCCGCAAGATAATTTTCTACATCGCCTAACGCCGGATCGTTATGAAAAGCTTCTCATTTCTGCTAAAGAAGCTAATATGAATATGTTACGCGTTTGGGGCGGAGGTATTTACGAAGAAGATTATTTTTATCAACTTTGCGATAGTTTGGGTATTTTGGTATGGCAAGATTTTATATTTGCCGGCGCCTTGTATCCCGGCGATCCCGCTTTCATGGCAACGGTGGAACAAGAAGCGAGAGAGCAGATAAAAAGATTGAGAAATCATCCGTCAATTGCTCTTTGGTGTGGTAATAACGAGGTTAAAAACGGATGGGAAGATTGGGGATGGCAAAAGCAATATACGCCGGAACAAAGAACGGAGATTTGGGAAAATAATCAAGCCATTTTTGAAAACTTGTTGCCCGACTTGGTTGCAGAGTTATCTTCCGGTATTCCATATCATTTTACTTCGCCATTGTGGGGATGGGGACATCCTGAATGCGTTACAGAAGGAAATTCGCATTATTGGGGCGTTTGGTGGGGCGAAGAGCCATTTAAAGTGTGGGAAGCGAAAACAGGACGTTTTATGGCGGAATACGGATTTCAGTCGTTCCCAAATTATTCTACCATTGAAACGTATACTATTCCGGAAGATCGATATTTGGTCTCTCCGGCGTTGAACGTACATCAAAAGCATGGAAGAGGTTATTTTCTGATTGATCGCTATATGAGAGAAGATTTTCCCGTTCCTCAGCAATTGTTCGATTATGTCTACGTCAGTCAATTAGTTCAAGCGCATGGAGTTGGGCGGGCAATTGAAATTCATAGAAGGAGAAAGCCTTACTGCATGGGAACGCTTTATTGGCAACTCAATGACTGTTGGCCGGTCGCTTCTTGGAGTAGCATGGATTCCGACTATCAACCGAAAGCATTGCATTTTACTGTAAAAAAAGCCTTTGAACCGGTCATTTTGACAACATTTTCCGATAATGAAAAGATAGAATTATATATAGTCTCCGATTTACAATATGCCTTGTCTGGTAAAGTTGTTATCAAATGGTTGGATTTTTACGGCAATAGTTTAAATAACGAAGAGATCGCTGTTGAGATCCCTGAAAATAGCTCTGTCAAATTTTTGACTTATCCGAAAAACATATTTACAGGAAAAGAAAAAAGTTCTTTGCTGTCAATGAATTTTCATGATGATAAAGGAAATGCCTGCGAAAAAATTCATTTCTTCGTGTCGCCAAAAGATTTGGAATTGCCTGATCATCAGATAGAATTTGAGGCGACGGAAATTGAAGATAAGATTCGACTGACTTTCAACTCAAGCGTTTTGGTTAAAAACCTCTATCTTTTTAGTGAGAATGATAAAAATTGCCAATTTTCCGATAATTACTTTGATATTTTACCGAATGAAACAAAAACCGTCATTTATAAGCCTAATAAGGGCTTAGATATCAATCAATTGATAAATAATCTTAAAATGATCTCTTTAAAAGATGTGAAGTAAGTTAATTCCAGTTATTGATTTCAATGGTCATATCAATAGCTCCTTTTTGCTGAGACCATTGCGGGCTTTTATTTAAGAATTTAATAATTTCTTTCCGCAATTCATCGCAAGTGTTTTTTTTGACGAACAATCTGCTGGGGCGTCCTTGCGCGTCAATTACAAAATTGATCACAACTTCGGCTTTTGAGTCGTCGCAAATATTTTGTTTCCTATTTTCTTCAAAATATTGTAAAAATTCCGTCGTTCCAAAACCGATGTAGGTTTGTTCCTCGCCTGCTTCGCCGTATGGGATTGTTTCTGTTTCTTTTTGGGTAAAATGTTGATCTGTAACGATTCCGTCTATTTCATCAACATAAAAAGAGTTTGCTTGGTCCTCAACAGGAACGGTTTCGGATACTTCGTGCCGAACTGCCGCATTATCGTCAATGGTCGTTGCAACAACCGGTTCAAGTTTCATTTCATTTTCGAGAATTGAGGCTTCGTATTCTGTCTCTAGTTCTATAGAAGTTGACGTTGCTTCATCGTAAAACGCCTGCTCATTGTCGTTTATCTCCGAAAAAACCACATCCGTTTTGGGATCAGCTTCTGCTTCTTCGAAAGGAATGAGTTCATCAAATTCTATGATTTCTTTAGCATCCAAAGCGACTATATCTTCACTTTGCGACGCAACATCATCCTTGTTGCCGACAAACGTCTGGAGATCATTTTTGTCGAAAAATACTAAATATATTCCACCTCCAATGCCTATGATCAATAGTAAGATCACAGCGGCGACGCTAAAAAACTTCTTATAATTAAAAGCCTGTTCGGGTACGACGTTTACTTTTTTACGAAGACGTTTTTCCAATTCGTTTAAATCATTGGAAAAGTCGCCTCCTATTGCGTCGTAACCATCAATAGCATCTTGCAAAAAATGATCGCTCAGGGCTTCGCGCTCCAATTGATTGGCGCTTTTCCCATATTTATTACCTTGTATGTACTCTTTAAAATCCACGATACTAATTCGATATATTTAATTTCTTTACAATGCAGTTTTTCAAATTACTCCGTCCGTTTTGTATGTAACTTTTTACCAAATTCAACGCAAAACCGGTCATTTTTACAATATCTGCATACGATTTATTTTCAATATAAAAGTAATGAATGCTTTTTCGCTGCTCTTCAGGCAATGTTGTAATGCAATATGATAGAGCGTCTAATTCTTCCTTCGTTTGCGGGTTATCTATAGGGCCAAAAAAAGAGTCATTTTCCATAACGCCCTCTTCAATTTTTACAAAAGCATTTTTTTTCTCTTTTTCGATAATTTGCAAACAATGACCTTTAACGACAATATGAAGCCAACGTTTGAAATTAAAATCTTCATAATCAGGAAGTTTTATCAAAACTAATTCGAAAATATCTATTACGGCGTCCTGCGCAACTACCCTGTTCTCCAAATATTTCAAACAGACTCCGTAAACATAAGGGATATAGCGTTGATATAATATACTGAACAACGATACGTCTTGCATCGTCTGAAATTCCTGAAGTAGTTCTTCATTCGATAATTTTGATAAATTTTTTGTACTTTCTGGCGCCATTATCAATTCTTAATTCATTCGGGGGCAAAGTTAAGTTTTTTTTTAATTGCTTTTATGAAATTTTTTAATAATTTGTGTTTTATAGTAAAAAATTCACATAAAAAACTCGCGCAGATTCTGCAATAGAAATATATATACGTGTAAATCATTGATATATGCAAACAAAATTGATATTTTTTTAATGCGTAGCGTTAAATTTTTTTGTTTAAAAATCATTATAATTTCTTTTGCTATTTAGTAAATTGCAGATGAATTTAAAATTTAAATGCGGAATCCGACTTTAAATATCATGAAGACAAAACGAAAGTATCTGGTCAATGAATTTGGAAGCGCAACGTACGTCGTAACGGAATTAATATGTTTGTCCCGAGCAAAGATTAAAAATCTCAACTAAAATCCATACCTTTGCACGCTTAAAAATTGAATCTTAGTTTTTGCGTACAACGGCAATAAATGTTTCTGTTTTTGATAAGATAAAACATTGAAAAACAGAATAGAATTTGTCTTTGTGCGCTGGTTTAATTGCTGTAGATTTTGGAAACGCAAAAATTATTATCTTTATTTCGCTTACAATCAATTGTTAAAGAAACATCTTCTTTATTAAGAACAGAAACGGACATTCGGTTTCATTTTAAAGGATTACATGGTTCTGCATTGGCGTTATGGAGCTCGGCGATCATTAAGGAGCAACAAGGAATGCATCTCTTTATTTTATCGGATAAAGAGAGCGCGGGATATTTTTACAATGACCTGGAGCACATTTTTGAAGAGACAAAATTGACCTTTGAAAAGCGGCATGTGCTGTTTTTTCCGATGTCGTACCGCAAGCCGTATCGTATCGAAGAACGGGAAAATGCGAATGTGGTATTACGCGCCGAAGTATTGAATAAGGTAAGTTCGATCGGAAAAAATTTGGTCATCGTTACCTATCCCGAAGCGCTCGCCGAGCAAGTGATTCAATTGAAACAACTCAAAAAAAATTCGATCTATATCAAAACAGGAGCTCAAATGGATATGGACGAGTTGATTGAGCGATTGTCTGATCAAAATTTCGAACGCGTCGATTTTGTGACGACGCCCGGAGAATTCAGTATCCGCGGAGGCGTTGTGGATATTTTCTCCTTCAGCAACGATTTTCCTTACCGGATAGAGTTTTTTGACGAGGAGATTGAGTCGATTCGTACATTTAATCCGAATACGCAACTTTCCATAGCTTCTGTGTCCGCATTTAATATTGTTCCAAATATTCAATTATCCGTTTCGGAAGAGAAAAGAGAACCGTTTTGGGACTTTTTACCCGAAAGAACCGTCGTATGGATGGAAAATATTGGGCAAATTTCAGAAATTCTGGATAAAACGATGAAAGAAGCGAAAATTGCTTATGAATCGCTTTCAGGTGAAGTCAGACATCTTCCTCCGGAACAACTTTTTACCTCCGGGAAACAATTTCGCCAAGGGATCGCCAAATTCCGAACCATTCAAACGGGAAGCGAAAACGCTTTCAAAGCTCAAGAGATCGCTTTTGAAACGATGCCGCAACCAAATTTCAACAAAAATTTCAATATGTTGATCGATACGATTCGCGGCAATGCCATGGATAATATTCAAACAGTAATACTGTCTGAAAACCCGCAACAATTAGCCCGTTTAAAAACTATTTTTGAAGATTTTGAACAAAAATCCGGATTGTTGTTGCATCATCAAACATTGCCGTTTTCATTACATGATGGATTTATCGATTATCAAACAAAGCTTGCCTTATTTGTCGATCATCAGATATTCGGAAGATATCATCGCGTAAAAGTACGAGATCATATTTCCGGCAAGGAAGCGACGACTATTAAAGAACTTTACGAACTGAAAAAAGGCGACTTCGTCACTCACATCGACCATGGCGTTGGGCGTTTTGACGGATTGGAAGTCATTGATAATAATGGAAGAAAACAGGAAGCAGTTCGATTGATTTATCAAAATAACGATATTTTGTACGTCAGCATTCACGCGTTGCACCGGATCAGCAAATATGTCGGAAAAGAGGGAACGCCGCCGCCGTTGAATCGGTTGGGTTCCAACGCATGGCAAAATCTGAAGAATAAAACTAAAAGTCGTGTAAAAGACATTGCGCGCGAGTTAATTCGTCTTTATGCGCAACGAAAAGCGACTAAAGGATTTGCCTTTTCCGAAGATACTTATCTACAACACGAATTGGAGGCTTCTTTCCTTTACGAAGATACGCCCGATCAATGGAAAGCGACGCAGGCGGTAAAAAAAGACATGGAAGCAGAAGCTCCGATGGATCGTTTGGTTTGCGGCGACGTGGGTTTCGGAAAAACGGAAGTCGCCGTTCGCGCAGCCTTTAAAGCCGTAGCGGATAGTAAACAAGCGGCTCTTTTGGTTCCAACGACTATTTTGGCTTTTCAACATTATAATACTTTCAAATCACGATTGAACGATTTCCCTTGCAGAGTGGAATATATCAGCCGGTTTCGTTCTGCCAAACAAATCAAAGAAATTTTGCAAGATGTCGAATCAGGGAAAGTAGATATTTTGATAGGGACACATCGCTTGTTGAGTAAAGATGTTAAATTTAAAGATCTGGGATTGCTTGTTATCGACGAAGAACAGAAATTTGGCGTAACGGCAAAAGAGACTTTGAAAAAGATGAAAGTCAATGTCGATTCGTTGACTTTGACGGCGACGCCCATTCCGCGTACTTTACAATTCTCCATGATGGGAGCGCGCGATATGTCGGTCATCAATACGCCGCCGCCCAATCGACAGCCGATTGAAACGGAATTGCATGTCTTTAATGAAAATATCATTCGAGACGCTATTTTACAAGAAGTAACTCGCGGAGGACAAGTATTTTTTGTTCACAACCATATTCAAAATATCAAAGAAATTGCCGGCATGATACAACGGCTTTGTCCTGATTTGCGTATTGCTATAGGTCATGGACAAATGGACGGAAGAACGTTGGAAAATATCATCATGGATTTTATCGACGAGCAATACGACGTTTTGGTAGCGACAACGATCATAGAATCGGGATTGGATATTCCCAATGTCAATACGATTATCATCAACGAAGCGCATCATTACGGATTGTCGGATTTGCATCAGTTGAGAGGGCGCGTTGGACGTTCGGACAGAAAAGCGTTTTGTTATCTTTTGGCTCCTCCGGTCACATTATTGACCGATGAAGCGCGTAAGCGCCTGAGAGCCATCGAGGAATTTTCTAATCTCGGCGGAGGCTTGAATATTGCGTTGCGCGATCTGGATATTCGCGGAGCGGGGAATATATTGGGAGGCGAACAAAGCGGATTTATTGCCGACGTAGGATTTGAAATGTATCATAAAATTCTCGATGAAGCCATTTTGGAGTTAAAAGAAGAAGAATTTAAAGAGTTCTATAATCCCTTGGAAGAAGAAAACGCCGATTTTGTATCCGATTGCATTATAGAAACGGATTTGGAGGTCATGTTCCCGTCTGATTATATCGCTAATATTCAGGAACGATTGTCTCTATATCGGGAATTAGACGCTATCGAAAACGACGCAGCGCTTAATAAATTTACGGAAGCGTTAAAAGATCGCTTCGGCGCTTTACCGCGACAAGCGGAAGATTTAATCAGTACCGTACATTTGAGGCGCTTAGGCAAGAAATTCGGAATAGAGAAGATCGTCTTAAAACAAGATAAAATGGTTGCGTGGTTTATTGCCAAACAGGAATCTCCGTTTTATCAATCGCCGCAATTCGGAGCAATCCTTCAATATCTTCAAATAAATCAGAAAAATTGCAGGATGAAAGAAAATAATGGAAGGTTAAGCCTGATCATTGATAAAATTCCCGACGTTACAACGGCGTTGCAACGATTTTGGAATATTGAAACTAATATGGAAAATAAATAAAATGAGGATCGGTACATGAATGAGCGAAAACGCCAATCGCACAAAGTTAATGAATAAACACGTAATCAGAGGTAAGCGTTTAACAAAATACCCAATACTCATAGCAATGGATGTATTATTATCAATAAACCCGAAATTTACATATAGAATATTTGAAAGAATGAAAAAATATGAGTCCCGTAAAAGTATCTTTAAAAAAATGTTGATAAAGTTGTTTGAGCAAGGCCTTTATACAAATAATCAAATTTTTGTATTGTTTAAATTAGGCGTTTCGTTTAAATCCATTTGGGCAAAATTAGTTTTGAAAAATTATTTTCCGATCTTAGCATTACCATTTTATCACTTGAGTTCCGTGCCATTTGGAAAATTGATAACGAATGTTGGCTGTGAAAAATGGGTTGAGTCCAAAGGTTCAATGAGAAATTTTGAAAATTTAACGACGACTGTAAATTATGCTTTAATTGATATAAAATTATCTGATTGTTGTTAATTTCTGAAAATTCGAAAACATTTAGAATTATTAAAAAACGTATAGATTTACGCCGATAGAAAATATTTGAAAAACATGTGTGATTTTACTTTATCTATTTTCGGTAATATTGATTATCTTCGTTCCCAAGAGTTAATTGACAGTATTGCACCGAAAAACGCTGAAATACGCACAGCGCCTGAATTGTTACCCCTGAATCTTAAAAACTCTACGCAGTATTTATCCATTAGTTAAATTAAATTGCTTAAAATCTAAAATAAAATTCTATGATTTCTCCTTTGCCAACAGCATATATGCCTCCTGTTATCTATTTTGCGTTTCTTCTAAAAGGCGATCGTATCGAAATAGAAGCTCATGAAACTTATCAAAAACAAACATGGAGAAATCGTTGCGCTATTGCATCTACTCAAGGAATTTTAGATTTGACCATTCCTGTTGTAAAACCATTCGGAAATCGTACCAAAACAAAAGACGTCTTGATTGACGGCAAACAAAAATGGCAAAACAATCATTGGCGCGCTATAACATCCGCTTATAATAAGTCTCCTTATTTCCTCTATTTTCGAGATCAGCTAAAAGCTTTGATTTACGGAGACGAACTAAACTTGTTACAGTTCAATCATGCCTTAATGCTTTTGTTTTTATACTTTTTTAAAATGGAAAAGAAAATAAATTTTACAACAAACTATCAAAAAATTGAGTCAAATATTGATCTTCGTATGCAATTAGATCCTAAAAAAAAATCACTTGCCCCATTGGAACGTTTTCCGCGCTATTATCAAGTATTTTCAGACAGGTTCACATTTTTTCCTAATCTTTCGATTTTAGACTTGGCCGCTAATGAAGGACCCAACGGAATTTTTTATTTGAAAAAAATCTTAGATTTGATATAAATTTCTTATTATGAATTGATTAAATCGAGAATATAATCTTATAATGTTTATATCGATCTAAGATCTCGTCAACATAACTTACTACCGCTTCTCCTCTACAATAGCCGTATTTGATATCTTCATCGTTACGATAAACTTCAGGATTGCATTTTTCAATAAGGCAAACGGACACGTCGCTCCATAATGCGGGACTGCGATTAGTTTTCTGAGCTAACTTTTGCGCGTCTATAATATGTCCGGGACCTGAATTATATGCGGCAAGCATGAACTTGACTCGTTCTGCCGAATCAGGGACGCTCACAGAAAATTGGTTATTCAAATAAGAAAGATAACGTATTCCTACGATTATATGTTCTTCAATAGAACTCAATGTGTCAACGCCAAAACTTGCCATCGTTTCCGGAATCATTTGCATCAACCCAAAAGCGCCTTTTGAACTCGTAGCGTAAGGATCAAACCGCGACTCTTGATAGATTAACGAAGCGACCAAAACCCAATCTAATCCATATTGTTCGCTTGCCCTTTGTATCTCTTCGTCCCATGGAGTCACTCCGGCGTCTCTTCCTTGCGAATGATGCGAAGATTTTGCCGGCGGGTAACGATAATATTTTTCAAAAAGAATAGCCGATCCTGAAGATTTTTTTAAATCTTCCAAAAAGAAGTTTAACGAATCGCGCAATGTCGTATCATGAGGATGTACCGCCCACGCTACATTTTGTTTAAAGCTGATCGGCGTTCTGCTGTCGATGTCAGGATAATTTCGCCCATTCAACAGAGCGTCATTATCGTCGCAAACGGTATAATCAATCTCTCCGGAAGCTACTCTCTCAAAAAGTTCCTCTTCATTTACCGGCTCCGTTTGGATATAAATAGTGTCGCCAATTTCATTCATGATATTTTGTAAGCGTGTAATATAGCTGCTTCCTTCAGATACGGTTATCGTTTTTCCCGCTAAATGTATCGGTTCGCGGATCAAACTTTTTTCGATGGCCTCTGCCGTATACATTCGTCGCCAGTTATCCGGCTTTCGTTGGACTAACACTTGATAAGACTTGCGCAAAGGAACGGTGAAAAGAGCTTGCTTGGTTCTGTCTCCGGTAATCGTCATATTCATTGCGATCAAATCGCATAAATCATTTTGCAGCAATAGCATTGCTTCTCCAGGCGTTTTACAGACAATTAAATGTACTGTCAATCCATATCTTTGGGCAAAAAGAGCCAAAAGATCATAATGATATCCCATGGGATTCCCTCGAAATACAAAATAGCTGGATGAACTATTCTCAATAGCTACTCTAATCTCTCCTCTTTCAAAAACGCTTGGGCGCGTTATCTCTTCATCAACATGATTCGTACTTTTGCAACCCAAATGCCAAAAACAGAAAATTAAAAGTAGTAAGCAAATTATTCGTATTATTTTTGTCGCCTGCAATATTTTCAATAAATATAATGTTATTTATTGCAGCTTGCAAAAATCATACAAATTAAAAAAATGCGCCAATTTGCGCTCTTACGCAATCTCCGCGCTATTGGCAATTAATTTGAATCCAACGCCATGAACATTGATCAATTCTATGCTCGGATCACTTTTAAGATATTTGCGAAGTTTTGTGATGTAAACGTCCATACTTCTGGCGTTAAAATAACTATCGTCGCCCCAAACCCTTCTTAAAGCTTCTTCGCGTTCTAGGACTTTATTCTCTTTTTCGCACAACAATTTTAAAAGGTCCGTTTCTTTTGAAGTTAATTTAATTTTCTCATCGTCGCATGTCAAAATTTGTCTGTTGCTGTCAAATTTATAATGTCCGATGCTGTAAATTTGCACGTTTTTTTCGGGCATGTTCAAGATGCTCGTTCTGCGCAATATCGCATCCATTCGCGCCAATAGTTCTTCCATACTAAAAGGCTTCGTAAGATAATCGTCCGCTCCTACAGAAAATCCCAACAATTTGTCTTCTTCAGCATCGCGAGCCGTCAAAAAAAGCATGGGAATATGTTTATTCTCTTTTCGTATATCTCTGGCAAGCTCGTAGCCGTCTTTTACAGGCATCATTACGTCAATGATGCAGAAATTAAATGAATTTTTACGAAACGCTTCGATTGCAACTTCGCCATTTTCAGCCCAAACAGTATTGTATCCTTTAGCAATAAGATACGCTTTGAGCACGGTTCCTAAATTTTTATCATCTTCTGCAAGAAGAATTCTAATATCCGTCATGACTATATTATTTTGGTAAGTAAATAAAAAATTTCGTCCATTTGTTTAATTTGCTCTCTACCATGATGTTTCCCCCATGCTTTTCAATAATCATTTTTGCATAATGCAGCCCGACTCCATAACCTTGAGTTTTCTGAACCGAAGGAGATGAAGATCGATAATGATTATTGAAAATCTGTTTTTGATCCGTCTTAGATATTCCAATCCCATTGTCTTCTATCGTAAGAAGCAAGCCGTTCTGTTCGTTTCTCGTCGTAATATTGATAATGCTGTTTTCTCCTTTACTATATTTCAAGGCATTCTCCAAGACATTGATCAAAACATTGACAATATAAAATCTATCGCCCGAAATGACAGGAGCGTTCGCATCAAAATATGTATTGATGATCGCGTGCTGTTCTTGAATTTGCAATTGCAACGTATTCAACGTTTCAAGTATGGCATCTTCAATATTCATCTCTTTTTTATCAAAAATAATCCTCGAATGGTTTGTTTTTAACGCGAATAGAATTTTTTCTACCATCATTTGCAAGCGCACAGTCTCTTTTGAGATAAGCTCCGTATATCGTTTAAGACTCGATTTCGACACTTCCAATTCATCGTCGCTCAGCATGTCTAACGATAGTCTAATGGTCGATAACGGCGTTTTGAAATCATGAGCCATATCGCGACTGAATTCTTCTCTCCTTATTCCATCTTCTAAATTTCTAATAATGATTACCGCTGCATATGTAAACATGGCTATAGTGAAAATGCTGATAAAAATACATATAAGCATGATCAATCTAAGATAATGCAAAATATATTCTCGCTCTCCGGCAACCGTTACAAGCAAATATTTCGGAGTGAAAAAAATATCGTCCGGATTGATCACATATTGTAATCTGGAATTTAACAATATTTCGGGATCGTCTCCTTTTTGATACAAGAATATATTTTTATTCGGATCGTATATTCCATAATCAAACTCCACATCAATATCGTGCTTTAGCAACTCTTCTCTGATAATAATATTGAGCAGATGGCCATGTTTACCGTAATATTCATCTTCTATTTTATCGGTATTTTCGTGGAAAGTCCTCAATAGCATTTTATGCATCTCGTAATTCAGGCTGTCATAGGGCAATATCAATTCCCTGAAGAGATGCTCTTTAACTTGCATATTTTTATCGGAAATGAGATTTAACGTACTTTTTTGAATGAGTAACTCCAACGAATCTACCCGAGCAAATATATCTCTGAATTCTTTGTCGCCTTGTTCAAAATTCCGAACCAGTTCCAAACGATGAAATTTATGCACCACGTCATTAAAGACTTCGTTCATTTCTCTCCGGAATTGAATTCTTTTATCTGCAATCAGCGTATCCAACCATATTTTTTGCAAAAAGAATAGAGATATAAGCGCTAAAAGAAATATAACAACAATTAATATGACCGATCTTTTTTTCAATGCTTTTTATTTAAAAGTTATAAAAATTAAATATTATTAATTTGATTTACAATATTTTATGATATAATCTTCCGATTCCGAATTATCTCTTGATTTGGCCGCATGCCAACTTTCACAAGCTTTTTCAAAATTATTTTTGTCCATATAAAGCAGTCCTAAATAATAGAACGCTAATCCGTAGTTATTTTCCAATCGAATAGTCTCTTCAAAATCGGTTTGCGCCTTGACATATTGTCGTGTGAAATAGTAACAAAGTCCGCGGTTGAACCATGATTGGTAATCTTCGGGATTCAACTGAATACTCTTCGTGAAATCCAAAATTGCATTATAAAACGAATTCATCTGCGCGTAAACTGCGCCTCGCCCGAAAAGATATTGAGCGTCAAGACTATCTTTTTCAATAAGTTTGTTCAAATCCAGAAGCGCATCGGACGTCGCTCCTTTTTTCGCCAATAACAATGCTCTGTTATAACGCGCATTGCTATATGTGGAATCAAATTCCAATGTTTTAGCATAATATTCCAACGCATCGTCGTCATCTTCCAAACTTTCATATAATTTTGCCAAACTATACAATTTTTCAGGATTTGCCGGATCGCTTCCTACCGCCCGGCGCAAATCAATCATTGCAGAATCCGTCACGTTTAAAGCATAGTACGACAATCCTCGCACATAATATGCTTCTTGTAACGTGTTGTCGAGATAAACAGCGATGCTCATATCGCGCAAAGTCGGGCGATGACGCTCTAATTTATTGTTCGTTAATCCGCTATTAAAATAAGCCTCCGCATATAACGGATCCATGATTTTGACGCTGTCAAATATTTTCAACGCCTCTTCAAGTCTATTTTCCTTAGCCAATATCACTCCTTGATGTAAATATTCTTGCGCCTCGCGAGTTTGAGCGTATCCGGCCGTCGCAAGAAACAGGGTCAGAAATAATATTTGAAGCTTCGATTTCATGTTTTAAAAGCAAATAATCTTTCTCTTTTTTATGCAATAATAAACAAAAATTGCATTTATAACAAAGATTTTCACATTAATTATGATAAAAGTATTTTTTTTTACATTCCAAATTCTTAATTTATTGGACATTGAGCAAGCTATGAAGCTCTTCCCATTTACGGGTCGTTTCTTCCAATTCATTTTTAAATTGTTTGAATTGAGCGTATAATGTCTCTAATCTAACAACGTCTTTATGATTTTCAGGATCAGACAATTGTGCATTCAATTTTTCCAATTCCGTCTCAATCTCAACAATCTGCGTTTCGATCTTTTCTATCTGGGATTCAATTCTCCTGCGCTCGCGCTCCTGTTGTTTCCTTTGTTCGTACGCTACTTTGTTTTGCGCAATATTTTTCACGCTTTCTGATTGAGACCTTTTTTGAACTTCCAACTCGCGCAAATGCTCCATTTTTTTCTTATCCAAAAACTCTTGAATATCGCCTAAATATTCTTTTATCTGCTTATCACGGAATTCAAAAGTGCGATTTGTAAGACCTGAAAGGAAATCGCGATCGTGGGAAACAATGATAATCGTTCCCTCAAATTGCAATAAAGCGCTTTTCAAAATATCTTTCGAGCGCATATCAAGATGGTTTGTCGGCTCATCGAGAACTAAAACATTGACGGGAAACAGCAATAATTTTGCTAAAGCAAGCCTTGATTTTTCTCCTCCGGACAATACTTTGACCTTTTTATCCAAAGCGTCTCCCGAAAAAAGAAATCCGCCAAGCAAGCTTTTTACTTTCGTCCGCATGTCGCCGGTCGCTATATCGTCAATGGTTTGAAAAACTGTTTTATTCATATCCAAAAGCTGTTCGGGATTTTGGGAATAGTATCCTATAGCGACATTATGCCCCTTTTTTACAATGCCCGAATACTCTAACTCGCCGATCAAGATACGCGACAAAGTAGTTTTTCCTTCGCCGTTTCTGCCGACAAAAGCCAACTTCTCTCCCTTGATGATCATAAATTCCAAAGCTTTTAAAACTTCTTTTTCATCATATTTTTTACCTAATCCGGAGGCTTCAAAAATAACTTTCCCCGATGGAGGCGCAGGTGGAAACCTGAAATTAATGGAAGAAGTATCCTGTTCGTCAATCTCTACAATGTCAAATTTTTCCAATAATTTAATGCGCGATTGCACTTGTTTCGCCTTCGACTCCTTATATCTGAATCTTTCAATAAAATTTTCAATATGAGCAATTTCACGCTGCTGATTATTATACGTTGCTATTTGTGCGTTTCTTCTCTCTTCCCGCAGTAAAACATAATCGGAATAAGACGCTTTGTAATCGACAATCTTTCCTAAAGATATCTCCACTGTTCGTTTTGTGACATTATCCAAAAAAGTTCTATCGTGAGAGACCAAAATAACGGCCCCTGAATAGTTTTCCAAATACTCCTCAAGCCATTGGATCGATTCAATATCCAAATGGTTCGTCGGCTCGTCGAGAAGTATCAAGTTCGGTTTTTGCAATAATATCTTCGCTAATTCAACGCGCATTTGCCAACCGCTGCTGAAAGTAGAGACAGGGCGGGTCAATTCATTGCGTTTAAATCCTAATCCGCATAAAACTTTCTCCAAATCGGCGTCGATACTACTCGCTCCGATTAAATTGTAACGCTCTTCTACATAGGTCAACTGTTCGCACAACTTCAAATATTCAGACGAATCGTAATCGTTACGTTCGGATAACATCGTCGTAAGATGCTCTCGCTCTTTGTCCAAAAACAACGCTTCGTCAAAAGCGGTTTTCGCTTCGTCATAAACCGAGAGCTTGCTATGCGATGCCTTATCTTGCGGCAAATATCCAATACGATATTCAGTAGGAATTACAACGGAACCTGTCTCAGGCTCTTGCAATCCCGCAATAATATTTAACAAAGTGGTTTTTCCCGCGCCGTTTTTTCCAACCAAACCTATCCTGTCCTTGTCATTGACAATAAAAGTAATATCTTGAAAAAGAGATTCTCCTGAAAATTGAACGCTTATATTATTTAATGAAATCATGATAGTGCAAAATTAAGACTTTTCGGGTTAAAGCAAAACCGTATTAAGATTTCATTATTTTTTATCACTACTGTCCGGTAAACATTTTGAGGGGAAGGCAAAAAATCAGGGCTGATTTCCGATAATGGAAGTCAGCCCTTTTTTGGCTAATTTTGCGCTACTAAACAATAAAATTAGACCA
>JAIRTP010000018.1 GCA_031254805.1 Bacteroidales bacterium
CAAAATGGTTTAATATAGGCGAACGTCGGTAATTCGGGCATAGTTCAGTCGGTAGAACAACGGACTGTTAATCCGTATGTCGCTGGTTCGAGTCCAGCTGCCCGAGCCAGAAAAATTCAGATTCCCTCTATATGATAATTTGAATTTTCTGATTCCGTGCGGGGCGGTCCGACGCGGCGAAATCCATGCGAATGGTGAGCGAAGATAACAACCCGGCTACCCGAGCCAAATGCATAAAAGGATATGTAAGATGAAAACTCATGATAATAACGTTTTGTTGGGACAGACGCGCGCGGAGATTGGTATCGCGCGGGGCGAAGAAAATCTTGAAAAACAAATATTTTGGCAAGTCGGCCAAGAGTTATTGAAATCGCGGATAACAGTCAAGCAAAAAAAGGATATGGCTGCGCGGCTTTCCACGACAACCGTCAAAGTCGGCAAAAACATGATTTTGCGGGAAATCGATGATTTCGGACCAAAGACCGAAGAGGATTATAATGATGAAGCCGTTTTCGGCAACTCAGAATATCACTATGACGGAAAAGTCAATGGAATAAAAATCCCAAACGGTATGCTTGAAAAAAAACTGTACAATTTTGTTATAAAAAAACGTATGGAAATAGAAAGATAGAAACCTGATAAAATCCGGCGGATGCGGGTATTTCAGGCTATCAATCAAATCTCGGAAAAATTTATTATCGTTTTTCATATTGATTGATAGCCTGAAATACCCGCATCTGTCGAAAACAGACCAGATTCTGCTCTGCGCCGCGATCGAGCTGATATATATCCCGATGCTATCGCAAAAATCTGCGCGACAAAGGTGAAAAGTGGCATAATCATTGCAAGGCCTGCCCGTGGCCAATCTGAAACTTGTTCGGGAAGAAAGACATTCATAAATCTCAATTTGCCCGATTTGGCAAAAAATGGTATGATTCGGACGTGAGAAAATCCATCGCCTTATTTGCGCTTATTCTGGCCGCTTGCGCTGCCGAGACGGAAACTTACGCTCCGATTTCAAATTTCAAAAGGATTTGACATATCGGTCCAAAGACGATTCCGTTGATATGGGCTTGTTTTTGGACTGATTAGGAATATAAGTTTGCTTTTAATAATTCAGCGGTTTATAATGCTGGCATTAAACAGGGGGCAAAATGAAACATTTTATATTTTTAACATTACCATTGATATTTTTGTCGGGTTGCACAACTCCATATTCGCGGGATACTATTGATTTTCACAAACAAGTTATGAGTATTGAGAAAAATAAAACTACGCAAAATGAATTATTGGATAGATTCGGCGAGCCAGATACAAAAACGACCATAAATGGCCAAGAGGTTTGGACTTATTGGCGCCAACAGTTATCCTCATACAGTTTTGTCCTTTATACATATTACCCGGGAACTAAAAATGCCGACACATATTATCGGGTATTCTTCAATAAAGACAAAACCGTTTCAAATGTAAATACGTTATCAAATGGGTATAGGGATAAGCCCAAAGCGGTCGTTAGACCTGTGCGTTCGGAATTTACTGACGAAACGCTTCTCAAGTCAATGTTAAAGACTGATTGAATGTTTGAATCTCTCGTGCCAATTCAACAAAATCCTTGTAATTTTCTGTTCGATAATCGTTCGCGCAGAGAATCCCGTTTTACGGCATAATCTTTGCTAGAATTGAAAAGATTGAACTTGACTCTGAAAAGATTAAAGGTTATAATCTATGCAAATAATGAAAAGATTATAAAATGAAATATATTCACGAAAATGACGGATATCCGAATTTTACATGGGATAAAGATGCGGTTTTGGATCATTTGATGCGAATCTCCAATCTACAGGGGCGCCTTTTGGGAAAGATGCAGCAATTCGGCTTTGGCGTACAGCAGGAGGCAATGCTGAACGCGATGACCGAGGAAATTACCAAATCCAGCGAGATAGAAGGCGAAATATTGAACAGCGAGCAGGTTCGATCATCATTGGCCCGACAATTGAATATAGATTGGGAGGTTGGCGTCGTCTCGTCGCATCATATCGTCGGGGTAGTTCAGGCAATGGTTGATGCCGTTAATAACTACTGCGATCCATTGACCGATGATCGGTTGTTCGGGTGGCATGCGGCGCTGTTTCCGACGGGGCGCAGCGGGATGTATAAAATCAATGTCGGAGAATACCGTCATGACGAAATGCGCGTCGTTTCAGAAACCGGATACCGGGAAATAATCCATTACGAGGCGCCGGCGCCGAACAAGGTTCCGAAGCAAATGAAAGAATTTCTGCGCTGGCTGAACGGCGACAATGACAATCCGTTGTTGAAAGCCGCGATCGCGCATTTATGGTTTGTCATAATACACCCGTTTGACGACGGCAACGGCCGCCTGACGCGTACAATTACGGAGATGATGCTTGCGCGCTCGGAAAACACGAATCTCCGCTTTTATTCCATGTCCGCGCAGATTCAGGCGGAAAAGAAAGATTATTACGCCATATTGGAGCGAACGACAACCGGCGGTTTGGACATAACAAATTGGCTGGTATGGTTTATGGAATGCTTGGGCCGCGCGATAGACGGAAGCTCCGAAACAGTCGGTTCGGTTTTGCGCAAAGCGGAATTCTGGCATAAAAACGCGGGATCCGGTCTGAATGAAATACAGGCGGAAATAGTGAATCGGTTGTTTGATGGGTTTGTTGGAAACCTGACGTCAGGCAAGGTGGAAAGGATATTCAAGGTATCGCAGACCACGGCATTCCGGCTTTTAACCGATTTGGTGGACAAAGGGATATTGGAAGTTCGCGGCGCCGGCCGCAGCACGCATTATGTGCTGAAGGAATAGAATAAAAAAAGCGGCCGAGGTAGGCCTCGACCGCCGGACGGATTACCATCCCATTTACCCATACTATTGTCTATTATTTAAGTTGTCTTCTCAAATTTTAATGTTATAATGCGCAGCAAATATAAATGGAGCAAAAATGATAGAATTTCCATTAGTCTTAAAAGGTACTTATCTACTCTAAATTAAAATCTGAATGGCAAAAAGCCTGATCCGACCCGCCCTTGTTTTACAATTAGGATAAAAAAACAATATGTGGTATCATTTCGTTCAAAAAGAATAAGGCAAGCGTCGTCAAATATGAAAAAGCGCGAGAAAATGGGAACGAAAAATGAACTGTTTTTTTAACAATCTGGAAAATATCGCCCTGTTTTCGATGTGCGCGTCAATCGCGATTATGGCGTTCTACTTTTGGATCGACAGAAAATTATTTCACAACGGCGACGACCCGACCTCGCTGTCCGCGACGTATTACGACTGGCGCTGGGTATTTAGAGCATTATTCGCGCTGCTGGGCATTCTCGCGATTCCGGCCGCGCTCTATTTTTCTCCTTGGATATGGATATCCGTGGCCGGAATATGGGGCGTCGGTATTTACGCCGATTTTAAGAAGAACGGCGTTTATCCCAAACATCTGGCGTGCGCGGGGCTCGCGGCCGGCGGAACCGTCATAGCGAGCTTCGCGCAATCCGATTCGATTTGGATTCCGATCGTCTGTTACGGCGTCGTCCTGATTTGGTTCGCGGGAAAATGTCTCCGCAAAAATAGCGCCTGGGCGCTGCAAATTGAAAAGGCCGCGTTCTATGGATTCTTCGCAAGCGTGATCGGAACGATACTGAAAAGAAAGATTGATCGCGCGAAAGACGGGAATGCGAAGAAACAACCGCCCGCAAAAAAACAGACCCCGGAGCGCATAGACGTGGAGGACGAAACGCCGGAAGAACAATTGGACGAAACGTCGGGCGAAACGCCGAAAGAACCTTCGAAAAAACGTCGGACGCGGCATAGATATGAAAATCAATAAGACCTGCCCTTTGAAACATTCTTGAAAACGGCTTTACTCATGAGCGTTTATATTTATACGAACCAATCATTGAAAATCAAAGCATTTCTCTATTTCGCGGCCAACTTTATCGGTTCATATATCCGGGGTCTGGTTCGGATAATTTTACCCGGAAATCCGCGTCGGTTGCCGCCGCTTCGCCGCAAGCACGAGCGCAATCGGCGCGCATCTGTTTTCTGTTTCATAACTTGGCGTTTCTGTAAACTTTCCGATGAAAGGTTTTGACTGGACGCAATAGCATTTGTTTGCTCCGTAAAATACTTCTCCGTCAACTTCCTCATTTTCTCCGCAGCGGTTCGAGCCCGAGGCGATTTCTTTTTCGCATTTTTCCGCCTCGCATTTATCGCCGATTATCCATGTGCCGGAATAAGGCCAATCTTCCTCAACATCAAATGAAACGAATTCATAACGATAACTTTTTATTGTCCGGCAGCCAGCCAGCAAAATCAATAACGCAATTTTTTTCATGCTTAGAACGCTCAAGTTTTTTGTTCCGTTCGGAAATATCTCTTTTTGGCTTTTTCCTCATTTTTTATACGGGCGTATTTTTTGAATTCGCATAAGGAGCCTTGCATGTCGTGCAGGCTGAGGTAATGCATCGCATCGGAAAACGTCAATTTTTCCGATTATCGAGCCAATACGGATCCGGCCTTGGAAACCCAAATCTCTCGGATTATGACCTTAGCTGGCTCTTACTTGCTGCAGGGCATTCATAACTCTTTTTTCGTCGGCGCGAAGGGCGCGGGCTTGCCTGCCGTTCCGATATTCCAGCTCGGCTAGCTTCGCCTGCAATGCGGCTATGCTTTTTTGGAGCGCCGCGGCCTTTGTTTTTGTATCTTTTTCAATACGGTCGGCCGTTCTTTTCAGTTCTCTGGCCCAACCCAGGGCTTCCTTTGGTTTTTTTGCCGTAACCGTGATGGTTCCTGTTGAAATCGGCACTTTGATTCTTTTTTCTGGAATTTTGGTTTTTTTTGGCATGTTGCCTCCTTTCATTTTTTCATTGTCACGGCAACATTATATCATAATTTTTTCAAGAAAGACATTCATAAATCTCGATTTGCCCGCTTTGGCAAAAAATGGTATGATTCGGATGTTAGAAAATCCATCGCCTTATTCGCGCTTGTTCTGGCCGCTTGCGCTGCCGAGACGGAAACTTACGCTCCGATCACAGCTCGGATACGGGAAGGCGCCAAAGTGAAATCCGGCGATGTGTTATTACCGCCAGGCGACGACATCCCGCAGAATCGGCCGGCGCGAAAACCGCAGGCCGGCATGACTCGCCCATCCGTGCATCGACGCGAGCCGGCCCGTGACGCGAGCATCGGCCGGGGCACCCTGCGGCGGCATGGCCGAGATTTTTCTCATCCGGCGCTCGAACTTTCTGATTGTTGATTTCCGCAGCAGAACCGCGCGGGGGAAGTGGCGGTATCCGATAAAGTCGACGCCCGACGAAACCGGCGATATTTCGGAGTACGAAAACGCGAGCCGCAGGCGGTCCGCCAGAAAGCGCCATCATAATCGCAACTATAAATCCGATTTGTTTTTCATTGTTTTCTCCTTTTGCTGCCCGCAAGTTACTAAATTTTTTATACTGGCGTCAAGGACTTTTTTTCTAATCCTGTCTGCTCCCCCATCATCCCGGAGAATGTTCCGGCGACTGCAACGATTCGGATAATCAAAAAGCCGCGAGGCCTAGCCAAACGAGCTCTTTGATTATCGGGAACTTCCATGGCATTTTGTTGATTGCCACACCAACAATGTGCCAATCTAACCTAGATGCTAGTCAAGAGCCTATATAAATACCCAATTCATCGAAAGCCGACCTGTATGATTCTCTTTTGAAATCAACGACAGTATCCAGCATTTCAACTGGTTTAACCCATTTTAACTCAGAGAATTCCGGCGTTTCAAATGCATTGAGATTTATATCATTCTCAGTTCCGATAAATTTGAGCAAATACCACTTTTTCATTTGCCCCTGGAACCATTCAGTGCCTTTTTTATTTTCAGGAATATCGTATTTAATAAAACCTTTCGTGAAGGCGATCAATTCCAATTTATCTTTGGAAATCCCAAATTCCTCCCAAATCTCGCGATAGCAACAATCGATTGTGGTCTCGTTGTCGTCCAATCCGCCTTGCGGTAGTTCCCAGCCCTTAAATAATATCTTGTATCCGGCCAATATTTCTTCTTTATTATTAATGATAATAGCCGTAATTCCCGCCCTATACTCCAGTCTATTCATTTTGCTTCCTTTTGTTTAGTTTTTATTTCATGAATTTAAATTTAAGCTCATTATCTGAAAATAAATTATACAAACCTTTGCTATCCGATACGCCTTTTTCAGAAATGACAGATTTAAATTCTTCTTCTGTTCTTTTTGAGCAGTCAAAACAACATATATCTTCTGTTTTAGTAATAATTTGATTGATGTTTGTGATAATATATTGAGGTTCGGATATCATTTTATTGTAATAAGATTCTACGACCCAATCCATCCATTCCACTATATCAAAAAGAATATCAATAGTAACATCCTTATTATTTTGGGTCTGATTATAAAAATCAACAAAATTATTTACATGAATAACCCTATCTGCATTTTTTCTTGCATCTTCGAAATTCCTGGGATAATGCCCTTCCATATAACACATCGACTTTGACAGAATGGACAATTGCTTGCCAATAGAATGCTTTATATCATTAATACTTATTTTATTAGTATCAGATACCATGACATATCTACGAATATCCCAACGAAGCTTGCTTAGGGTTAAATGACAGTCGCTGACTATCAAATCCTTATTGTAAGCATATTTAAAGAAGGATATAAATTCATCGTCAAAAGATTTGCCATATAAAGTAATATTATCGCGGAATCTATCAAATGAAAACATTATAGCAGAGCCTTCATTTTCTGCATTGCGCGTAAATAGCTCATCATAATTCCATATATGAACGCTAATGGTTGTTGGCGCGATCGTGGAAGTGATGCCATTTACAATAGAATTCAACTGAAATAACATCTTGCTTGTCAGCGCATTGCTAGGTTTTAAGACAGCAATTAAATCTATATCGCTTGATATAGATTTAATCTCAAATCTTCCGGTCGAACCGTAGGCAAAAACAGAATACAGAAAATCCGGATTATTTTGTTGAAACTTGTTTTTAATAAAAACTAATTTTTTATAATGAGAAATATAGTCTAACATTTTTATCTCACCTTTATTTGATGCCGACTATTAATGGCTTGAACTGCCAGGTTTCTAACATTTTCGACTGACTTTTTACAATCTATGACATGAGTAAATCTATCATTGTATTTTTCTAGTTCTTCATTAAAGAATTTCTGATATTTGCTATAAACCTCAATAAATGACTTTGGTTTATTTGGTTCTTGCTGCAAAATCCTTCCAATGGTAAAATTTACATTTTTATCATGATTTTTATACGGGCGCAGCAATATCGAAGCTGATTCTTTCGGATATTCCAAATTCATATTTTGTTTTGTACAATATTCCAGCAAATAATCATTGACATCTTTTGCACTAAGATTTGTTTTTAATCTAAGGAATCCTTTGAATGAAGCTATAATAGTCATTAGGCCTCTGTCTAGAATATAAATTGAATTATCAGGCAAATGACTTACATAATCGGCCAATAGAGTAATTGACTTAGACATAATATCCATAAATTTGGGAACATTATTTTTATCAAAATAAAAATCTTTTTCAATTATTCCCCAACGAGCATCAAAATTTGTAATCCGAGGCGTAATTTGTATTTTTGATTTATTATATCGCAACAAACCGTTAATAACCGTTGTTTTTCCTGTTTCATCTACACCATTCAGAGTAACTAACATTACTTACCCTTATGTTATTTTAGGTTTAGGCTCTTGACTAGCAAAATTTAATTTTGAGTAGCCAGCTCCCTTATTTTGTTAAATAAATCCTCGTGCCGATTGTTGTATCTCCATTCGGACTCTTTCAAGCGTAGCACAAACTTTTCGTCCGTGCAACCATTGAACTTATTTTATGATAAGTTTTTCCATTATCTGCGCGTAAATAAGTATCAGTCTTGGCATGTAAGTTAGCCCCCCCCCTCGAATAGCGTTTTTTTCATAACTTTTCTTGTGAATCTCCCGCAAGGTCACGATTTCACCCCATAACATCAAAAACATTTGAATATCTGCGGAATTTGTGATAACTTGGACTTGCGGACCAGTGATTTCATATTCTTGGTCCATGAAACGGACAGTTACCACTTTTTTTTCTAATCCTGTCTGCTCCCCCATCATCCCGGAGAATGTTCCGGCGACTGGAACAACGATAACCGGGTCAGACGCCTTATCGCCGGGTACAAATGATTATTGCTTTTTGCAAACAAATTGCTATAATAGCATCAGTAATTAAAAGGAGAATCCCATGAAAAAACTTTTATCGCCCGCGCTGTTTGCGATTATAATTCCGTTCATGACGGCCTGCTCGCCGACGACGTCCGTCCGCGAAGAACAGATAACCGTGGCCAAGGCCCAGCGCGAGATCAAGATCGGCATGTCCTCCGCGGCCGTCGTCGAGGTCCTCGGATCGCCCAATATGGTGACGACCGACGATCAAAGGCGCGAAACCTGGGTCTATGACAGGGTGTCGACCAACGTGTCGTCATCGTCCGGCGGCGTATGGCTGCTGATAGGCGGAACCGGCGGATCGAGCAGCTCCAAAAACCAGCGGACGCTGACGATCATCGTAAAATTCGACGAACACGACAAGGTCAGGGACTTCGCGTACAGGACCTCGACGTTCTAGCAAACCGACCCGGGAATCGACAATGAAAAAGCTTTCGGCCTTATTTCTTGCCCTGCTGGCCTTGAACGCCTGCATGCCCTACGGGGATTATTACAGGCTTGACGAGGATTACCTGGCGCGCAGGCAGTTGGAAACGTCCAGATTCGAAACCGACGACGAAAAGGCGATTTTGTCCGCCTCCGCCCAGGTTCTGCAAGATATGGGCTTTACGATTGATGAAAGCGAAACGAAGCTCGGCCTTATAACGGCCTCCAAGAACCGCGAGGCCGGATCGACCGGAGTGAAGGTTTTGATGGTCTTGTTTGGCGGACAGAACGCCGTTTATGACACCGAGCAAAAGATATACACGACGCTGGTGTCGACAAAAAGCAGGGAATCCAAGGGATTCAACGTCCGCGTGGAATTCGCCCGCATAGTCTGGGACAACCGCGGGCAGGCGCGGATTGAGAAAATAGAGGATCCGGAGGTGTACAGGGATTTCTTCGACAAGCTCGGATCGTCGCTGTTTCTGACCGCCCATTCCATATAGGAGTTAAAAATT
>JAIRTP010000003.1 GCA_031254805.1 Bacteroidales bacterium
ATAACCATGTCAGATATTCATCTTTTTTATGCTCATACAATTCTTCACCGGCAAGGCGTAAATATTCAAGAAAATATTTTGCAATTCGCTAATATCTCCTTCAATATCTTGTAATCCTGCATTCATATAAGCCGAAAACTGTTCTTTTTGTTCATTCGAATAGCGAGATGAAAATTTATCCGTATCATGTAACAAGTCGTAAGCGATATAATTAGTCGTCCAAAGTTGATAACGCGCAAATATTTTTTGGTCGATAATTTGAGCTAATCTTTTATACTTTTCATTTTGCGGTAAAGCGTTGCATCGAATCAATTCTTCCTTCGTAATGGTATCGCAAACGGCAATATGCAAATTTTCTTTCCACTGTTTAATTCCGTTAACAATACTGTTGATATCTTCTTCGGCATTTTTCACATAAGTTTTTCGACGCGATATATATATTTCTCTGGTTTTCAAAAAATCGCAAGGCTCGTACATGTAAGAGATGGCGACAGGCGTAATATTCAATTCCAAAAAATTAGGAACGAACGGTTTTGCACTACCCATGGCAAACATTTTCAAAACAGCTGTTTCCGTTTTATCATCGCCGTTTTTAGTTCTGCCGTTTCGCTGAGCAATCCAAATGGATTCTTTCTTTTCGGTAATTGTATAACGCATATATTGCGACACTTTCAGAGAGTTGGCAAAAATCTCTTTGGCCGTGCCTCCGCGATCAATTTTAAACATTTTGTTCATTTTACCGATATCTATCACAAATTGGCTGCTCATCAAATTACTACCAAAAGTAATTTCCGAAGTCTTAAGATTACATTCGTGCAAAATAACTTGTAAAATCGCGGAATCCAACAAAATATCTCTATGATTAGATATGTATATGTAGCTTTTATCATTCGTAAGCTTCTCAAATCCGCTGTAGGAAAATTCTTTCGTAGTCAATTTCAGGGTAATACGGATCACTTGATCCATTATTTGGAATTGAAATTGATCTATGGTAGCAATTTTTCGGAATTTTTCGAAAAAATACTTTATATCGCCATTCGGAAAGAGAAACTTCACTAATTCCGGAAAATATATATTCTCCGAAACGCGTTTTATAGCGTCCGGGATCTCATGATCATAATAAGGGCGAGTATCTTCAAAGTCGTTTTGTCTCATGCGTTCATGTTTTATTATTTTTATAACGAGGCTTTGTATTAATTTGCCCCTCTCGAAAGATCATTTTCTTTTATCAATAAACTTTACCGGTTTTCGTTTCATTTCGGGATATTGTATACGTTTGATCTCTTCTATTTCTGCAAATTTTATTTGCGGAGCAACGCGTAATCGCGCTCTGAAACGATCTTTTAGATCTTTAACCAACTCGTCGCTTTCTATTCTCGAACCGACAATAATTACAACTTCGTCCATGCCAACCTCGTCTGAATAAACCTCTACAAGATAATTTTCAATACATTCAATATGATCCAAAACGTCAAAAATCGAAGCCGGATAAAGCGTCGTCCCTTTAAGTTTTATCATTTGATTTTTCCGTCCGGCGATCGGGCTAATGCGCATTGTTTTTCTTCCGCAAGAGCAAGGCTCGTAATGAAAACAACAAATATCGCCTGTTTTAAAACGAAGCAAAGGCATTCCTTCCACATTCAAAGTAGAAATAGTCAATTCCCCAAACTCGCCTTCCGCCACAACATTATTATCTTCGTCCAACAATTCGCAAATGATCAATTCCGGATGGTGATGCCCTCCCTTACCTGCTTCGCATTCGCAAAAAGTCGTATTCATCTCCGTAGAGGCGTAAGTAGAATAAAGCTCAATATTCCAGTTTTCTTTAATTTTTTGTCCCAATAAATTAAGCGAGAAATCGTTGGTTCGAAGATTTTCCCCTATGCAAACAGCTTTTTTTACGCTCGTTTTTCGATGATCAATATGATGTTCTTGGGCGTATTGAATAATTTTTGGGATAAAAGAAGGGACGCAAATAATCGTATCAGGGTTGATTTTTCTTATCGTATCCCATTGCAACTCAGGAATTCCATTTCCTACGCGAATAATACTCGCTCCCATTTTACGAATGCCGAGAAAATAAGCTAATCCTGCCATAAAACGCTTATCAATGGTGGTCATCAATTGATAAATGTCGCCGGGTTTTCCTCCCGCGCAAGTAAAAGAGAGCGCTTCGTTATACGCTAAACGTTCCAGGTCAAAATCGGTTACGGCAAAAACCGTCGGATCGCTCAACGTTCCGGAAGTGGTCATATAATCGACAAATTTAGCCCTGTCAACGCAAAAGAAATCTTCATTGTACAATTGCAGATCCTCTTTTGTGACGACCGGAATATGTTGAAGGTCTTCTATAGTTTTTATCTTTGCAACGTCGATCTTTTCTTTTTTAAAAAGCCGAGAATAATACGGAGATCTTTCCGCTAAATAAGCCAGCAACTTCTGCAATTCTCGCTCTTGAAACTTTTTAATTTCAGATAAAGGTTGATATTCTATTTCAGGTCGAAAATTCATCATAGCTTTATTCTAATATTCCTATTTCGTAGAGCCATTCCGTGAAAGATTGTCTCCATTGCGCCGCCTCTCCGCCTCGTTTTTCATCAATGCCGAATCCATGCCCGCCCTTTTCATATAAGAGAAATTTATTAAAAATGCCGTTCTCATCAAGAGATTGTTTCAACACAAGGCTATTTCGATAATCAACAACAGGGTCGTCTTTAGCCGTTACTAAAAAAACAGGCGGCAATTCTTTCGAAACTTGAAGTTCCATCGAAAATTTATCTTTTTCCTCTTGATTAATCTTCTTTCCTAACAAGTTTTTCCGGGAACGTACATGGGCAATATCGTCTTGCATGGATACGACGGGATAAACGGGAACGATAAAAGCCGGTTTTAATGGAACGTCGCTCTTGACTCCGATCTCTTCCAAATAATTTTCATTACAAAAAATGCCCGACATCAACGATAAATGGCCTCCGGCAGAAAATCCCATAACGCCCACTTTTTCAGAATTAATTTGATAATGATCGGCATGTTCGCGCACCCATTGAATGGAACGCTGAATATCTTCCAGCATGGCCGGATGACGATATTTATGTTTTCCTACGCGGTATTGAAGTACAAAAGCGGTGATTCCGTTTTCATTAAGCCATTGCGCAACCTCGAATCCTTCCCATTTTATGCCATATAAATGGGCATAACTTCCTCCCGGACAAATGACCACCGCGACATTTTTATGCAATGAATCGGCCGGTTTAAAAACATATAGATTCGTTTTTTCCCGCTTCATGGAATCTACATCTTTCCATAGAGATATTTTCTCATAGGCAAATAATGTCCCGACAATCGACAAAAACCAGAAAAACAACAACCCTCTTTTCATCGCTTTTCAAAATTTTACTTAAATGAAAAAATCAATTTTCTTCATACGTTATTTTTTCAACGCTTTAGCGACCTTTTTTCCTAATTTCTCACCCGCTTCTCCGTAAGAGCTCGCTATACGACGCGCTTCGGTGGCGTATGTGTGCGTCACATCAGATAAACTTCCTTTCGCTTGTTTCACGAGAATTCTGGATAATTCCTTAGAACTACCGCTCTTAGTAATTACAATTTCTACGGTAACTTCGGCAGGTTTTGTAAAAGGTCCTGCAATATATCCCGGCTCTAGCCATAAAGTTTTCACTGTCGCTATATATTCCGCATCCGGAAAATATCCTCCTTCAAGGCTTAATCCTTTACCTACGGTTTCCGCATTGAAATCTTTCAAAAAAACATTTTGAACATACTCTTTCTCCTCGTCTTCTTTCTCTGTCATCGGTTGTTTATGTTCGAACTGAAAATGTAACTTCTCCACCTCTTTTAAGAAGTTCAACGAGCCTGTTACTTTTTGAGCTTGAATGCAAGTTATTGATATGAATAAACATATCGCCATTAAATAAACTTTTTTCATAATTGAATTATTTTATCGTTATTATTTAAAAAATCTCTAATCTTCGCAGAACTTAATAATTCCCATTTCGGCTTGACAAAGTTCTCATTTTCAATGTCAAACTTGACCAAATAAAATTCTTCATCATAAAAAGAAAGCTTCGAATTCATTTCAGGATTATGTTCGATATAAACCATCTCGTTCACAGGTATTTGATAAGCTTCGCATATTTGTTTTGCCAGTGAACAAGAAACCTGCGTAATCGAAGTACCCGGATTATTTTGATATAATTCGGATACGATAACTATATACTGTTCTTCTTTTTGATTTATTTTTAATCCACATTTTGAAGGGATATCCCACAACCCTTTATAGTCAAAAATTTCATCAATATTTTTAAACGACGCTTTCATTTTTAATTGAAAAAATAAATTTAACCTATTTTACTAATATTTCTAACTACTTCTTTTCCAAAGCTTTTATTGACGAGCTCTCTTTTTCTCGGCACATAAGTCCCTTTTTCCATTTCACGAAGCATAACAGTTGTAAAAAGCTTGAACATCTTCTCTTCTTGACTCTCGTCTTGATAAAATGATTTCCAAGCATATTCATATAATTCTTGCAAACGTTCGGGCGATATGTGTTTCGGATAATAGACCACTTGTCCGGCGTTATAATGATCCCAATCGTGATCAAATATCCGGTTTTGTCGGATTAAGTCGTTATAAGCTTTCGTATGAGGAAACGGAGAAAGTACCGTAAATTCCGCCAAATCCAAATCAATCTCCAGCAAAAAATCTATCAATCTCAGAATATCGCTTTCCGTTTGGTTATCCAAACCCAGTAAAATGGTTCCTTCTACGCCAATTCCATGGTCATGATAACGTTTAATACGTTCTTTGATATAATCCGAAGTATCAAAAACGGCTTGATAAACATACCAGGCGCCCGCTTGCGCCGCCAAATCAAGTATTTTCGGATCGTCGTCGATCGTATGGCTGATCCATTGCTTTTTTAGCGGAATCATCGCCCGAAAAAGTTCCTCTTCCCATTTTTTATCTTGCGCCAAAGAGTTATCGACAATAAAAAGACGGTTATTATCGATGGTTTCCAACTCTTCTATCGCCTTATGAACCGGACGGGGACGAAATTTTCTTCCGCCTAAATAAGAAACTGCGCAAGGATAGCAACTAAATCTGCAACCGCGCGACGCATGGAACAAATCGACCATTTGCACGCCCTTGTGATTGTAAAGATCCCTTTTGTAAAGATCTCTTCGCGCCGGGCCGACTAATTCAATATCGGGATGATTATTCATGAAATTGTAAACTTTTTTCAGTCTTCCCGTTTTCCAATCATTAATGACGGCCTCCATGCGGCCTTCTGATTCTCCTAAAAATATGGAATCGGCGTATTGCATGGTCTCTTCCGCATGTAACATGGTGGAGATGCCGCCAAATATCACCTGTTTCCCTCTTTTTTGAAATTCCTGAGCGATTTTATAACCTCTTTTTACCTGCGTGCTCAACATCATGGAAATAGCCACAAAGTCGCATTCTTCGTCAAAATCAATATCTTCTACATTTTCGTCGGTAAAAGAGACGGCAACATATTCCGGCAACGTCGCCGCAAATACCACAGGTCCGTGCGGCGGCAGATTGAAAGTGGTTTGTCCGGGAAGCTTATTCCATTTTGGGTAGATCAGTTTACATTTCATCATATAATATTCCTTAACTGTTTGCTATTTCTCTGACGATTTCATTAAGTCCCAAGAATTCAGAGCAAGTGATCATAGCTCCGATCATTACGCCCAAAATTCCATGAGAATTGATATTTTGCCCCGTCATGTACAGATTAGGCAGTTTTGTTTTTTGCGAAATGAGCGTTTGGGTCGGGAAATTTTTATCGCGGATGATTCCATACATCGATCCCTCTTTTGTCGCCGTATAATCGCGATAAGTCAACGGCGTCGAAGTATACACGCTTTCGATAGCGTCTCTAATTCCCGGAAACGATTCTTCTAATTTATCCAACATTTTTTTTGCTTTTTCCGCTTTAAATGCTTCATAATCTTTTCCTCGCTTACCGACGTTCGTATTTTCCCATTGTCTCACTTCATCCCAATTCATATAGGCGATCATTTCTGCGCTCTCCGCAAACGGGGCATTTTGTTCTACGCTTTGATGCATATAGAGATAACTTTGAGGCCAAGCGTTTACATCATAATTATTAGACGCCCAAACATCCTCGCTGTCATAATAATAAAAATTATAATTTAAATAAGGCGTCGCCTCTTTTTTAAATTTGATAAACAGCGTAAAATTAGAGATAGAATTATCGAGATTGGCAATCCGTTCGCGATAAATTTTACGGATCTGCTTGGCTTTTATCTTATCCATTGTTATTTGCGGATGAATATTGGAGATAAAATAATCCGCTTCGATGGTTGTTCCATCTTTCAACAATACGGCGGTAACTTTTTGATCGTCGCAAAGAAATTCTTCCACTTCCGCATGCGTTTTGATCGCTCCTCCATGCGAGCGAATAGATTTCGCCAACGACAAAGCAATGCTATCGCTTCCGCCGACAATTCTAAATGCGTTCTGTATGTATAAATTATTGATCAATGCATGGATATATGTCGGCGTTTTATCTTTCACTCCCGCATAAAGAGGTGAATTTCCCGCCAAAACGCTCTGCAAACGTTTATTTTTAGTGCACGATTCGATAAATTCGTTAATCCCTACTTTTATATAATCGACTTCTATGAAGACATAGTCATTGATCTCCTGCAATTTGTATAAAGGAGAAGCGTCGGCAATTTTTTGAATGCGACGCACATAATCCTGAATGTCCGTTTTATGATCGGGAAACTTTTTGGAGAGTTCTTCTACGAAATTTTCAAAACCTGAAGCGTATTTATAAACTTCGCCGTTTATGGAAATCACATCATATCCGGATGGATCTAAACGGCTCAATTCCACGTCGTTCAACAAATTCAGATATTTAAAAAAACGATGCAAAATCTGGCCTTCTTCCATGCTGCCAATATAATGCATTCCCGTGTCAAATTTTACGCCGTCTCGTTTAAAAGTCTGCAAGCAACCGCCAATTTGAGCGTTTTTTTCAACAATTAATACCTTATAACCATGTTTTGACAGAATATACCCGCAAACAAGTCCTCCCAAACCGCTTCCCGCAATTATTATGTCGTATTTCTCTCTATCCATTTATAATATAAAACGTATAATTATTATTTTCTTCAAGCTTTTTCACATCCAAATTATCTGTAATAAAATCGGGCTCTGTAATCAGTAATATCGGTTTATTAAAAGATAACGTCGCATGCAAACATTCATGCGACGGATAAAACGCAACAAAGGTATCATATTTCTCCAAATTCTCAAATTTTCTTTCATAGAAAAGATTTTTTGGTTTTGAAATACAATTTTCCGCAATAGCGAAAGCTTCTTCATCTTCCTCAAAAGCAGTTATTTGAAGATTTTTTTTCACCAAAGCGCACATCAAAGGAAATTCTCCTTGTCCGCAATGATACGCCATCAATGTTCCTTTGTCGGGAATATGGGATATAATAGAGTTGAAATTATTGAATTTCTTCAAATTAGCTTTTGCCTTACGTTCAATCGAAGGGCCTTTGTATATATAATTATGGTATACTTTATCTTTGAAATAATCGGGCGTTTCTATTTGAGAAGCAAGTTCGTTATATTTTTTCACATATAACAAGCGAAGATTTTTTGATATTTCCAACATTTTTTTCCCTTTTCTCAAAGGACTCTCGGTCGTAATTCGCTCCAGAATCTCAATATGAATTTGTCCCTTTCTTAACAAAAATTCCGTTTTAGGAAGTACATGGCCTATTCCGTGAATGACAAGCGGAACAATGTCCAAATTCAATTTTTCAGCAAGATAAAATGCTCCTTTGTGAAAACGTTGAATAGAACAATCGGGCGATCGCGTTCCCTCGGGAAATATTAAAATGGAATATCCGTCTGCAATTAATTTCTCTAATGCGTCGACATGTCGTTCTATGCCGTCAATCGCCGGCAAGAAATCGGCATAACGAATAATCCAACCGTAAAACGGCGACTTCCAAACCCATTTATTGGTTAAAACAATGAGCTTTGGCGACAACATCAACGTATACAGCAAGTCGATATGCGATTGATGATTACAAAGAATCACGCTCGGTTTTTCAAAACGCTCGTTATACGGATTGACGATCTTATGCGGAGTCTGGATCATCATTTTCGACAGAATCCGAAACGTAGCGTACAGAATAACATGATATTGAGATTTATGTTTTTTTGTTTTACCGCCTAACGTCAACAAGAAAAATCCGACAAACGTTAGGATAATTGCTCCTATAATAAATATGATAAATGAGATAATTGTTTTGAATAAATTCCACAAAGTAACCGGAATCAATCTCGGCTTTCCTTTTTTTACGGAGAGCATTCTAAATATCAACGGAGGAAAGATGAAGGCCATAAAAATTACCGAGATCATTCCCACCATAGTGACCTCTGCCAGAGAACGCATGGCAGGATGTTGCGCGAAAATAAGCATCCCAATTCCCAAAAACATGATAATAGCAGATAATATCACGGAATTTTTGAACGACGCCAACATCTTTTTCCGATAAGTATATTCGTAAATCAACCCTTCCGTCACAAAAATAGTATAATCGTCGCCTTGTCCGAAGATAAACGTCGCTAAAATAATATTTACAATATTGAATTTGAATCCGAAAATAGCCATTAATCCCAAAATCCATATCCACGCAACCGTCAAAGGAATGAACGACGCCAAAGCTAATTCGATCCTACCGAAAGAGAATAGCAAAAAGAAAAAAACAATAAATCCGCAAATGAAAAAAACGTAATTAAAATCGCCCGATAAGGCATTGACCATCCGATCGGCAACGGACACATTGTCAAAAGTAAAGAGGGCTTCGTCAATAGCGTTGAGCGTCTCTTCAACTTGAGATTGATTTTCAGGATCTAATTGTAAAACTGTAAATACTAATGATCTATCAGGCGTTACGGCTAAATAATTTTCACCGAGATTTGAAAGAATAACATCAAAATAATCGTGAGATTCAGGTTGATATTTCCTGTTCAAAATGGATTTAAAAATATCAAAAGAGCCATCATGATATCCCTCTTGAACGGCTATTTTATCAATATTCTCAATCAATTGATCTTTACGATTTTTCCAAAATCCGTTCCATCGCTCTATTTTTTGACGCTGCATTTTTTCCGACGGAAGATAATGCAAAATACCGGATTGTCGCGCTATCAAACCTGCATGAAACAGCGAATCCGAGTAAAACATTCCCGTTTCATAACTTTCCAAAGCATGATCCAAATTATCTCCTCTCGCTATAAAATATAGCGTTTTATAATTGGATTTGTTTTCCTGTATCAGTTTATCAAATTGAACACGTTGCTCCTGAGTCATATAATTGATGGCGTGCAAATTGGTTTCAAACGAAGTTCTAAAACTGAAAAACAGGAAAACGACAGTTAACGTCAAAACCGACAAAACGATCCATTTATTTTTCTCAGGAGCAAAAGAAGCCAATCGTCCAAAAGCCAATCTCTTCTCTTGCTCAAGATCTTTTTTCGGCTTTTTCTTTAAAAAATGAGGTAAAAAGAAGAGAACGAACAAAATAGTTCCAATCAGCAACAAAGAAGCAAAAAGCCCTAAATCTTTCATCGCATCAGAGCTGATAAATAACAAACTTAAAAACGCGCCTACCGTCGTTATATTTCCGATCAATAACGGATTAACAATCTCTTTGATAGTCTGTTTCTTATCATGTCCATGTTTATAATGCGCCAAAAAGTGTAAAGGATAATTGATCGCAATCCCAATAATAACCGATGCAATGCCAATGGCAATAATTGAAACGGTATCTTTGACGAGCACGATCATTCCCAACGCGAACAACATTCCGAACGCAACCGAAACTGCAATTAAAATAATGCTTCGCGTATTACGAAAGAAATAAATCAACAATGCCAATATGAAAATTAAAGCAAGCGCAATGGCCGCATAACTATCTTTTTTGATCTGATCGGCATTGGCGATGGAAATCAAAGCCGCTCCAAACGGTATCAAATCAATTTGTTCGTCAAAATGTGATTTAGTATGTCGCACGGCGTTGGCAATATCATTTGCCAACAATTTGTTATTGGCCGTTTCGCTGACCGGATATTTTGAAGTAATCGTAACCAACGTTTCCGTTCCTTCCCCGTTAAAAATAAAACCGTCTTCCAAATGATATTGATCGTTCAAACGAAAAGCGCTCAATCCCTGCAAAATGCCATTAGAAAAATGTAAAGGATCGGCGACAAGCGCGCTACGGATGAAAATTCCCATCGGAGAAAGAAGCAACTGCTTGTTGTTTTGCAAATGATAAGTAATATTTTCCGGCGTTAACAATGAATCGATCCGCAAATAATCCTCATCGGAGAGAAAATATGCCATATTCTTCACCAAGAAATCAGAAACTTGCAACATTTGCCGTTGGTCAATCTCATAAGTTATATGTTGAATACGATGCAATGTATCCTGATCGGAAAGATATTCGGCAAATTGAGCGGCCGCTTCCTTTAACAACTCTCGATCGACTTTCACATTCACGTTGTCCGATTCCGTCATTTTAACATTAACAACGATCGTATTACCGTCGCTTAAATGCTGATAGGCAAAATTGATCTTTTTATTATCTTCGTCCGACGGTAAAAAACTGCCGATATCTTCAACAAAACGAAGATCGGAAGCAGAATAGATACAAAAACCTGTTATTAATAAAAATGTCGTCCACAAAAATAGCGGACGTCGTTGAAAATACTGAAATATCTTTACAAAAAAATCACCCATCACATCAGTAATAACCTGCGTACGACAATCCGAAATACGATTTATCACACACGGTTTAGTTTTCTAGATTCACTTTCTAAATGAAATACAAAGATATAAAACAATTGTTAACTATCTATCGTAACTTGAATATTTTTCACGCTACAATTTTTTTTCAAATTTTTATAAATGAAAAAGAATAATTTGTTACCTTTGCACCCAAATTTTACCTCACAGGTCTTGTAAAGACTTATTTATTGAAAATAAGCGCCTTAGGGTTAAACATAAAATGTTTTATAGATGTTTGTTATTGTAGAAATTGCAGGACAGCAATTTAAAGTTGAAAAAGGAAGAAGTTATTTTGTTCATCGTTTGCAAGATGAAGTGGGTTCTAAAGTCTCTTTTAATAAGGTAATGTTGGCGTACAACGACAACGACGTTATTGTCGGAAATCCTATAGTAGAAGGAATAACTGTAAATGCGGAGGTTCTTGAACACCTTAAAGGCGACAAAGTTATTGTTTTCAAGAAAAAGAGAAGAAAAGGCTATCGCGTTAAAAACGGACACCGTCAATGCTTTACTAAAATATTAGTACAAGATATTATTGCCGGAGAGCCCAAAAAAACCAGAGCAAAAAAAACAGAGCCTAAAGTAGAAGAGGCTGTTGTAGAACAACCGGCGAATGAAAATAACGCGGAATAGAGAATCAATTTAGTAATTAACTTCAAAAAATCATAGAATATGGCACATAAGAAGGGCGTCGGAAGTTCGAATAACGGACGCGAATCGCATAGCAAGCGATTAGGTGTGAAGATTTTTGGCGGACAACAGGTAAAAGCCGGAAATATTATTGTTAGACAAAGAGGTACGGTTCATAATCCCGGCGTGAACGTTGGAATGGGAAAAGATCATACGCTTTTTGCATTGGCCGACGGCGTAGTCGCTTTTAAAAGAAAAGCCGACAACAGATCGTATGTTTATATCGTTCCTCAGGAATAAACAAAAGAATGGATTAAATATCAGACTGTTATTATAGTCTTGAAATATTGAGTCCACTCTGGAAACCCGCTCAGTTCTATTTTAACCTTATTCACACGCTTTGTGAGCGAGGTTCATTTTGAGAAAAGCGCTTCTCGGAGTGGACTTAATATTTAAACTGTTGAACGTTAATGCGGCCGCATTCATAAAAAATTAAACGAATTATATTTAATGCTTTATGAAATCCTTGCAATAAAATATTTCATTCATTAATAGATAAAGAGTAATGATTCATAGTAGATTTGATGAATTTTATGACTTGATATTAAAATGAGAATTAATGTTCTTTCATTTTGCATCTAAATTTTAAAGCTATTTCCAAAACAGAATCTACATTTTTAATAATGCGTAAAAATTTCATAGATTAATAATCAGGCGTCGTTTGTTCATTCCCACTAAAATTTTACTTATAAATGCGCTTCTTCCTGTAAGAACTGTCGTTTTTTTTTGTAAAAAGCATGAATTAAATAAGATGAAATATTACATAGATCAGGCAATGAAATTAATTTTAGTAGAGATTTCATGTCGCATTTTTTTACATTCTTAATATGAAAGTCAATATCATCACATTAGGCTGTTCAAAAAACATCGTTGATTCGGAGGTTTTGATGAAACAATTACAAGCTTCCGGTCTCGAAGTCGTTCATGACAGTAACGAACCTGCTAAAATAGTCGTCATCAACACCTGTTCTTTTATCGCCGACGCTAAACAAGAATCTATTGATACCATATTGGACGCTGTAGAGTTGAAAAAAGCGGGAAAGATCAGTAATATTATCGTATTCGGATGTTTACCGGAACGTTACGCCAAGGAGTTAAAAGCAGAAATTCCTGAAGTCGACTATTGGTTTGGCGTACAGGATCTTTCAAAGATAACGCAAGCGGCGAAGGGGACGTATAATCCGGAAATCTTAAATGAACGGGTTTTATCGACGCCGACGCACTACGCTTATCTGAAAATTGCTGAAGGATGCGACAGAAAATGTTCCTTTTGCGCTATTCCGTTAATCAGAGGAAAACATATTTCAAAACCGATTGAAATTTTGGAAGATGAAACGAAACGGTTAATCGATAAAGGCGCCAAAGAGATATTAATGATATCGCAAGATTTGACCTATTATGGCGTAGACAGGTACGGTAAACAAGAGTTGACAAAATTGGTCGACGCTATTTCCCAAATCAATGGAGTTGAATGGCTTCGACTTCATTACACATTTCCCACCGGATTTCCAACTTCGTTATTAGATTTGATGCGTGAAAGAGAGAACATCTGCAATTATATCGACATTCCTCTGCAACATATCAATGATCGTATATTGAAAAGCATGCAACGGGGAATTGGAAGAGAAGGAACAATAAAATTATTTGAGCAGTTTAGAGAAAAATTGCCAAACGCCGCTATCCGGACGGCATTTATCGTCGGTTATCCGGATGAAACGGAAAAAGAATTTTTAGAATTGGTAGACTTTGTTCGTTATGCTCAATTTGACAGAATGGGCGTTTTTACCTACTCTTCCGAAGAGGGGACAAAATCGTACAACATGAACGATAATATTCCGGAAGAAGAGAAGCAAAAACGGGCTGAATATTTAATGGATATTCAACAAGAGATTTCGTTAAATAAAAACAAAGCAAAAATAGGGAGCATTCAAAAAACGCTGATTGATGAATTTGAAACTTCTTATTGGATCGGACGTACCGAACATGATTCTCCGGAAGTGGATAATACCGTTTTGATAAAGAGTAAAAAACCATTGAAAATTGGAGAGTTATACGACGTTAAAATTGTCGGGGCAGATTTATATGATTTAGAAGGCGAAATTTAGCCTCTATCAAAAAAGCAATTTGTCGTATTGTTCATAATAACATTTTCACATCAATGCGCTCGCGCTATTCGGCATCATTTTATTTTTCCATTTTACAGCAAAAAAGCATAACTTTGCAAAAATATTAATATTCATCATTTTATGAAGAAAATAGATTCTCAATCGGTTATAATTGAAATTTCCGCTCAAAAATCATATGATTTTATCAGCAACTTCAATAATTTTGAAAAGTTCCTTCCCGAACAGGTAACAAACTGGCAAGCGACGGAATCAGAATGCTCTTTTACTATTCCGAATGTAGGAAACGTCACATTAAGAATGGAAAAGAATGAAGCTGTTTGGCAAATTAAATACGTTGGCGTTTCAGCTCCGGCTCCTTTTGAGCTACTATTTGAGTTGGAAGATTTATCCAACGAGAAAACAAATTTAACTATCTCTGCATTCGTAGAAGCGGCGGCTTTCATAGTGATGATGATCAACAAACCTGTTCACAATTTTATATCGATTTTGTTGGATAAAATTAAAACATTGACCGAATAAAATTTATATTCAATTGATTTTAAATATATTACTTCTGTAATTAAGATCTTCGTGTTTTGTTTTATTCTCATAATGAGGCCTTGATTATAAGCCTTTCTGCTTGATTTTTCTCTTCTCTTTGTTTTTAACAAATCATAACATACCTTTGCACTTTTAAAAACAAACCTTGAATATGTATGACAATATCAACCCGTTATTGGTTGGCAATAATATTTTTTATTATTGTTAATCAAATACATGCAACGAATTTTGAAGATATTTCTCAAAAAGATCCCATTGTAATAAAAATTAACGGAACTTTTTTTTCGACGCCGGCAAAAACACATTGCAATAAAGTATTTATCGCTTCTCATAATACGCATCTGTATTGTTTTGACAACAAAGGATCTTTGATAAACAGCTATAAAACAAAAGGCTGGATACATGCTACGCCGGCTCAACTTTCCAATAATGTCGTTGGAATAGGTTCTTACGACGGACATTTCTATTTTTTCGATAACAATGGAAATTTTCAAAAGCATATTAGGCCTAAAGGGTTTATTTTTACTAATCCTATAAAATTCGGCGAAGAAATTGTTTTTGGCAGTAATAAAAGAGTCGTTTTTTATCATCCCGGAAAAGATTCATTAAGTTATTTGCGCGTTAGAAGGCTTGCTCACGGTTCTCCTATGATCACCTCCGATTCTTCTTTAATCATCGGAACCAATGGAGGAAGACTCTATTTTATCAACTCCGATAAAGAAATAGAACATATTTTTAAAACAAAAGGATGGATCATACATTCGCAAGCTATTGAAACTTATGATCAGTTAATTGTGGTCGGATCTTATGACAAACATCTTTACGCTTTGAATAAATCGGGAGAAATTGTCTGGAAATATAAAACAGAAGGGCGCATTCATGCTACTCCGTTGCAAATGCCGGACAGTTCTATCATTTTCGGCTCGTTCGACAAGCATATTTATATTCTCTCGCCGCAGGGAGAATTGATCAATAAAATAGAAACGGAAAAACGTATTGTCTCTTCGGCGGCGATAATCAACGATTCTATCGCCGTAGTCGGATCTTACGATAATCATCTCTATTTTATCTCCACCAAAGGGGAATTGCTTGGAAAATATAATGCAAAGGGGAAAATATTCTCTTCTCCTATTGTTCTTTCATGCGGAACTATTTTTTGTTGTACGACTAAAGGCAGCCTGCACTTCTTGCCGCCGACCTGTATCGCTCATATTTTAGATAATCAAAAGGATTTACTTTCCGCTACAAATGACGCTAATCATTCAAATATCAATTGATCAAATCAGAACGCTCTTTATAGAACAATGTATTGAAATCTTTTGTTATCTTTGCCTCCAAAATGTAAATATTTAGTTTTAAGACCATCGTAAATGAACGACAATTTAGATGCAAGCGGCAGATCGATGTCGGTAGGCGAGAAAGAGATTGAAAAAGCCCTTCGGCCAATTGCTTTCGACGATTTTGCGGGACAACGCAATGTTGTGGAAAATCTGGAGATATTCGTAGCCGCTGCGCGTCAACGCGGAGAAGCGCTGGATCATGTGCTGCTGCACGGCCCTCCCGGATTAGGAAAAACGACATTGTCTCATATCATCGCCAATGAATTGGGCGTCAACTTGAAGATGACTTCAGGCCCTGTTCTGGATAAACCGGGCGATTTAGCCGGATTGCTCACCACATTAGAAGAAAACGACGTATTGTTTATCGACGAAATTCACCGGCTGAGTCCCATTGTAGAAGAATATCTATATTCCGCAATGGAAGATTATAAGATCGATATTATGATCGAAACAGGTCCGAATGCGCGGAGCGTTCAAATTACGATCAATCCGTTTACATTGATCGGAGCGACAACCCGTTCAGGATTATTGACGGCTCCATTGCGTTCCAGATTCGGCATTAATTCACGGTTGAATTATTACAATTCCGAAATTTTATGCGCTATTGTAGAACGATCGGCAGGAATTTTGAAAGTTCCTATTTCACAAGAAGCGGCATTGGAAATTGCCGGCCGCAGTCGCGGAACGCCGCGAATTGCCAACTTATTACTTCGTCGCGTACGCGATTTCGCCCAAATCAAAGGCGATGGAAACGTCGATCTTAAAATTGCCCGTTTTGCGCTCGAAGCGCTCTATGTTGATCAGCATGGCTTAGACGAGATGGATAATCGCATCCTCTCGGCTATCATTGATAAATTTAAGGGCGGCCCTGTAGGATTAACGACTATCGCCACCGCTGTAGGAGAAGATGCCGGAACCATCGAAGAAGTCTACGAGCCGTTTCTTATTCAGGAAGGATTTTTGATGAGAACGCCGCGAGGACGCGAAGCAACCGAGAAAGCTTATAAACATCTCGGAAAAACGCGCCAAAATGGGACGATGAATCTTTTCGATTAAAGCATATGCCTGTTTCGTCTTTAAAAGAACGTATCAGAAGAGCAGTTTTAGAATCCGGTTTCGACCTTTGCGGATTCACGGACGCTTCTCCCGTATCAAAAGAGATTGTCGCATATTATCAGGATTGGTTGCAAGCCGGTAATCGAGGTTATTTGGATTATATGGAGCGAAATTTTGAAAAACGCGTCAACCCGTCGCTTTTGGTCGAAGGAGCAAAAACCGTTATTATTGCCGCGATAAATTATTTTCCCGCTCAACGGCAAACTTCGAATTTTCACATTGCAAAATATGCTTATGGGAAAGATTATCATCATGTTATAAAACAAAAACTTTCTAATACTATCAAGCAAATCCCAGAGTTGAAACAATCAAAATCTCTGCGCATTTTTACCGATTCCGCTCCCGTGGCGGAGCGTCCTTTAGCGGTTAGGGCGGGATTAGGTTTTATCGGAAAAAATAATTTGCTGATCGTTCCGGGTAGAGGGAGTTATTTTTTCTTGGGGGAAATCTTTACCGATTTGGAAATAGAACCCGATTCATCGTTTAGCAAACATCTTTGCGGATCTTGTACGCGCTGTCTCGACGCTTGTCCGGCGAAAGCTTTAGAGAAACCTTTCACGCTCAATATGCAGCGTTGCATCTCTTTTCAAACAAACGCCAATAAGAACGACGCCGTGATTTGTATGGAAAAAACAAGCAGGTATAAATGGATTTACGGTTGCGACATTTGCATAGATGTTTGTCCCTGGAATCGTTTTGCAAAACCATCGAAAGATCTTGATTTTACTCCAAATACGGAAATGTTGGCTCTTAAAGATAATGATTGGGAAACGTTAGATGAAACAAGCTTCAACAAAATCTTCTCCAAATCGGCATTAAAACATACCGGATTTGCGAAGTTAAAAGGAAATATTGACGCTTGGAAAGCGATAAACGGTAAATAACTTTATTTTTTTTACCTTTATAAACATTATCTTTGCGGCATAATTATATTTCATGGAACGCATCACGTTATTTGCTGATATTCTATTACCTTTAAAACTGGAAAGAACTTTTACCTATCGGGTTCCTTATCATTTGAATGACGCTATTAAAATCGGCCAGCGCGTTACCGTTCCTTTTGGGAAAAACAAGCTTTATTCCGGATTAGTGCGCCGAATTCACAAAGAGATTCCTCAAGTGAAAGAGGTAAAATATTTACACGCCATTTTGGATGAATATCCTATAATCAATGAGAAACAATTTCAGTTGTGGGAATGGATTGCACAATATTATTTGTGCGCCATCGGCGAAGTCATGAATGCGGCGTTGCCTTCCGCTTTAAAACTAAATAGTGAAACGAAGATTGCTTTAGATCCCGCTTATGATGGGATGTGCGAAAATCTCTCCGAAAAAGAGTATCTCATTGTCGAAGCATTGGAACTCCAGCAGATTCTCACACTTTCCGAAGCGGCCAAAATTGTGGATTTGGTAAAAATTATGCCGCTTGTCAAAACCATGATTGATAAGGGGATTATTATTCCCGAAGAAGAACTTCAAGAGCGTTATATCCCCAAAAAAGAAAACTTTATCCGGCTTTCATCGGTTTTTCATGATGAAGAACAACTTCGCAAGCTTTTTGAAAAATTGGAAAAACGCGCCGAAAAACAGCTCGATATTTTAATGTCTTATTTGATGATAAACGGATCGACAACAAAGGATTTTCAATGGATCAAGCAAAAAACAGTCGTTGAGATGTCGCGCAGCAATGCGGCCGCTTTGAAAACGTTGATCGGAAAAAAGGTTTTTGAAATAGAAGAGCAAACCGTAAGTCGTCTTCAAGACGTGAAAGAGTCTAAAAGTCCTGATGAGATCATTCTCAGCGCAGATCAGCAATGTTGCTTTGATCAAATCGAATCGGAATTTAAACATAAAAACGTACTCCTGTTACATGGCGTAACAGCCAGTGGAAAAACAGAGTTGTATATCAAATTAATTCAAAAAACTATTCGGCAAGGCAAACAAGCCCTCTATTTATTACCTGAAATCGCTCTAACGGGTCAAATCGTCAGCCGCCTCAGAAAATATTTCGGTAATCAAGTAGGCGTTTATCACTCTCGATTCAATGAACATGAACGCGTAGAGATATGGAATCGTGTTTCAGGACAAGAGCCGAATCGTTATAATTTACTTTTAGGAGCTCGTTCGGCCTTATTTTTACCTTATGAAGATTTAGGCTTGGTCATTGTAGACGAAGAACACGATACTTCGTACAAACAATATGATCCGGCGCCAAGATATTTAGCGCGCGATACGGCTATTGTTTTGGCTAAGATATATGAAGCTAAAACTTTATTGGGTTCGGGGACGCCTTCTTTAGAAAGTTGGTATAATGCACAAACAGGAAAATATGGCTTCGCGCAAATTCTTACTCGTTATGGAGGACAAGAACTTCCGCAAACTATTATAGCAGATTTAAAGGCCGAGAAACGCAGAAAATCGATGATATCGCATTTTTCTTCTATTTTGACGGAGAAAATACAGGAGAGTTTATTAAAAAAGGAACAGATTATTTTATTTCATAATCGACGCGGATTTGCGCCTCGTATTGTTTGCGAAACTTGCGATTGGTCGCCGCAATGTAAAAATTGCGACGTTACATTGGTCTATCATAAAAAGAAAGATACGCTTCGTTGCCATTATTGCGGTTATAATACGCAAGTTCCGACTGCTTGTCCCGAATGCGGAAGCTCTCACATCAGATTGGAAAGTTACGGCACGGAAAAAGTAGAAGACGAACTCCGATTAATTTTTCCCGACGTTATAATAGAACGTATGGACTTGGATACTACGCGGGGCAAAAATGCGCATCAAAATATTATTGAGCGCTTTGAACAACGAAAGATTGATATTTTAGTTGGTACACAAATGGTCTCTAAAGGATTAGACTTTGATAATGTGGGACTTGTCGGTATTTTGAATGCCGATCAAATTCTCTCTTATCCCGATTTTCGATCATTCGAACGCGGTTTTCAAACCATTTCTCAAGTAAGCGGAAGAACAGGGCGATCCGAAAAAACCGGATTAGTCGTTATCCAAACGCACGTTCCGCAACATCTGATCGTTCAATTTGCCGTCAACCATCAATTTAAAGAAATGTATGCAAGCCAACTTACAGAGCGTAAAGCATTTTACTATCCTCCTTACGTGCGATTGATACGTATTACCTTGAAGCATCGCGACAGCTTGATATTGAACGATGCCGCGCGTTTTTTTGCCGATCATTTGAAGTCAAAACTTGGAAATCGCGTTCTTGGCCCTGAATATTCTCTGATCAATCGCATTAAAAATCTCTATTTAAAAGATATTTTAGTTAAAATAGAACCGGCTCTCAATAACTCGGTCGTAAAAAAACAAATCGTCGAAGCAAACCTCCTAATGCTTCAAAAACTCGAATGGAAAAGCATTAAAATGCACGCCGACGTCGATCCGTATTAAATAATGTGAATTTTTGATTAAACAATTGAAATAAGTAAGCAGGTCGTTTCTTTTTACAAAAAAACTTGACGTCGTTCGATAAATATGTACGTTGGCCCGCCGACTTATTTGAAAATTGACAAAATATCGGAATTATCAATTATCTTTGCAAATCAAATTGTAACCTAAAGAATAATCATACGTCTTAAAAACGTAAAAAATTATTCTTAAAAAATAAAAATAGTATGATACTAATCATTTTATTGATTCTAATTCTTTGTTATCCATTTCTTTTATGGAAAACTTTCAGCGATGCCGGTTATAAAAGTTGGCAAGCCTTTGTTCCGATCTATAACTACATCATCTTGCTTAAAATAATTCAGAAGCCATTTTGGTGGTTTATTATTTGGCTTATTCCTTATATCAATATTTTCATGATATTTCTCATGGCTGTCGAAACGGCTAAATGTTACGGAAAATATAATTTGAAAGGACAGGCTTTAGCTGTTTTATTTCCGTTTGCTTATTTCCCGTTTTTAGAACTTTCTGATAAATATCATTTTACTCCTCCGGACAAACAAACCCCGCCTAAAAAGACAAAAACTCGCGAATGGGTCGACGCTTTGATCTTTGCCGTAGTAGCGGCATTTATTATCCGTACATTTATGATAGAACTTTATGTCATTCCGACTTCGTCGATGGAAAAGTCTCTCTTAGTAGGCGACTATTTGTTTGTCAGCAAGATGCGTTATGGTCCTAAAACGCCGAATACGCCGTTGGCGATTCCTTTTATTCATAATAACATGCCGGTAAGTCCCAATACCAACAGTTATGTAGATTGGATACAGTTTCCTTATTATCGATTCCCAAAAATAAGAGATGTGAAAAATTACGACAACGTAGTTTTCAATTATCCGACGGGCGATACGGTTGTTTTGGCTCTCAAAAAGGAAGTATTGGCAGAATTAACGGGAAATTCAAATCAAAAAGGAACGTTATTATTAGAACTGTTGAAAGACAATCCTTCGTTTAGGCAGAGCGATATTATAGCATACCGAGATCATTTATTGCGAAATCCGGTATTAATTGAATCTTCCTTTAGCCGGAGAGCGGAAGATTATTACAGAATAATCCGTCATGAAAGCCGCGAGAAAATCCACAAATATTATAAAGTCATTCCTCGTCCGATAGACAAACGCGAGAATTATGTAAAAAGATGCGTCGCTATTGCAGGAGATACCTTGCTATTCGATCGTCAAAATTTATATATCAACGGAACATTAATGGAAGATCCGCCGGGCTTGCAATATAGATATAGACTTACTTACAACGGGGCTTTTATTCCTGAAAGAAAATTACGGCAAATGGGTCTTTCATCGGAAGTTATTGGTTATTACAATAATACGCAAGGACAATACCTCATTTTAACGATAGAAATGGCAAAAGAAGTCGCCAAGCTTTCCAATATTTCTTCTATTGAAAAGGATTACGAACAGCCGGAATTTGCCAATCCCGACGTTTATCCGTTCGAGCCGTCCGTATTTTCATGGAATGAAGACAACTTTGGCCCCTTGTATATTCCCGAGGCAGGAAGGACTATCGAACTTACTAAAGAGAATATGATCCTCTATCGCAGGTTGATTGAAACGTATGAAAAAAACGAAGTTAAAACGAAAGGCGATAAAGTATGGATCAACGGAGAGTTATCCGATAGTTATACGTTTAAAATGAATTATTATTGGATGATGGGAGATAATAGGAATAACTCTCTTGATTCGCGTTTTTGGGGATTTGTTCCGGAGGATCACGTTGTCGGAACGCCCGCGTTCATCTTTTTCTCAGTAGACAAAGATAGATCGTTGTCTGATGGAAAAATTCGTTTCAATCGAATATTCAAACGATCTAATTAGAATTGATTCATACGATATTTTTTTGAGATATTGAAAAATTGAAAAAGCAAATATCAGAATTGTAAAAATTTGATTTATGTGAAATCAAATTTTGCCGCTATAACGCAAAAAATAGAAAATCGCTAAGATTAAAAATAATATCGCGCTGATCGTGGCCGGTTTTGTTCTATTGATAATAGAAGCAATGTGCGGTGAAAATCCTGCGCCCGTAAAACTTCCAAGAAAAGCGCCCAGCGAGATCAACAGAGCGGTATTCAAATGCAGCGCTCCTGAAAGCGTTAATGCAATACCTACTAATAATCCGTTCAGCCCATTAGCAAAGCTAAGGTATAATATGATCGGCATCTTTGAAATAACGTAAAAATTATTTTCAGGTTTATATGAAAAAACATTCCACAACGTCTTGACCGCCATAGTAAGCATGATGACGACGATAACTGCATTCTTCATTCCGTAATTAAGATCTAAGAACAGCTTCGTGGCAAAAATTCCTATATAATAAAAGCAAAAATGGCTAATCGCCATAAAAAAGCCGAATTTTAAAGCAAGTTTCGAAGATCGTCCAGTGGTTTTCATGGAAGCGTTGGTTCCAATACCTAAACAAATCAAAGCAATAGCGATGCAAGTAACGACAAGTATCCAAGTAGGGATCATAATAGTATTTTTATTTTATAAATATTCTTTCGTTTTACCATCAATTTCATGCAAAATTTGAGAAATGAAATCGTTTTATCCGTGCAAATATACGAATTTAAGTCTCATTTTATATTTGCATAATTTTTTTGCGCCTGACTTGTTGAAAAAATTGTTCATTAGCTTAAAATGCTCCTTTTTCCCATCAACATGGATAGTCCTAAATAAGCGCTACAGATTTATGGGGCAAAAATATTATAATTTATGGAAGGGACTAACCCTTTTGAGACAGCCTCATCTTGGCTTTTTTGTTTATTGCATGCAAATAAGAAAATCGTTATCAATTCAATCTTTTTTGTTTTCATATTTGTTATTATATTCACTATAATAAATTTTATGACAAGGTAACGCATTATTTGACATAATACAAGAAAAAAGATATTTAAAACGCAAATGATTAACTGATGTTACGCAGCGTTTAAATTTTCTTTGAAAGAATTCAGTTTCCCCATGAAAGCTTGAGCGCCGATATCAGCGTCAGCGTATTAAAATTTGAGTAGTTCAATGAGGAAATATCTGTTCCAAGCTGCTTTTGCTATAAAAAACCGTTTAAAAATTATATCTGTGTAAAGGAGTAAGCGCAAACATAGAGATTGGCATTTTTCCCATTTAGAAGAAGTGATTTTTTAAAATAAACGATTATTTCTTCTTAATAAAGATAAAAACGAGCTGGATTAATGCCTCTGTTATCCCTTCATTTAAGACACAAAACTCTTGAATAGATAAATTTTAACCACTAAGTATTCAGCATTTTAATACAATTATACGCTTATTTTGAAAAAAAAATAAAAAAAATATCACAAATATTTGTTTGTATCAAAAATATGCCTACCTTTGCACCCGCTTTTAGAAATTAAAGAGCGAGATAAATTAAAGTTCTGATACAGTTTTTATTGTTAGTATTAGAAATAGGTATGAGGAGCCTGAAAAAGCGACAAATATAGGCTTCACCCCGAAAAGGAAACACGTTGCGTTACATAATTTTCGGGCATCTGGTCGAAAAGAAACCTTTCGAAACTCTTTGTACCCATTTTATTATTCATGATAAATTGATATTCAGTTAAGTTCATTGAATGAATATATTTTTTTATTTTTTTTGAAAGAAATAAAAGTATGATATTAAAATAAGCGCTACCTTTGCACCCCTGTAATTTCGGGATGTAAATAGTAAATAAAAAAGAGATAATCAAATAGATATAAAAACAGCATCTGATAATGAACCAGAGAATTAGAATTAAGCTTAAATCTTACGATTACAATTTGGTAGATAAATCGGCCGAAACGATCGTAAAAACGGTAAAAGCAACGGGAGCCGTTGTAAACGGTCCTATTCCGTTACCGACGCATAAGCAAATTTTCACTGTGTTGTCGTCAACATTCGTGAACAAAAAATCTCGCGACCAATACGAATTAAGCTCATACAAACGCTTACTCGATATTTATAGCACAACATCGAAAACGATCGATGCTTTAATGAAACTTGAGTTGCCAAGCGGCGTGGAAGTAGAGATTAAAGTGTAACTTAAGTAAGAATAAGAAAAAACTAAAGTTTTAAGACAATGTCAGGACTTATAGGAAGAAAAATCGGTATGACCAGTATATATGATGCCTCTGGGAAAAATATCCCATGCACGGTTATTGAAGCTGGCCCTTGCGTAGTAACCCAAGTCAAAACAAAAGAGAAAGACGGTTACGACGCAATTCAACTTGGCTTTGACGAAAAAAAGGAAAAGCATACAACTAATGCATTAAGAGGACATTTCAAAAAAACAGGAACGACTCCCAAGAAAGTATTGATGGAGTTTTCTCGTTTTGAAGAAGGTCATAAAAAACAATTAGGAGAGGTTCTTTTAGCAGACGTGTTTGTTGAAGGAGAATTTGTGGATGTGGTAGGCGTGAGCAAAGGTAAAGGTTTTCAAGGTGTTGTAAAACGTCACGGATTCGGAGGCGTTGGACAGCGCACGCACGGTCAACATAACCGTTTACGCGCTCCGGGATCTGTAGGAGCGTCGTCTTATCCGTCGCGTGTCTTTAAAGGTATTCGTATGGCGGGACGCACGGGCGGAGATACCGTGAAGATGATCAACCTTCAAGTGATGAAAGTGGTAGCTGAAAAAAATCTTGTAGTAGTAAAAGGTTCTGTGCCAGGTCCTAATGGTTCATATGTAAAAGTAGAGAGATGGAGTTAACAGTATATAATAAGGAAGGAAAATCAACCGGACGTACGGTTGTACTGAACGACGATATTTTCGGTATAGAACCGAACGATCACGCTATCTATTTGGATGTAAAACAAATTATGGCCAACCGTCGTCAAGGAACGCATGCATCAAAAACACGCGGATTGGTTGTAGGAAGCACGCGTAAGTTAAAACGCCAAAAAGGAAGCGGCGGCGCGCGCGCAGGCGATATCAAAAACCCTCTTTTCAGAGGAGGCGGACGTGTCTTTGGACCGCAACCGCGCGATTATAGCTTTAAACTCAACAAAAAAGTGAAAAGCTTGGCGCGTAAGTCGGCGTTGTCGTATAAAGCAGGCGACGAACAAATTGTTGTTATTGAAAATATCAACTTTGAAACGCCGAAAACCAAAGACTTCAAACATATTTTGAAAAATTTGGAGCTGGATAATAAAAAAACGCTGTTGGTTCTTCCTGAAACAAACGTTAACGTAGCTTTGTCAGCTCGGAATTTACAACAAGTTGGCGTTATAAACGCTTTAAGTATAAATACTTACGATATTTTAAATGCACAAACCATGCTGGTCTTGGAAGATTCGATCTCCAAAATCGAAGAGATGTTTGCATAAAAAGTCGGGAGAAAGAGGGGGTGTTTAATTAAATAATAAACGAAACAATGAACATTATTTTAAAGCCGGTAGTGACGGAAAAGATGACAATGATTACTGAAAAAATCAGTAACCGCGTAGCGTTCATCGTTGACAAAAGAGCCAACAAGATTCAGATCAAGAAAGCTATCAAGGAACTTTACGGCGTCGAAGTAGTAGATGTCAATACCATGAATTATGCCGGGAAACATAAATCTCGTTATACAAAGGCAGGAGTTATATCCGGCAAGAAAAACTTTTTTAAAAAGGCTATCATAACATTAGCCGAAGGAGAAGTAATTGATTTTTATAGCAACATTTAGTGTAAGAAAGAAATGGCTTTAAAGAAATTCAAACCAACAACGTCGAGTCAGCGCTTCAAAATTATCAGCGCTTTCGATGATATAACTACCGCAACGCCGGAAAAGAGCCTTTTGGCTCCGATAAAAAAGAGCGGCGGTAGAAATAACCAAGGTAAAATGACCATGCGCTATATGGGCGGCGGTCACAAACAAATGTACCGTATTGTTGACTTCAAACGCGATAAAGAAAATATTCCTGCGACGGTAAAAAGCATCGAATATGATCCTAATCGTACTGCGCGTATTGCGTTAATAACGTATGCCGACGGAGAAAAACGTTACATTATAGCGCCGCAAGGCTTGAAAGTAGGGCAAGAAATAATAGCGGGCAAAGGAGCGGTTCCGGAAATCGGCAACACATTGTACTTGAGTGAAATTCCGTTTGGAACGATCATTCACAATATTGAGTTGCGTCCGGGACAAGGAGCGAAGATGGCTCGTAGCGCAGGTTCTTATGCGCAGTTGATGTCGAGAGATGGAAAATACGCCGTTATCAAGTTGCCTTCAGGCGAAACGAGAATGATTCTTCAAGCGTGTAGAGCAACTGTGGGAATCGTTTCAAATGGCGAGCATAGCCTCGAAGTATCAGGAAAAGCAGGAAGAAGCCGTTGGTTGGGACGTCGTCCGAGAGTCCGCGGCGTTGTAATGAACCCGGTTGATCACCCGATGGGCGGCGGCGAAGGACGCGCAACAGGAGGCCATCCACGCTCGCGCAAAGGAATACCGGCAAAAGGATATCGTACGCGCGATAAGAAAAAAGTTTCGAGCAAGTACATTATTGAAAGGCGTAAAAAATAATTAGAATAAAGATAGAATTATGAGTCGTTCACTAAAAAAAGGACCGTTCATTCATTATAAATTGGAGAAAAAGGTATTGGCAAATATTGAAGCCAATAAGAAAACGGCGATTAAAACTTGGTCGCGCGCATCAATGATTTCTCCCGATTTTGTAGGTCAAACGATAGCGGTACACAACGGAAATAAATTCATTCCGGTATACGTAACAGAAAATATGGTAGGCCATAAACTTGGCGAGTTTGCACCCACCAGAACTTTCCGCGGCCATGCAGGTAGTAAAAAGGATAAAGGTAAAAGGTAAAAAACCGAAGAATAATGGGATCTAGAAAACATCATACAGCAGAAGCACGAAAAGAGGCAAAAAAAGTACAATACTTTGCCAAATTGAATGACTGTCCGACTTCGCCGAGAAAAATGCGTCGCGTTGTTGATATGGTTAGAGGAATGGAAGCGGAAAAAGCGTTATACATTTTGAAAAACGCTTCGCAAGAAGCATCAACCAGAGTTTATAAACTTCTTCTTTCGGCCATCTCCAACTGGCAACAAAAGAATGAAGGCGTGAGAATGGAAAATGCAGAACTCTATATTAAAGAGATTATGGTTGACAGTGGAAAAATGTTGAAAAGAATGCGTCCGGCTCCGCGCGGAATGGGACATCATATTCTCAAACGCTCCAATCATGTTACTTTAATACTTGGAAATAAAGTCGAAGAGCAAACCGTAAAAGCGGCAGAATAATTAAGTAAAATAGCGAAAAAAGATATACATGGGACAAAAAACAAATCCAATAGGTCTTAGATTAGGCATCATTCGCGGATGGGAATCCAATTGGTATGGAGGAAAAAGATTTGACGAAAAATTAGTTGAAGACAATAAGATCAGAAAATATCTAAATGTGCGTTTAGCAAAATCGGGTATTTCAAAAATAGTGATCGAGCGTAACTTAAAGTTGGTTACGGTAACTATTCATTCGGCTCGTCCGGGTTTGATCATTGGAAAAGGCGGTCAAGAAGTTGACAAACTGAAAGAAGAGTTGAAGAAGATCACTGATAAAGAAGTTCAAGTGAATATCAACGAAGTAAAACGCCCTGATCTTGACGCCGTTTTAGTGGCTGCATCGGTAGCTAAACAAATTGAAGGCCGTGTCAGTTTCCGCCGCGCTGTGAAAATGGTTATCGCTTCAACTATGAGATCTGGAGCGGAAGGAATCAAAGTGATGGTATCCGGTCGTTTAGGCGGAGCGGAGATGGCTCGTTCGGAACAATATAAAGAAGGACGAATTCCTTTGCACACGTTGCGCGCCGATATTGATTATGCCACGGCGGAAGCGCATACTTCATACGGACGCATCGGCGTAAAAGTATGGATATTCAGAGGCGAAGTATATGATAAACGTGAAAATGTTCTCTTCTCAAACACAACAGCTTATTCAGGACAAAAACCGATGGGCGGAGGCGAAAGAAGACGCGAAGGCGGCGAAAGAAGACGCGGAGGCGGAGAGAGACGCAAAAGAAGAAATAATTAATAATATAAAATAAGCGAGTAAAATGTTACAGCCAAAAAGGACAAAATATAGAAAGCAGCAAAAGAATAAAGGCTCCATCAAAGGCAATGCGCACCGTGGAACCGAGATTGCATTTGGCTCCTACGGTATCAAAGCCCTCCAATTCGGATGGATTACCGGACGTCAAATAGAAGCTGCGCGTCAGGCAGTTACACGTCACATGAAAAGAGAAGGACAAATCTGGATCAGAATATTTCCGGATAAACCTTTAACAAAGAAACCTGCCGAAGTACGTATGGGTAAAGGTAAAGGAGCTCCCGAATTGTTTGTAGCAACCGTAAAACCGGGAAGAATACTTTTCGAAGCGGACGGCGTACCTTTGGAACTTGCAAAAGAAGCGTTACGCCTTGCAGCACAAAAATTGCCTGTGACAACCAAGTTTATTTTGCGTCGCGATTATGACGCTAATGCATAACCCAAAAACTTTTAAGTGAAGATGAAAAAAGAAGAAGCTTTAAGAGAACTTTCGACAAGCGATTTGATCGAAAGATTAGAAGGGGAAACATTGCAATTGATGAAATTGCGCCTCAACCATGCGGTGAATCCATTGGATAATCCCAATACGTTGAAGGCATACAGAAAATCTATAGCCAGAATTAAAACTGAGCTGAGAAGAAGAGAAATTGAAAATATCAAGTAATAAAATGGAACGTAATCTCAGAAAAGAAAAAATAGGGGTTGTTACCAGTAATAAAATGGAGAAATCCATTACGGTGATAGTAGAGCGTAAAGTAAAACACTCGAAGTATGGAAAATTCGTAAAGAAAACTTCCAAATTTCATGCGCACGACGAAAACAACCAATGCGGCGAAGGCGATACCGTAAGAATCGCAGAAACGCGCCCGCTGAGCAAAACGAAGTGTTGGCGATTAGTCGAAATTATTGAAAGAGCGAAATAATTATGATACAACAAGAATCCAGATTAGCTGTAGCAGATAACAGCGGGGCAAAAGAAGTACTTTGTATCCGCGTGCTAGGCGGAACCGGGAAAAGGTATGCCAGTGTTGGAGACCGTATTGTGGTAACTGTAAAAAAAGCGTTGCCCGACGGAAACATCAAAAAAGGAGCCGTTTCCAAGGCCGTCATCGTGCGAACTAAAAAAGAAGTTCGTCGTAACGATGGTTCATACATCCGCTTTGACGATAACGCGGTTGTATTATTGAACGCTGCGGGAGAAATGATAGGCACACGTATCTTCGGTCCCGTTGCCAGAGAGTTGAGAGAGAAACAATATATGAAAATTGTATCCTTAGCCCCGGAGGTGCTTTAAAAAGTTAAAAAGTTATGCGTAGAAAATTTCATGTAAAAAAAGGAGATACGGTTATAGTAATTGCCGGCGAATCCAAAGGTCAAAAAGGACAAGTACGCGAAGTATTGGTTAAAAAATCACGCGCTATTGTAAGCGGCGTGAATATGATCAAAAAACATCAAAAGCCCAATACTAAATTTCCTCAAGGAGGAATTATTGATATGGAAGCCCCTATTCACCTTTCCAACCTTATGGTTGTAGATAGCGCCGGAAAACCAACCCGTATCGGCCGTAAACAAGATTCGAAAACAGGAAAACTTGTTCGTTATTCCAAAAAATCAGGGGAGGTAATTAAATAATGAGTAACTACATTCCAAGACTAAAAGAGAAGTACGTCCAAGAAATTGTGCCCGCAATGATGGAACAATTTCAGTACAAAACAGTGATGCAAGTTCCGCGTCTTCAAAAGATTAGTATCAATCAAGGTATTGGCGCAGGTATCGCAGATAAAAAACTCATAGAGTTCGGCGTACAAGAATTGACGCAAATTACAGGACAAAAAGCGGTTCCGACAATCTCAAGAAAAGACATCTCTAACTTTAAATTAAGAAGAGGAATGGCTATCGGAGCGCGCGTGACTTTACGCGGAGAGAGAATGTTTGAATTTTTAGATCGTTTGATCGCCGTTTCAATACCGCGTATTCGCGACTTTAAAGGGATCAACGACAAAGGATTCGATGGCAGAGGAAATTACTCTTTTGGAGTAAGCGAGCAAATCATCTTTCCAGAAATCAATATGGATAAAGTAAATAAAATCAACGGTGTAAATATCACTTTTGTTACTACCGCCCGCACCGATAAAGAGGTGCTTGAGTTATTGAAAAAATTTGGATTACCTTTTAAAAACCAAAAGTAATATGGCAAAGGAATCAATGAAAGCACGCGAGGTAAAACGCGCTCGTCTTGCAGCAAAATATGCTGAAAAACGTGCAGAATTAAAAGCTGCAGGAGACTATGTAGGCCTCCAAAAACTTCCGAAAAACTCTAATCCGATCCGTTTGCACAACAGATGTAAACTGACGGGACGTCCGAAAGGATATATGCGTAAATTCGGAATCTCACGTATCAATTTTAGAGAGATGGCGGCAAACGGTTTAATTCCGGGCGTAAAAAAAGCAAGCTGGTAGTAAATAATATTTTGTAACGACAGGAAAATAAAAGAATATGATAACGGATCCAATTGCAGATTATTTAACCCGCATTAGAAATGCTGTAAAAGCAAATCACAGGGTTGTGGAAATTCCTGCATCAAAGGTAAAAAGGGATATAACTAAGATATTATTCGAAAAAGGATATATCCTCAATTATAAATTTGAAGATAACGATAAGTCGGGCAATATCAAAATAGCCTTGAAATACCATCCGGTAACAAAAGAAAGCGCTATTAGAACTATTACGAGAGTAAGTAAGCCCGGTTTAAGAAAATATGTGAAAGCCGACGAGCTTCCTCGCGTGATGAACGGACTTGGAATCGCTGTTATTTCAACTTCTCACGGTATGATGACCGATAAAGAGGCAAAACAACAGAATGTTGGCGGAGAAGTAATTTGTTATATCTCGTAAAGCAAGGAGGAAAGTATGTCAAGGATAGGTAAATTACCCATAACGCTTCCACAGGGAATACAAGTAACGGTTGAGAACAACGAAGTCATCGTGAAAGGTAAACTTGGCGAATTGAAGCAAATTGTAAAACCGGAAATACAAGTAGCGGTAGAAGACGGCTCGGTAAAATTAAGCATCACGGAAGAGACGAAAGAAAATAAATCATTACACGGCTTATATCGTGCGCTGATCAATAATATGGTCGTCGGAGTTTCTGAAGGGTTTAAAGCAGACTTGGAGTTAGTCGGAGTTGGTTACAAGGCGACAAATACCGGACAAGTATTGGAACTCACGTTGGGATATTCGCACTATATTTATTTCCAACTTCCAAAAGAAATAAAAGTAGAAACAACCAACGAAAGAGGTAAAAATTCGACGATTGCGCTTACGAGTTACGACAAGCAACTTTTAGGACAAGTAGTCGCTAAAATACGTTCGCTTCGTCCGCCGGAACCTTATAAAGGCAAAGGTATTAGATTTAAAAACGAAGTTCTCAGACGTAAAGTGGGCAAATCGGCAGCTAAGAAGTAATAGGACAATAAAATTTAAAGCAAGATGGCTATTAATAATAAAAAAGAATACAGAAGAAATCGAATTAAACGCCGTATCAGAAAGAGACTTTCCGGTACAGCCGAAAGACCAAGAATGTCTGTATTTAGAAGTAATAAAGAGATATACGTTCAATTTATCGACGATTTGAACAGTAAGACCCTTGCTGCGGCATCGTCGAAAAGCGAATCGATGAAAGAAGTAAAAGGCACGAAAATGGAGATTGCCGCGCAAGTAGGAAAATTAGCTGCGGAAGCAGCCAAATCGGCAGGCATTTCAACAGTCGTATTTGATAGAAACGGATATCTCTATCATGGAAGAGTAAAAGCGTTAGCTGACGCTGCAAGAGAAGGTGGTCTTAAATTTTAAAAGAAAATTATGTCAAACATAAACATCAAAAGAGTAAAATCCAGCGAGATTGAATTTAAAGACAAACTCGTTAGCATCCAAAGAGTAACAAAAGTTACTAAAGGGGGACGTACGTTCAGCTTTTCAGCTATCGTAGTGGTAGGAAATGAAAATGGCGTAGTTGGCTACGGATTAGGAAAAGCAAAAGAAGTACAAGCGGCGCTTCAAAAAGGAATCGATGACGCGAAGAAAAACTTGGTCAAAGTTCCGATATTGAAAGGCACTATTCCGCACGAACAATACGGCAAATATAGCGGCGCATACGTATTCTTGAAACCGGCGGCTCCCGGTACGGGAGTTATTGCAGGAGGAGCTATGCGCGCCGTGTTGGAAAGCGTGGGCGTAACCGACGTCTTGGCGAAATCAAAAGGATCGTCGAACCCGCACAGCGTAGTAAAAGCTACTTTTGACGCTTTGTTGCAAATGCGCGACGCTTATACCGTTTCTCAACTTCGCGGCGTAGATTTGAATACAGTGTTTAACGGTTAAAAATAGATATTGCGATGAAAAAATACAAAGTAACACAAGTCAGAAGCAGTATTGGGCGTCCTGCGACGCAAAAGCGCACTTTAGAAGCGCTGGGATTAAGAAAACTTAATCAAACTGTAGAACATCAAGGAACGCCTCAAATTGAAGGTATGCTTGAAAAGGTAAAGCATTTAGTAATTATTGAAGAAATCTAAGTTTTAACCCTTTTAGACTAACAAAAATGGATTTAAGTAATTTGAAGCCAGCAAAAGGCTCTGTACGAAAAAGAAAAAGAATAGGACGCGGTTCCGGATCAGGTCATGGCGGAACATCAACGCGCGGACATAAAGGAGCTCAGTCAAGATCAGGATATTCTCAAAAGAGAGGTTTTGAAGGTGGGCAAATGCCTTTATACCGTCGCGTTCCAAAAGGCGGCTTTAAAAATATTAATAGAATCGAATATGTTGGTATCAACATCGACCGTATTCAAAAATTACATGACGAGAAAGGTATCAATGTTTTCACGATCGATACATTTAGAGAAAACGGGCTCGTTTCTAAAAACGACTTTATCAAAATTCTCGGACGCGGCGAATTAAGCGCGAAAGTTGAAGTAACTGCGCACGCTTTTTCTGAAACGGCTGTCAAAGCTATTGAAGCAAATGGCGGTGTTGCAACTAAAATTTAATAGCCAATGAAACGATTCATAGAAACTTTAAAGAATATTTGGAGTATAGAAGATCTTCGTAAGAAGATACTCTATACGTTGGGGATTGTCCTAATATATAGGTTAGGTTCTTATGTCGTATTACCGGGAGTCGACCCAACTTATTTAGCAGCGTTGAAACAACAAAGTAGCGAAGGACTTTTAGGATTGTTGAACATGTTCTCCGGCGGAGCGTTTGCTAATGCGTCGATTTTTGCATTGGGAATCATGCCTTATATTACGGCGTCCATTATCGTTCAGTTGCTTGGAATGGCTATTCCGTATTTTCAAAAACTTCAAAAAGAAGGCGAAAGCGGAAGAAAAAAAATGAATCAAATAACCAGATATTTAACTATTATCGTTTGTACAGTTCAAGCGCCTACTTACATCACTAACTTGAGGATGCAAGTCCCTTCTGAGGCTATTTATCCCTTTATTTCAGGCGGTTCGCCGTCGACTCTATTCTGGGTAGCGTCTATCATTATTTTGATATCCGGCACGCTGTTTGTCATGTGGCTTGGAGAGCGTATAACAGAAAGAGGAATAGGGAATGGTATTTCATTGATTATTATGATCGGTATTATCGCTCGCCTTCCTTTTGCACTTTTCGGAGAATTTGCATCACGTATGGAACAGCAAGGAGGAGGCTTGGTTTTCTTTGTAGTGGAAATTGCCGTATTGGTGATGATCATTCTACTCTGTATTTTATTGGTACAGGGAACGAGGAGAATTCCTGTGCAATATGCTAAAAGAGTGGTTGGAAATAAACAATATGGCGGCGTTCGTCAATATATACCAATAAAAATAAATGCGGCAGGGGTAATGCCTATCATCTTTGCGCAAGCAATCATGTTCTTGCCTTTGACGATTGTCGGATTTACAAATACAGAAGGCGGTATCTCCAACTTTTGGACTACCATGTTGAATATGCATGGTTTTTGGTATAATTTTGTATTCTTTGTTTTAATCGTAGTGTTTACCTATTTCTATACGGCGATCACTATTAATCCGCAACAAATGGCGGACGATATTAAAAAGAATGGCGGTTTTATCCCCGGCGTAAAACCGGGCAAGAAAACGGCGGAATATATTGATAATATTCTTTCTCGCATCACTTTGCCGGGATCTATGTTCCTTGGCGTTGTAGCGATTCTTCCTGCCATTATAGCGCAAGCGGGCGTAACCAATGAGTTCTCAAGTTTCTATGGCGGAACTTCATTGTTGATCCTGGTCGGCGTTATTTTGGATACGCTTTCGCAAATAGAAAGCCAATTGTTGATGCGTCATTATGACGGATTGATGAAAGACGGCAGAATCAAAGGACGTTCCGGTGGAGGATATTAAAAATGAAGGTAAATTTGGTTAAGACGGAGGCCGAAATAGAATTGATCCGTCAAAGTTCTTTACTTCTTGGTAAAACGCATGCGGAAGTAGCCAAACATATTCGTCCGGGCGTAACTACGCGACAACTCGACAAAATAGCCGAAGACTTTATCAGGTCGCACAACGCGCTTCCGAGTTTTAAAGGTTATGGCGGTTTTCCGGCGACATTATGTACGTCGGTCAACGAAGTTGTCGTACACGGCTTTCCCAACGATATTCCTTTGAAAGAAGGCGATATCGTCTCAATAGATTGCGGCGTTTATATGAACGGTTATCATGGCGATTCAGCTTATACGTATCCTGTCGGAGAAATATCGGAAGATCTTATGAATTTGTTGAAGCGCACGAAGCAGTCCCTATATTTTGGCATTGAAAAAGCGGTGCACGGTAAACGAACGGGCGATATCGGACATGTCGTTCAAAGTTATAGCGAATCGTTCGGTTACGGCGTAGTACGAGATTTGGTAGGACATGGCGTCGGTAAAAATTTGCACGAAAAACCCGATGTTCCCAATTATGGAAGAAAAGGAACGGGACATAAATTGGAAAGCGGCATGACCATTGCGATCGAACCGATGATCACTTTAGGAAAACGCCATATCGATATCGACAACGATGGATGGACAATTCGTACTATAGATGGCAAAGCTGCCGCTCATTACGAACATACCGTAGCGATAAGGAAAGATAAAGCAGAAATTCTGACAACCTTTGAATTTATTGAGGAAGAGTTGAAAAAACATGGAATAGTTATTTAATTCCAAAAAAATTAAAACGAATATTTGAGTAAATAAAAATTATTATGGCAAAACAGATGGCAATAGAACAAGATGGAACAGTGATTGAATCGCTGGGAAATGCCATGTTCCGTGTTGAGCTCGAGAATGGTCATGTCATAACGGCACACATATCGGGTAAAATGCGTATGCACTACATCCGTATTTTGCCGGGCGACAGGGTAAAGGTCGAAATGACTCCTTACGATTTGACCAAGGGAAGAATAAGTTTTAGATATAAATAAAAGAAGAAAAAGAAGATAGCGATGAAAACCAGAGCATCAGTAAAAAAACGTACTCCCGATTGCAAGATCGTGAGAAGAAAAGGAAGATTGTACGTGATTAATAAAAAGAATCCGAAGTACAAACAAAGACAAGGATAATAATTAACAAAATCAACATTAAAACAAAAGATTTGTATGGCAAGGATTGCTGGAGTTGATATTCCTAATAATAAAAGAGGAGAAATCGGATTGACCTATATTTATGGCATAGGTCGTAGTTCGGCGCAAAAGATTTTGAAAGAAGCAGACGTAGATATAAATAAAAAAGTAGCTGATTGGAGCGATGACGAGCAAAACGCTATTCGTACGGTAATCGGAAATAGCTTCAAAGTAGAGGGAGAATTGCGTACCGAAGTACAAATGAACATTAAACGATTAATGGATATTGGTTGCTACAGGGGAATCCGTCATCGTATTGGTTTGCCTTTGCGCGGCCAATCGACCAAAAACAATGCACGTACTCGTAAAGGTCGTAAGAAAACTGTCGCTAATAAGAAAAAGGCGCCTAAAGGCTAAAAATTAGTATTAAAATAATAGTAGAAGCAACGTAAAAAAAATTATGGCAAAAACATCAAAAGGTAAAACCTCGAAAAAAAGGGTTGTTAAGGTTGATGCGCATGGAAGAGCTTATATCAATGCATCTTTTAACAACGTGATCGTTACCCTTACCAACGGCGTCGGCCAAGTGATCTCTTGGTCGTCCGCAGGGAAAATGGGTTTTAGAGGTTCAAAGAAGAACACGCCTTACGCTGCGCAAATGGCGGCGGAAGATTGTGGTAAAGTAGCATACGACTTGGGATTACGCAAAGTTAAAGTTTTCGTAAAAGGACCAGGTCAAGGACGTGAATCTGCAATTCGTAGCCTTCATGGATTAGGCATTGAGGTTATGGAAATTAGAGATATAACGCCGCTGCCGCATAATGGTTGCAGACCACCTAAACGTAGAAGGGTATAATTTTATAGTTTAAGAATTAGAAATTGTAAAAAATCACGAAGAATGGCAAGATATATTGGCCCTAAAACAAAAATAGCGCGTAAATTTAAAGAACCTATTTACGGACCGGACAAAGCATACGATAGACGTAGTTATCCTCCGGGACAACATGGAAATAGTCACCACAGAGGTAAACGATCTGAATATGAAATTCAGTTGATGGCAAAACAAAAGGCGAAATATACTTATGGTATTTTAGAACGTCAATTTAGAAATCTCTATAAGGCCGCTTCCCGTAAAGGAGGGATTACCGGCGAGATTTTGCTCCAAATGTGCGAATCGCGTTTGGATAATGTCGTTTACCGCCTTGGAATAGCTCCGTCGCGCGCGGCGGCGCGTCAATTGGTTTCTCATCGCCATATTATTGTCGACGGCGAAGTAGTTAATATTCCAAGTTATCAACTCAAAGCAGGACAAACCATAGGCGTTCGTGAAAAATCAAAATCATTAGAAGCTATTACGGCGTCGCTCTCTTACAGAACCTCTTACTCTTGGTTGGAATGGGATGAATATGCAATGACGGGAAAATTCATGCATATCCCCTTGAGAGTAGATATTCCGGAAAATATAAAAGAACAACTGATCGTTGAGTTGTATTCTAAATAATAGTTTGATTTAATAAAAAAAGGTTACAAATATGGCTATTTTAGCATTTCAACAACCCGATAAGGTGATCATGATCCAGTCGGATGAATTTAAAGGATCATTTGAATTCCGTCCGTTAGAACCGGGATTTGGTATCACAATAGGCAATGCGCTTCGAAGAGTATTACTCTCTTCTTTGGAAGGTTTTGCCATCACAGATATCCGTATTGAAGGCATTGAGCATGAGTTCAGTTCTATCAAAGGCGTGATGCAAGATGTAACCGAAATTATTCTAAATTTAAAGCAAATTCGTTTCAAACGTCTTATCGAAACGGAGGATTCGGAGAAAGTTCGCGTTGTGATAGGAAACAGCGAAGTATTTAAAGCCGGCGATATCAATAAATTTCTCACTAACTTTCAAGTCTTAAATCCTGATTTGGAAATTTGTCGCATGGAAACTGGCGTGAAGTTGAATATTGATATGACCGTCAAAAAAGGACGCGGTTATGTTGCGGCGGAAGACAACAAGGATATCAACGCTCCCATCGGAACGATTACTTTGGATTCAATCCATACGCCGATCAAAAACGTTAAATTCAACATTGAGAACTACAGAGTGGAACAAAAAACTGATTACGAAAAATTAGTTTTTGAGATCATTACCGACGGTTCCATTCAACCGAAAGAAGCGTTAAAGTCAGCGGCGAAAATATTGATACAGCATTTTATGCTCTTCTCCGATGAAAAAATGACTATCGACTTTGATATCGAAAAAAGCGTTCAAGACGAATTCGATGAAACGTCGCTGCATATCCGTCAGCTTTTGAAATCAAAATTGGCCGATTTAGATCTTTCTGTAAGAGCTCTTAACTGCTTGAAAGCAGCAGAAGTCGAAACATTAGGACAGCTTGTATCGTTCAATAAAACCGATTTGTTGAAATTTAGAAATTTCGGTAAGAAATCGCTCACAGAATTGGAAAATTTGGTTAAGTCTAAGGGACTTGACTTTGGGATGAAAATAGAAAAATATAAATTAGATAAGGAGTAGTGAAATGAGACATCGTAAGAAATTCAATCACTTAGGAAGAAAGTCGGCTCACAGACAAGCCATGCTCTCCAATATGGCGGCTTCGTTAATTCTTCACAAGAGAATAAAAACTACCGTTCAAAAAGCAAAGGCGTTGAGAGTTTATGTAGAACCCATCATAAACCGTAGTAAAGATAACGCTACGCACTCAAGAAGGATCGTTTTTTCCTATTTGCAAAATAAAGAGGCGGTTATGGAATTATACCGTACGGTAGCTGATAAAGTCGCCGACAGACCGGGCGGTTATACCCGTATTCTGAAAATGGGTAATCGTTTGGGCGATAATGCGGAGATGTGTTACATTGAGTTGGTGGATTTCAATGAAAATATGTTGAAAACCGAAACTAAAAAAGCCGCGACGCGTAGAAGTAGGAGAGGAAGTAGTACTTCGAAACCGGTTGCCGCAGTTGCGCCGAAAGCAGAAGAAACTCCAAAAGTTGAAGAAAAAACTGTTATAGAAGAACCGGTAGCGGAAACGACTCCGCAAGAAGAAATTTCGGTAATCGAAGAAGAAAAAACAGAAGAGTAAAAAGAGGATTAACATTTTGTAAGATATGCAAGAGGCCGCACAAGCGGTCTTTTGTGTTTTAATTACAAAAGAAAGTTTTTAGTATGCGGAAAATCTTTGAGCGTCGCTCCATGTAATTTGTGCAAATTCGCGGACAAAATTGGAGAAAACAGAGACAAAAGAGATGCAAATATCATCTTTGAAGTCCATTTGACTTTTATTTTCGAAAAGCAGATCTTGTATATTAAATTAACGAGCGTTTCCAATCATATAGATCTTTCCGTATTGTCAATAAAGATTAGTTTACCGGAATTTAGGAGTTGTAAAACGCTGTTTAGGAGGCTTTTCAGAAAGTTTCGGAGATATCTAAATAGAAACCTTGCGACTTTCTTCCAATAGCATAATCGACGGAGATATTGGTTCTGGAAAATCGATTCAATTTCAAACGCAATCCTATTCCGGCGCCAGGTTCTATATACTCAAAGAGCCGGATCTTTTGTTCAATAGAAGGCGCATTGGGCGCTGAAGCAGTAGATGCATTTATAAATGCAACGGCTCCAATCAAATCATTGCGAGTTATGGAAGCGCGGTATTCAATCTCTCCATATAACAATTTATCGCCGCGAAAGCGTCCGATGGCATATCCTCGCGCCGATTTTCCAAAAAGATCATATCCAACTGCCGGAAGGTTCATATATGGAACGTCTCCGGTTGTGATCATGGAGGCATAAGCCCAAAACGCTAAACGATGACGATTATTAGAGGTCAAGCGTTGAAAAGCGCGAAATTCCGCCCATAATTGTTGCCAAGATTGATCCGATCCTAAAATGTCAAATAAAAACGAATAAGTTACGCGTGCTAATATGCCTTTATAAGCGTTAATGATATTATCGCGGGTATCGTATAAGGCGGCTATATTGAAACCTGCCGCTACCGATTGATCTTGAGCAATCCCCAAAGAGCGATTATAATTAATATAATAATCAGGTAATGAATCCTTTCCATGAATGTTGAAATAATAATTGTAATTAATTCCCGCTCCGGCATAAAAAGCGTTGGAGATTTTTTTCATCATGGTAATATTTGCGCGAACAGTGCTGTAATATAAAAGCCATTCGTTATCGACAGGCGTTCCTGTCCCCAAACCATAGATATTTTCATTATTATTGTTATATCGAATATCAATGTCGGCCGTCCAGCTATTTCGAGGCAAATATGTTTGCCCGCGAAGATAGAAATAAAGTTGCTTCTTTGTAGTGTATGCCAAAGAGATCGTTTGCGCTGATTTTTGGGTGATTGAATCTTTCCCTAAACGGTAGTGAATATTAGTTACCGCTCCAAATTTGAATCCTGAAGAAGGACTGGCGGCAACGTAAGGCAATGCGCCGAATTCAACGACGCGTTCTTTACGTGCTTTCAAGGAATCTTTTTTTTTCTTTTCACCAAAAATGATCTGCCAAATATCTTTTAATTCTGCATCTCCTTTAGTTTGAGCCGATAATTCTTGGAATGGAATTATCGCAATTAATAATAAGATGGTTAAATATTTCCTCATAATTATCTATTTTTCACTGCAAATTTACACGATTATTTTGTTTTTTTAATGCGTATTTATACTAAAAAATTAAGCTGATTTTTTGAGGACTGATGAAATTGATTATTATATTTGTTTTTTCAAATAAAAACACTACCTTTGCACCCATTTTTGGGTACGGGTGGATTTTCTTTTAAACCACTTATAATCAAATATAACTTAGAAACATATCATTTGATTTTATTAAAAATATGTCATTAAACAAACTCAGGAACATCGGAATTGCGGCGCATATTGACGCAGGAAAAACAACGGTAACAGAACGAATTCTGTATTTTACCGGAACGAATCGCAAACTTGGCGAGACGCACGACGGTAAAGCTACCATGGATTTTATGAAACAAGAGCAGGAAAGAGGCATTACCATTGCATCTGCCGCTATTACTTGTAAATGGAATGATCATCAAATAAATTTGATCGATACTCCTGGTCATGTGGATTTTACGGTAGAAGTAGAACGTTCGTTAAGAGTAATCGACGGCATGGTCGCCGTCTTTTGCGCTGTTGGAGGAGTAGAACCTCAAAGTGAAACTGTTTGGAATCAAGCCGAACGTTACAGAGTGCCGAGAATTGCTTTTATCAATAAAATGGATAGAACCGGAGCCGATTTTGACGAAGCGATCAGTCAAATGAACAAATACCTCGACGCTAACGCCATTCCGTTGCAAGTTCCTATGGGATCTGAAGACTCTTTTACGGGAACGATTGACATTATAAACAGAATTGCATATACGTTTGAAAATGAAAAACGTAATGAAGTCGCTATTCCTGCGGAATATGTTGAAAAGGTTGAGAACGCAAGAAATTATCTTGTGGAAAAACTTGCCGATTTTGATGACGAGATCATGGAACTTTTTTTCGATGAAAAAGAAGTTCCTGCTGAAAAATTGATGGATGCCGTAAGAAACGCCACTTTGAAATTATTGATTACGCCTGTTTTTTGCGGAGCGGCTTATAAAAACATAGGCATTCAATTATTATTGGACGCAGTAGTGAATTATCTTCCGTCTCCTGTTGATATCGGCGCAGTTGTCGGTCACGACTTGGATGATGAAGCAAAGACGCATTCGAGAAATCCCTCATCAAACGAGCATTTTTCTGCTTTGGCGTTTAAATTGATCAATGATCCTTATGTCGGACAACAAACTTTTATCAGAATATTCTCCGGAAAAATCCAAAGCGGCATGCAATTTTTGAACGCCACCAAACAGAAAAATGAGAGAGCCGGCAGAATTTTCAGGATCAAAGCCAAAGAGAGAGAGGAAATTAGCGAGGCTGGAGCAGGTGAAATTGTGGCGTTGGTAGGGATGAAATCTACTAAAACGGGCGATACGCTGTGCGATATAGATCATCCGTTGTTGTTGGAATCGATTCATATTCCCGTTTCCGTTATCGAACTGAAGATACAACCCGTCAAACAAAAAGATAAGGACAAGCTTGGCGAAGCGTTGAGCAAACTTGTCAACGAAGATCCTTCTTTCAATGCGAGATACGACGAAGAAACGGAAGAAACAATTATCTCTGGAATGGGCGAATTACATCTTGAGATCATGATCGACAGATTGAAAGAAGAATTTAAAATAGATGTAGAAGTAGGAGAACCGTCCGTAGCATTCCGTGAGACTATCACAGAAGCTGTCGAGTCTAATTATAAACATGCGAAACAAACGGGAGGCAAAGGACAATTTGCGCATACTGTTCTCCGGATGGAACCCAATACGGGTAAAGGTTATGAATTTGTAGATATGATCAAAGGCGGCGTAATTCCGGGAGAATACGTTCCTTCTGTAAATAAAGGCATTGTGAAATGTATGGAAAGAGGTATTTTAGCAGGATTTCCTGTTGTCGACGTTAAAGTTTACGCTATCGACGGCGGTTATCATCCCGTCGACTCGTCGGATATGGCTTTTCAAGTTTGTGCCGACATGTGTTTCAAACAAGGATTTAATAGAGCTAAACCAATTCTTTTAGAGCCTGTTATGAAAATAGAGGTAAATACGCCCGATGATTATATAGGCGAAGTGGTCGGGAACTTGAACAGACGTAGAGGTAAAATTGAATCGATGAGAAGATATCGTAAAGGTTCGCAAAAAGTAGTTGGAACAGTTCCGCTGATGGAGATGTTCGGATATTCTACACAACTTAGAAATATCACTTCAGGAAGAGCCAATTATTCTATGGAATTTTATCAATATCTACCGTTGCCTTCAGGCGTTCAGGAAGAAGTCTTGAAAAAATTGGATGAAAAAAAGAAAAAATAAGACATTTCAAGGTTGGTATAAGTTAAAGTAAATAACTGCAGAAATCGGCCATTCGATACGCTGCAGTTATTTTTTTGTGCGAACAATATTTCGTGCATTTCGTTCAAAAATATCAAAATTCAGAGATTTGTAATGCAATTATTGAATCCTGGAATTATTTACATGATAATTATTGACGTATGAATAACCGATATTATTGATTTTTAAGATTACTATTTCAAAACATCTAACGATCTGCCGGATATGATCAAATCGCAATTATCTTGTACGTCGTAAATAAATTCATTGTACGCCACATTACGCGAAGTAAACGCACTTTTTGAGGCGAGTTTCAAATCAAGATTTTGGATCGAATTTGACGAATCAATATAAATGCGGCTTTCGTCATTCGCCATAATAATGAGATTTTCGATATGACAGTCAATTAACGATATGTCGCTTTTATGCTCTGCGACAAGACACATATCTTTCGTGTGAAACCCCTCGATATTGATGAATTGCGAAGAAATAACTTCAACCTTTTCCAACTCGGTAAGAAGGATCTTGCCTCTGCTGTTATATCCTTTTTTCACTACCGTCAGTTTTCCATTTTTTACTTCATAAGAAATATCTTGTTTAGTAGATAAAAATTGGTTAATCGTATCGCTATGAACAACTCTTATTTCTCCTGTATTTGAAAAATACGCGGTATCATTCATAAAACATATAGAAGCAACCGGCGGCAATATTTCTTTTATTCCGTTTTTATAAGGATCGTCGAAATCTCCATTTAAAAACTTATTTCTAAGAATGATCCCGTTGGAACAAACGCCTGCGAAAATCACGATCAAAGTAATTAACGCTATGATATTTGACTTTTTCATTTTCTTATTATTTATTTGGTTATCTGAAAATTATACATGATTTTTATAATATTCTACAATCTCTTGCATGTCTATATTCAATAATTTCAACGTTTTAAAAAAATCGGACAATTCCGTTTCAAAGAAACGTTTTTTACGAATTTGAAGAATAATATTTATAGCGTCTGCCGCTACAAAAAAACCAATTCCCCGCTTATTGAAAATAATATTTTGTTGTTGAAGATATTCATAGGAACGCATGACGGTATTCGGATTGACTTCCAATTTAACGCCTAAATCGCGTACTGATAAAATTTTCTCCTCCAACGGCCATTTTCCCGTCAAAATATTATCGCAAACATAATCGGCGATTTGCATATAAATTGCCTGTTTCTCTTTGAATTGCATGATTATGCCTCTTTTTCTCGAAGTTTCATATATGATAAAATCCAACACAATGGAAGTAACAAGTAATTGAAATATTGCATAAAACCATTAATACTTATTCTGTTCCCTGTTCCCCGTTCAATGATCTCAAAAGAACCGAATTCGATAAGATTAACAGCTTCGCGAGGTAAGAAAAGCGATGTAATAGAGATTTGTAATAATAGAAATATTATAATCAAAATAATACTTATAAATCCTCCGTATTTTTTGAAAAATAATGAGCCAAATAGAATCACTGAGGCAATAGTCGCAAAACCGATATAATCGCTTGCCGGAATATCGGAGAGTTTAAACATGATCTGATCGCTTTGATGAAGATTATTAAAAATTCCAATCGCGATGAAATCAATTATAAAAAAGAAAGAAATAAGAATCAATGGAATAAAAATCATTACATAACAAAAAGCGATTAATAATCGCTCCAATGGAGCGGTAGGAATAGATAATGAAAACATTGTCATTTCTCTTTTTGTGGAATAATTATTGAAAAATCGAATCGCATTCCCGCAAAGAAAAGCTCCGCAAAAAGTAATGAAAATGAACTCGTCATGAAAGTCGTACTGATAACTTTTGATCGGCTTCCAACTATTCAGTATCAAAAATAAAAACATTAAGATAATCGGTATCAATATGAACTTTAAAATTATTCTCTTTTTATTTTCTATCCAATATGCTTTTACTGATAAAGCAAATCGTTTAAAACTAAATACATCGTTCATGACTTATGATTTTTTATGGTTAAATAACTCTTTCATGGCGGTTTTATTCGCCATTGTTGCATTGAACAAAAGATCCAGATGGAACTCGCCGCAAGCGCCTTCATCATCGTTTTTAGAGACAGAATAAACGCCTCCCATTTTTTCTTCCGAATATAATGCGCCGGACGGCTTTTCGGGAGATATTTGGAAAGCAAGTTTTCGAACAATTTGTTCCATATCACTTTGAATGAGAATGTCGCCGTTGTCTAATATAATCACCGAATCGATCAATTTCTCAATATCTTGAGCTTGATGCGTCGAGACGATGATGCAACGATTTTCCATTGCTAAAGAGGCGATCATTTGCCGAAATTGCGATTTCGAAGGGATGTCCAAGCCGTTGGTTGGTTCGTCCATAATCAAAATTTTCGTATTGGCCGCCATAGCAAAAGCCAAAAGCGCTTTTTTCCTCTCGCCAAGAGATAACGATTTCAGTTTATCGGCTTCGTTGAGTTCAAACTCTTTCAACAAAGTTTTGAACAGTTTGTGATCGAATCTGGGATAAAATCCTGCGTACGAAGATTCATATTCTGCAATGCGGAGCGAAGGCGTGAAGATTTCTTCCGGTACGAACATCATCTCGCAAAGCATCGACGGCAAACGTTTTTCGGATGGAAGACCGAAAACTTTGCATACTCCCGATTTCGGAAAACACATTCCCATTATAACCTTCAATAAAGAAGTTTTTCCGGTTCCGTTTCTACCAAGTAAACCGTAAATACAGCCTCCCGATAACGACAAATCAAGATTATCAAACAGTAATCTATCCTTACTGTAGCCAAATTTCAATTTTTCTATCTTTATCATTTTACATTTTATTTAGTATATTAGTGCAATAATACACTGCAAAAATACGCCTCTTTTTTTACATGACCAATTTTTTTTAAAACAATGACATTTTACACAAAAAGGAGAATAAAAAAGGCGAAGGCGTTATTTCTTCGTCTCCTCGTTACCGCCATTCTTAACCGACAGCAACCCGCATGCCGCCATAATATCTTCTCCTCGCGAAGCGCGGATAGTTGTAGTTAAACCTTTTTTATTCAATTGTTCGGCAAATTCTTTTACGGTTTGTTCATCGGGACTTTCTCTATCAAAAACATTAGATTTATGGAAGCGGATCAAATTGATACGGCAACGCAATCCGCTTAATAATTTTGTCAATCCCTTTACATGAAGCGGCGTACAGTTCAATCCTTTAAATAATATATATTCAAAGCTGATACGTCTTTGACGTCCAAGATCGTATTGTCTGATTGTTGCGATAACCTTTTCGATAGGATACGTTTTTTGGATGGGCATTAACGATTTTCTCTCTTCATTGAACGGGGAGTGCAAGCTAATAGCCAAATGACATTCGCTCTCTTCCAAGAAACGTTTCATGGCGGGAATAATTCCAATGGAGGAGACCGTAATCCGTTTTGGGCTCATGGCATAACCCCATTCCGCAGATAAAATCTGTAAACTTTTCAAAACGGCGTCAATATTATCAAAAGGTTCGCCCATTCCCATATATACTAGATTTGTTAAAGATTCTGATTCCGGAATAGAACGCATTTGATTCAATATTTCTGCCGTAGATAAATTTCCATGAAATCTCATAGAGCCTGTCGCGCAAAAAGCGCAATTCATTTTACATCCTGCTTGCGTACTTATGCACAATGTTTTACGATCGCGTTCAGGGATCATTACCGATTCGATCAATCGGTTATTAGGCAGCGAAAAAAGATATTTTTTGGTTCCGTCGACGGATTGTTGCACTTGAACAGGCTCTGATATGCCTAACGTATATTTCTCCGAAAATATTTCTTTGACGCTTTTAGAGATATTGCGCATTTCGTCAAAAGCGACAACGTGTTTCTTATAAAGCCAATCTGTCAATTGTCGGGCGACAAATTTTTGAAAACCAAATTGTTGACAAATGAGTTGCAATTCCTCTAATGTTTTTCCCAATAACGGCTCTTTCATTTTCATAACGGTTAATCGCGCATTAATGCATTTAGATGTTCAAAAAATTCCGGATAAGACTTATTTACGCATGCGGTATCGTTTATAATAATGTCTTCTGCAGAAACTAACGAAGCAATAACAAAAGTCATAGCGATTCGATGATCATGATGAACATCGATTGTCCCGCCTCTTATTCTGTCGCCATACACGATCATCTTTCCATTTTCAATATCAATTTTGATATTCAACTTTTTAAACTCCTGCTGTAAAACAATGCCTCTGTTGCTCTCTTTAAATTGTAGACGATCTGCTCCAAGAATAATGGAAGTTCCATTCGCACACGCGCCTAAAAGAGTTAAAATTGGTATTAGATCGGGACAATTGGTCGCGTCGAAAATAAAAGGATTTATTTTGGACTTTCTGACCCGATAAACGTGTCCGTCATATGAAACTTCCGCTCCGGCGCATTTCAAAGCATCAAAAATAACCTTATCGGCTTGTAAAGAATGCGGATTAAGTCCTGATATGGAGATATCTCCGGCAATTGCTCCGGCTACAAACCAAAAAGCGCCGCCGCTCCAATCGCCTTCTACGAGATATTTTACAGGCTTGAATTTTTGATTTCCGGGAATAATAAAATTAGCATAATCAACATGTTTTATCTTTATTCCGAATACTTTTAACATTTCAAGTGTTATGTCGATATATGGTTTACTATTGAGATTTTTCACGGAAATGGTATTATCTCCGTCCAAACATGGAAGAGCGATCAATAAGCCTGTCAGAATCTGAGAAGTAACGGCTGCGTCGATATGATAATTTCCACTTTTTAATTTTCCGTGAAATGACATGGGCAAATAGCCGTTGTTTGTATTGCAAATAACTCCTCCCTGATAAAGAGCGTTTTCCAGCATCGAAATCGGACGTCGCAATAAAGTTCCTTCGCCTGTTATTATAAAGTTATTCCCTGCGATAGCGGATAAGATTGAAAAAATTCTCAAAGAAAGTCCTGATTCTCCGGCGTTTATGTGATTTGTTAACGGATTAAGACCGCCTTTGATGGCAACGCCGTTTTCTATTTCTTTGATGATTGCGCCCAAATTTTTTGCTAATGAAAGCGCGGCCAGCACATCTTTACTTTTTCCAATATTATGAATCTCGGATTGTCCCGTTGAAAGAAATGACATGGCAATAGCTCGTTGTGCGATGCTTTTGGACGGAGGAGCAGAAATACATCCTTTAATCATAATGATTAATCATGTCTTAACGACTCGACAATATCTTGCATCGAAGCTTTTTTTGCCGGCGTATATCCGAAAATAATTCCCACTGCGGCAGCTACTGTAAAAGAGATAAATATACTCAAAGGGCTTATTATTGTCAAAATTCCCGTAATTCTTTCGATTACAAATGACAGAGCAATGCCTAAAATAATTCCTATAATGCCTCCAAATATTGAGATCAAAGTAGATTCTATTAAAAATTGAGCGGTAATATCTTTTCTACGCGCTCCGACGGAACGTCTTACGCCAATCTCGCGAATGCGTTCCATCACGGAAGCCAACATGATATTCATGATGCCGATACCGCCGACTATGAGAGAAATTCCTGCAATTGCTCCCAAGACAATATTGAAAATATCTTTTGTGCGTTGTTCCTGTTGTAGCAACAACAGAGGAACAATAATTTTATAATCTTGGATGCCGTTATGTTTACGCGCTAATTGTCTATCAATAATATCAGCGGTCGTTTGCAACATGTTCGATTCCGACACCTGAACTACAATTTTATCTACTTGATTAAAATCTCCCGCTTCAGTTGTTCCCTGTCTGGAACGTTTGATGGAACGTTGCGTAATAATGGAACGATCGTTAATTCGCTGAAGAACGGTGGTTAGCGGAGCAATAAGTTGATACGACGAATTACTCACGCCAAGATCGCTGTTGGAGCTGACTTCCATATTTTCATAAATACCGATTACCGTGAGCCATACATCGTTGCATTTGACCGTTTGACCCATCGGATTTTCACCCGGGAAAAGCCTCGAACTAAGTTTATCGCTGATCAAACATACCGGATTGGCATTACTGTATTGAAATTCACTAAACATATTTCCTGAAATAATCTTTATCGGCAATATCATAAAATAATCAAGCGTAACGCCTTTTAATTCCGCTTTTTTTTGAATGCCATTTTTCAATGCAGTAACGGCATAAGAAGATTCAGGACTTGCTTTAATAACATTCGGGATGGTCCCCTTAATAGCTTCGGCCTCTTGAATAGAAAGTCCTTTTGATACTTTTTGAGCGTTTTTTTGGGAAGAATCATCATCTTCGTTCGATTCGAGAGAACTTGCTTTTTTATCACTTTCCTTAATAGCTTGGATAATAATATTATTGACGCCGATGGTTTTCATTTGCTCAAGTATTTCCTGTTGCGCTCCCGTTCCGATGGAGAGCATGGCAATGACCGAAGCTACGCCGAATATAATGCCAAGCGTCGTCAGTAAAGATCGTATTTTATTGGCTAAAACCGATTCCATGCTGATATTCAGCAGCTCGAAAAATCGTGTTACAGAGCTTTTTTTATTCATCCTTTTTCAGAAAAACAAATTTAAAACTATTGGAATCTTCCGGTATATTCAGCAACACTTTTTGCCCTTCGGACAAACCTTCTTCGATAATCACATAATTGTCGTTATTTTTACCGATCTTGACTTCCTGACGAACATTTCCCGTATAAACAAATCTTATGGAATCATTACCATGCAACGCTTCTAACGGTATATAAAGCACATCGGGAATTGATTCTATAATGATATCGCATTGTGTTGTCATAGCGGGTTTTAACAAAGAATCAACCCTTTTCAGTTCTATAATCGTTTCATAAACTTTTGCGCTGCTGTTGCGAAGTTGCTCGCCTATGTTGGCCAAAGAGGTAATTTCGCCGAGATAAACCTTTCCGGGAAGCGCGTCGATACCGATATTGACTTTTTGCCCGACCTTTACTTTGCTGATATCTACTTCATTTACATAGGATCGAGAAATCATTTCGGACAAATCCGGAAGTTTGGCGACAATATTATCCCATACCGAAAACTGCGAACCGCTTTCCAATTTTTTTCCTGACCAATCTTTTTGATAAATGACCATTCCCGATTGCGGCGCATAAATTGTGAATTGATTTAAAATCTCATTATGTCGTTGCAGCCGAATCAGTCTTTGATTTAAATCAAATTGAACTTGGGCTACTTGCGTTTCGGATTTATTTTTTCTTAAAGAATAATTATCAAGCGATTGCTGATAATTTCTTTCTGCTTTTTCCAAGTTAATCTGCGTTTGTCGTTGAATGGCTGGCGCTTCATATTTTGATTGTTCGACTTCTATTTCATACTGTTCCAATTCAAATTTCTGATTGATCAATTGATCGCGCGCAGAACGTAACTCCAAAGCGGTATCAATTTTTGCCTGATTCAATTGCGTTTCGAGCTTCTCTATCTCATTTTCTATCTCCTTTATCTTATTTATAAGCGACGTTTTGTCGATACTTGCCACAAACATTCCTGAATCTACAATTGTCCCTTCCTGAATAATACGTTCTATGACAAGATCGCTGTAAAAATGAATATCTCTCAATCCTTGCGGGCCTGAAATATCTTTTGCCCGTTTAGCCTCCAATTCACCGGTCGTACTAACTGTAATAATAAACTCGCCTCGTTCGGCTTTAGCAGTTATCTCTTTAATCGAACTTTTTCCTTTTGGAAAAAATATAGCCGCCAACACAATGATAATTACTACTGCTATTACGCTGTAAAGTATCTTTTTTTTCTTGCTGAACTTCATGGTATTAAATCGTCAAATGAATATTATTTTATTGATTTTTATTTTTTTTATATTATCATAAGAAAACGTGGAAATATCTCTTTTAGTCTTTTGTCGGCGTTAAACCTATTCGTTTTGCCGCATAAAGCATGAAATCATACGCATCTTCGTAAGTATTATCAATTTCGCAGTCAAGAATAGCCTCTCGAATAGCGTTTTTGATCATTCCTACTTCGCGTCCCGGCTGCAATCCGAACGTTTCCATAATAATTTCACCGGTTATCGGCGGTTGCCAATTTCGAATTCTATCTTTTTCCTCGACTTCCTGCAACTTTTGCCTGACTAATGCAAAATTTTGAAGGTATTGTGCAACTTTTTTGCGATTTTTTGAAGTGATATCAGCTTCTGCTAATGTCATCAAATTATCAATATCGTCGCCGGCGTCAAACAACAACCGTCGAATAGCAGAATCCGTTACAATTTCCTCCACCAATGCAATTGGTCGAAGATGCAGAAGAACTAACTTATATACATATTTATTCTTTTCATTCTGAGGAAGTCGCAATCGCGCAAATATCTTGTTGGCCATTCTTGCTCCGACAACTTCATGGCCATGAAACGTCCAGCCTGTTTGAGGGTCGTATTTTTTGGTGGGCGCTTTTCCTATATCGTGCAGCAACGCCGCCCACCGCAGCCAAAGATCGGAGTTTTTTTTTGCAACATTATCAAGAACTTCCAAAGTATGATAAAAATTATCTTTATGTTGTTTTCCATCGACATTCTCCACGCCTCGCAAATTTTCTAGTTCCGGCAAAATAATCTTTAATAATCCGCTTTTATGCAAAAGAATAAAAGAATCGGACGGTTTATCGGAAAGCAACATTTTATTCAATTCTTCTGCAATGCGTTCTTTGGAAATAATATTGATTCGATCTATTGTATCGACAATTCCGTTCCAAGTAGCAGGCTCGATCGTAAAATTAAAACGTCCGGCAAAACGAATAGCGCGTAACATCCGCAACGGATCGTCCGAAAATGTAATATGCGGATCAAGCGGAGTACGAATAATTCCATTTTTTATATCTTCCAAGCCGTCAAAAGGATCAATCAACGTTCCAAAATTGTTATTGTTCAGCCCTATAGCTAATGCATTAATCGTAAAATCGCGCCGGTTTTGGTCGTCTTCCAACGTCCCGTTTTCAACAATCGGCTTTCGTGAATTTCGCTGATAACTCTCTTTTCGCGCTCCTACAAATTCTACTTCGCATTCGCCTTCTTGTTTGGTTTTGTATTTGATTTGCGCCGTTCCAAAATTCTTGAAATAATGCACCTTGACATGTCTTCCCAACTTATTCGCTACCAAAGAGGCTAATTTTAAACCGTCTCCAACAGTAACAACGTCAATATCTTTCGTTGGATTTCTCATGATCAAATCGCGTACAAAACCGCCTACGACAAAAGTCGGTTGTCCGAGAGAATCGGCTGCTTGTTGAATATAACCAAAAATTGAATGCGTCAGATGTTCTTTCATCTTGCCTATTTTTTGCAAAAGTAAAGAAAAAGTTGAAAAATGTCGCAGACGTTTGATAAAACAACAGGGCAAACGCACGAAATTAAGTAACAAGTTTTTTGAGATACTCCATATCGTAAGCCGCTTTAAGCCTGCGCTTCTTAAGACTTAATTTGTCGGAGTATCCACTGATAATTTGCAAG
>JAIRTP010000004.1 GCA_031254805.1 Bacteroidales bacterium
CCCGATAAACTTAATCCGGATCCCGAACGCATAGTTTGAATAAAAAGCAATTTATACAACATTTCCCTATAGTCATAACCTGAAAATAATTTGTGATAGAGTATTATATTGAGAAAGAAATAAAAAATAATTCCGGTAATTAATAAAAGATAAAGTTTTTTAAAACGTTCAAGCATGAATTTTCCCCAAGTCTGCTCTTTGTTCAACATCGATAATGCAAGTCCTAAACCACTGATAAAAATAAATATCTGAACACCATAATGTCCGAAATATGAAAGAAACAGATTTATAAATTCTAACGGATATTTTACTACTCCGTTAAGAAAATTAAAAATTCTATTCGGATCAAAATCAAATTCGTTCTCTCCCGTACCGGGCGGCATCCAATGAAAAAAATTATGAAGCGCAATCAATAAAATACCTATTCCTTTGTAAATAAGCGTTTCATCCTTAGATATGTTTTTTATTTGCATAATTTTTTAATATTATTTCATGCAAAGATATAAAAATAGTTGTTGCTCAGATATATTTTTTAAGCTTGCGACTTTTAGAATAAGATCTTTTGCCTGCAAGAATAATTATTTGCATACAAAGCAAACGTACGAAATAAATAATCAATTTTTCGAAATAGTTCAAGTCGCATGCCGCTTTTAGCTTGCGTTTCTTGAGACTTAATTTCACTCGCTATTCACAAAGCGCTTGAAATGTCAGATAGCTCGCCTCCTTTCCTGTAAGCTCCTGCCATGCGCCTTGGCTTTGCTCACGCTTTGTCTGTCCTGTTCGATGCGGTACGCACAACTTCCTCATCCGAACAGCCCATGATAGGTTTGCGACCACGACCCAGCTGGGTTTGTAAACCTGTTATGCCTTTCGAAAGAAAGCGTTTCATTAATGAATTCATTGATACTAACTCATTTCCGTCTGTTCTCCTGCTTTTGTGGAAAACAGGCCATCGGCTTTGAGAAAAACTGCACGGCAACGCATACGAAAGCAATGGTCCCTGCCATTACGGAAGCTTTTTTCGATATGAACATCTCCATATGAATTATTTGCATAATTATTGTCAATAATAAAGGCAATGGATTTACAACTTATTTCAAGTTTTAAGCCTACGGGCGATCAACCGGAAGCGATAGCGCAACTTGTCGACGGGCTTCGTAGAGGCGATGACGCACAGGTTTTATTGGGCGTTACCGGCTCTGGAAAGACATTTACTGTCGCCAATGTTTTGGCAGAGGTACAACGTCCGGCGTTGATATTGAGTCACAACAAAACGCTTGCGGCGCAACTTTACGGGGAGTTCAAACAATTCTTTCCTAATAATGCCGTAGAATATTTCGTTTCTTATTACGATTATTATCAACCTGAGGCCTATATTCCAAGTACAAACACTTATATTGAGAAAGATCTTCAGATCAACGATGAGATTGAGAAATTACGACTAAGCGCTGTTTCTGCCTTATTGTCAGGCCGTCGCGATGTAATAGTCGTCGCTTCGGTTTCATGTATTTATGGAACGGGAAATCCTGAAGAATATACTAATAGCATTATTCCGTTGCATGTTGGACAGACAATCGGCAGAGAACGTTTTTTATATCGTTTGGTTGAAGGACTTTATTCCCGTACGGAGCTGGATTTGACGCGCGGTAAATTTCGCGTGCGAGGCGACGTTGTGGAAATATATCCGGGCGATACGGATTTTTGTTATCGCGTCGTTTTTTGGGGCGATACGGTCGACGCCATCGAAACATTTAATCCGAATGACGGTTATCTTATTGATACATACGAAGGTATAAGAATCTATCCCGCCAATATTTTTGTAACCACAAAAGAGAGTATGAAAAGCGTCATTGAAGAGATTCAAGACGATCTTGCGCTTCAAATAGAATATTTTAAAAGCATCGGAAAACATCTGGAAGCAAAGCGATTGGAAGATCGCGTGACCTATGACATGGAAATGATGAAAGAGTTGGGATATTGCTCCGGAATAGAGAATTATAGCCGTTATATCGATCATAGAAAACCGGGAATGCGGCCTTTTACTTTGTTGGATTATTTTCCTGACGACTTTGTTTTGATCGTTGATGAAAGCCATGTTACCATGCCGCAGATTCACGCTATGTATGGAGGAGACCGTTCCAGAAAAGAGAATTTGGTAGAATACGGATTTCGCCTTCCTTCCGCTTTGGATAATCGTCCGTTAAAATTTGAAGAATTTGAAGCCATCACAGGACAAACCATTTATGTCAGCGCTACTCCGGCAGATTATGAATTGAGAAAGAGCGACGGCGTTTTAGTAGATCAGGTAATCCGTCCAACCGGTTTGCTTGATCCTCCAATTTATGTTCGTCCTTCATTGACGCAAATGGACGACCTCTTGGAGGAAATCAGATTGACGTTAGAGCGTAAAGAACGTGTTTTGGTAACGACGTTGACAAAACGAATGGCAGAAGAGTTGACTAAGTATTTTTTGCGCCTTGATATCAAAACAAAATATATCCATTCCGATGTGGAAACTTTGGAGCGGGTCGAAATTATGCGGCAACTGCGTTTGGGAGAGATCGATGTATTAGTCGGCGTCAACTTGTTAAGAGAAGGTTTGGATCTTCCGGAAGTTTCTTTGGCGGCTATTTTAGATGCTGATAAAGAGGGATTTCTACGATGCGAGCGTTCTTTGACTCAAACGGCGGGACGCGCGGCCAGAAATGTGAACAGCAAAGTAATATTCTACGCCGACAAAATTACCGGGTCGATGCAACGAACTATGGACGAAACCAGTCGCCGGCGTGAAAAACAGATTCGTTACAATACGGAACATGGTATTACGCCGACTCAAATTGTGAAGTCCATAGAAGATGTAATGCATCAAACCTCGGTGGTCGACAAACAAAAAGGATCTAAAGCATACGCCGAACAAGAAGAGAATACTAAGAATGTAATCGCCGCCGATCCGGTAATTGCTTACATGTCGAAAGAACAGATACAGAAGGCCGTTCAAAAAATAAGAAAAGAGATGGAATCGGCGGTAAAAGATATGGATTTCATAGAAGCCGCCCGTCTTAGGGACGAAATGTTCGCGTTGCAGGAAAAAATAAAAGGGTAAAATTGGTTCTCAGCATACATTAGATGTTATTGGAACGTTGTATTTGCTTCATTTTATTTGCCCGTATTATGGAACACTTCATTCTAAAAGTATTATTTTTGCACTCTTTTTGGAGAAAAAAGTTATTGTGGAATCAATTAAATTGAGAAAAAAATGACAGAGCAAGAATTGGCGATAGGAGCAAGAGTAAAGCATGACCGTTATGGAATAGGCTATATATGCGCCGTTTCATTGGTCAATTGTGAAATCATTTTTGAAAGAGGAGGAAAAATCGGTTTTCCGATACGCACCGTTGTTGACGATTTAGAACTTTTGGAAGCTCCGGCGACTACCTCTAACGAACCAAAATTGACATTGAATGAAGTGGAAGAAGCATTGACGATGATATTATATCGTTACAATGCGTTGCATTACGAAGCGCCGATGGGAGATCGTTGGAATAACGGAACTTTGATATTAAAACCAGGGAACGATTCTCAAGTTAAAGAGATGCCTTTGGAGACTTTTTTTCATAAAATCGTCATGGTACGCGATCGTTTGAGGGTTTTAGAACAAAATATTAACAGCCACAAACATCTTACCGACGAGGAAAAAATAGATCTTCAACAATATATTACAAGGATTTACGGAAGTTTGACTTCGTTTAATTTATTATTTAGAAATAAAGAGGATTATTTTATCGGTACAGGAGGCTCTAAAGAATGATAGTCAAAGATTATATAAGTTACGATTGTCCGATAGCAAGACCGGAGGATCTTCCCGCCGATATTTTGGACTTGATGAATGATTTTAAGATCAAACAGATTCCTTATGTCGTAGATGGAAAATATGTCGTATTGTTGGACGAGATGCAAATTGACGAATTGGACTTTCAAATGCCAATAAAAGAGCAAATAAAAGGTAATTTTATTGCTCCGTTTTGTTATGAAAATCAACATTTATTGGAAGTTTTACCTATGTTCGGACATAATTATCTGACTTTATTGCCTGTAATTACCGAAGAACAAAAATTTACGGGAGTCTTATTGTCGGAAGATATTTTATCAGCTATCGGAACGTCGCTATCACCTAAAAGAGAAGGAGCTATTATTGTTTTGGACGTAGCTATGTTTGATTATTCTTTGTCGCAAATTGCACAAATTGTGGAATCGAACGACGCTAAAACATTGCAACTTTTCGTATCCGAAACGGCCAATCCCGACCGATTGGAAGTTATCATTAAGATTAATCAACCTAATGTCGCCCGAATTCTTCAGACATTTTATCGGTACGACTACGTCGTGAAGAATGTTTTTGCAGCGTTAGATAATTTAGACGATCTTTCGGATCGCTATAAATCTTTTATGCGATTATTGGATATTTGAGAGATAATATTTGGAAAAATATTCTGTTTAAAAAACAAGTAATTAATTTATTAACTTTGCAACATTAAAGTAAGGCTTATGAATAGGTGTTTTTATATTGCGCTATTTCTTATGATTTTCACATTGGCAGGCTGTGGAGAGAGAAAAGGATCGATCACTTCCGATTTGGTTGTCGTGCCGGCAACGGCTTCAGGAAAAGCTACCGACAAATATCCGGTTATGACTTTTGATAAAACCAAGCATGAATTTGGGCAGGTAATTCGCGGCGAAAAAATGACGTACCGCTTTAAATTTATAAATACGGGAAAATTACCGCTCATAGTGAGCAGCGTAGGTTCTTCATGCGGTTGTACGGTGCCGGAATATTCAAAATTGCCGGTAGCGCCCGGCGAAGAAGGATTTATTACCGTGACTTTCAGTAGTCAAGGATTAAGCGGCTTTGTAAGCAAAAGCGTTGTTGTTTCATCAAATGCGCAGCCAACGTCGCAAGTGTTAACAATAACGGCAAATGTTACCGCGAACAGATAATAATCAAGCTATTTTTTAATTAAACTACATAATTATGAATCTATTAAACGTACTTCTTTTAATGCCCCAAGGCGGCGAAAATGCGGGAGGCAGCGGTTGGATGTCGTTTGTCTTTATCCTCTTAATTATTTTTGTTTTTTATTTCTTTTTAATTCGTCCTCAATCGAAACAGGCGAAAAAAGAGCGCGATTTCAGAGAATCGCTCCAAAAAGGAGATAAAGTCATCACAACAGGCGGCATTCATGGAAAAATTGTGGAAGTGAACGAAACGACCGTTATTCTTGAAACCGAAGGGCAAGGAAGATTAAAATTAGAAAAAGCGGCAATAGCTCGTCAAGCCGAAGCGCAAGGAAAATAATTTTTATCTGATCGGAAAAATAGCGTCATAAATATACCATTTATGCGCCTTTTTGAAATATGTTTTAATGGATATTAAAAACCTGCTTTTTAGGGATAAAAATATTGACGCCAAACAGAAAAAGAGATTAAGGCATAGATTATTGGCATTCACCGTCTGCTTAGTTATCAGTTTTTCGTTGTGGTTGCTGCTGTCATATTCTCAAAAAGGAAATGAATATTTCTCAATTGGCGTGAGAGGCAAAAATCCGCCTAAAGGCTTTTTGTTGAGCGATCAGTCGACTAAAATCGTCTCATTCCAAACCCGCGCATCTGTTCAGTCTATAGAAAATATCAAAAGAAAAGGGAAAAAGGAACATATTATTATTGATCTCAACAAAATTGTTCCGGAACATAGAAGAAATGAATATACCGTAACGCTTGCCGTTGAATCCTATTTGGAAGATTATTTGCGGCAAATCGGATATAATGGGAAATTTGAGAATCTATCGCCCGATAGCGTTACTTTTATCATAGAAAGAGGTGAAAGAAAAGAAGTTCCGGTGCAAGTAGACGTGCAATATGCAATCCCCGATCAATATCGCCGGTTTTCTCCTCCCGTTATCGAACCGGCTACGATTTTCGTAGAGGGAAAGAAAAGCGCGATAGATACCATTACTCATGTTAGAACAAAAAGATCGGAACTTGGCAATGCGCAAGATACGATCGACGTGATGCTTGCTCTTCATTCGCTATCTTACGCTCGTTTTTCCACCGATTCCATACGTTTTATTGTCCCTTTGGGCGAAGTAACCGAAAAAAATATTTCAGTTCCTATTGTGCCCGATTTCTCCGACTCTGCATTAGAGATCAAACTAATACCCGATCAGGTTACCATATCTTGCTTGGTTCCGATAAAACGTTTTTCGGATATTACGCCGGACATGTTTGAGATTATAGCCGAGTTTGATTCGAGCGCAATGCAAAACGGGAACATTTTACAATTGAAAGCTCAACGGTTTCCCGAAACCGTTGAGATCACGCGTATTATTCCCGAAACGGCAAGTTATATTTTGGTTGAAAAGTAACGTATTTCCTCATGCTAAAAGTTGCAATAACAGGTAACATAGGTAGCGGAAAATCTACCGTCGCACATTTTTTTGAGAATCTTGATATTCCTCTTTTTTCTGCCGATAAAGCGGGACATGATGTTTTACAAAATCCGGATGTAATTGTTGCATTGCAAAAAGTGTTTGGAGATGCGATCTTTGACGAAACCGGATCGTTAAGCCGGAAAAATATTGCGCATATCGTATTTGCTAACGATCAGAAATTAAAGCAACTGAACGCCGTCGTACATCCGGAGATAAAAAATATGATCGTTCGATGGATGGAACGTCAAAATGAAACGACGCCTTATATTTTAGTTGAAGCCGCCGTACTTTTTGAAGCGGGATTTGACGATCATTTTGATAAGATAATCGTTGCGTCCGCCCCGAAAGAGTTGCGGATTGAACGAGTTTTGAAACGCGACGACATAACGCGTGAAGAAGTTCTGCAACGGATCAACGCTCAAATCTCAGAACAAGAAAAAATAGAACGTTCCGACTTCGTTATTATAAACGATGGGATCAATCCCATTATCCCACAGATTTTGAATATACATTTTACATTACATAAAGCATAATAAATATTACAGGGCAAACGCACGAAATTAAGTAACAAGTTTTTTGAGATACTCCATATCGTAAGCCGCTTTAAGCCTGCGCTTCTTAAGACTTAATTTGTCGGAGTATCCACTGATAATTTGCAAG
>JAIRTP010000011.1 GCA_031254805.1 Bacteroidales bacterium
CCAGTTTGATATTAAATTCTATCGTTGTCATCGTATCTTTTATTTAAGATTTATTGCCACAAAGATAAACACATATTGCACGTAAAGTCAAGAATCATTACGTTAAAAAATATTAAAATGTTCTTACATCGTTTATTATCAATATATTAATACGTAAAAATATTTTTCAAAAAAATAAACAATAAAATTCAAATATAAAACAAAAGTCATCGAAACCCCACGTTTAACTGCTGTCAAACAATAAGTTGGACAATTTCAGGAAAACAATTTATTTTGTTTAATATTTTACAGATTCCAGTTAATCATCCGGCTATTTTTTATAAATAATGAGAAATTTTGTCATATGCGATCTGCGATGATGCAAAAATTGAGATATGGATGAGCGATGAAGGGTATTTTGACATTGCGTACAGCTTTGTTTGTAATTTTGTATTTTTATTACGGATATGACAAATGTCATGCAGTATTTTTCATATTTTTGCATGGGACGAAAAAAATATATTAGCAGAATCGTAATGAAAAAAATAGTTATTACCGGCGCAGCGGGATTTATTGGAAGTTGTTTGCTTGAAACGCTTAATAGAAAGGGAATGGATCAAATCGTAATTGTCGATGATTTTTCCAAAACAATAAAAAACAGTAATTGGAGCTCCAAGAAATTTAGCGATAAAATAGAGCGAGAACATTTTTTTCAATGGTTAGACGATCATTATCAAGAAGTAAGCTTTTTGTTTCACATTGGAGCGCGTACTGATACGACGGAATTTGACGTTTCGATATTTGATCGCTTGAACGTGAAATATAGTCGGGATGCTTGGAAAAAATGCGCTGAATATCGCATACCAATGATATATGCAAGTTCGGCGGCGACGTATGGATTGGGAGAATTTGGATACGAAGACCGGCATGATATTGTTGAGCGTTTGAAGCCGCTGAATCCTTATGGAATTTCAAAAAACGAATTTGATAAATGGGCGTTGCAACAAAAAAATACGCCTCCGAATTGGTATGGATTCAAATTTTTCAATGTATACGGCCCCAACGAATACCATAAGGGTCGTATGGCTTCGGTTGTTTTACACGCTTTTTATCAAATAAAAAAGACCGGAAACATGAATCTTTTCCAATCGCATTGCGCTGATTTTGAGAATGGAATGCAACTGCGCGATTTTATCTATGCAGAAGATATCGTCGATGTATTGATTTGGACGATGGAAAATCTTCCTGACAGCGGGCTTTATAACCTCGGAACAGGAACGGCGCGTCCGTTTTTAGCTTTGGCAAAAGCGGTTTTTACGGCGTTGAATATTCCCGAAAAAATTAATTTTATTCCGACGCCTGAAGATATTCGCGATAAATATCAATATTTTACCGAAGCAAATATGAATAAATTACGCCAAGCGGGTTATCAGAGAGCGTTTACTACTTTGGAAGCTGGCGTTGAAGATTATGTGAAACATTATCTTGCACAAGAAAAGTATTATTAATTAGAGAAATAAATTGCAATAACGAATATGAAAAAAGAAAATAGAATCGTAATGACTTTAGATGCGGGAGGGACCAATTTCGTGTTTTCTGCATATCAGGATTTAAAAGGAATCGTAGAACCGATATCCGTTCCGGTCAAAGGAATGGCATTACAGCCGCTGTTAAAAGCTGTTATTACACAATTTCGGCATATTGAGACATTATTACCGGAGCCGCCTGTTGCGATAAGTTTTGGATTTCCCGGACCATGCGATTATCCGGCCGGTATTGTCGGCGATTTGGAAAACTTGCCCTGTTTTCGCGGAGGCGTAGCTTTAGGGCCGATGTTGGAAGATGAGTTTAAAATTCCTGTTTTTATCAATAACGACGCTGATTTGTTCGCTTATGGAGAATCGATAAAGGGATTACTTCCGGCGATTAATCGCGAGTTTGAAAAAGCAGGTTCTCCAAAACGTTATTACAATCTCTTTGGCGTTACTTTGGGAACTGGTTTTGGCGGCGGCATTGTTTCTCATAATCAACTTGCATGGGGAGATAACGCTGTTTCGGGCGAGATCAATAGAATAACGAATAAACTTTATCCCGACTATTCCGTAGAGGAATCAGTTAGTATCAAAGGAGTTAGGCGAGTCTATGCCCGTGAAGCCGGAATTGCTTTTGACGAATTGCCGGAGCCGAAAGATATCTATGAAATAGCGATAGGAGAACGGGAAGGTAATAAAACGGCCGCTTTGCGAGCGTTTGATGAATTGGCAATTGTATTAGCGCAAAGTTTGACGGATTCTATCACGTTAATTGATGGAATTGTTGCTATTGGAGGCGGATTAGCCAATGCTTCCAAGCTATTTTTACCAAAAGTTTTGGAAGAATTGCGTAAACCTTATAAAACTCCAAGCGGTAATCAATTTTCACGTCTTGAATTGGAAGTTTTCAATCTTGACGATGAAAAAGAACGCGCAGAGTTTATAAAAGGCGATGTACGGGAGATAACGGTTCCGTTTAACGACCGAAAAATTTTATATGACGCTCAAAAACGCGTGGGTATTGGCAGAGCTGTCATGCGCACGCATGAGGCGTCGTCGGTAGGAGCTTATGTATTTGCTTTGAATAAGTTGGATGGAAAGAGATAATAGCAGATAATTTAATATGAAAAAGAGGAATATAGCGGTAATTTCGGGAGGAGATTCCGGAGAGCATGAAATATCTATAAAAAGTGGACGGGAAGTTTCTAAAGCAATTGATCAAGAGCGATATAATGTCTATCCGTTGGTCATTCGCGGCAAAGATTGGTATTATAAAAGCCCAGAGCATAAAAAAAATTTCATCAATAAAAATGATTTTTCTTTGACAATTGAAGGAGAAAGGATATTGTTCGACGTTGTATTTAACGCTATTCATGGTACGCCGGGCGAGGATGGAAAGCTGCAAGGGTATTTCGATATGCTCAAAATACCTTATACTTCATGCAATCATGAGGTTTCGGCATTGACCTTTCATAAAGGATTTTGCAACCAAACGGTTCGCTCTTTTGCATTGGATGATTTAAAAATTGCCGATTCTATATTGTTGGTCGGGGATGATTTGTTTGATGAGAAAGAGATTATTGATCGAATAGGTCTTCCGTGTTTTGTCAAAGCGGTTAAAAGCGGTTCGAGCGTTGGCGTTTATAAAGCGAAAAAGCCTGAAGATATTCCGATTACGATTGAAGCCGCTTTTGAAGTATGCGATGAAATTATGATCGAAAAATTTGTCAAAGGGAGAGAGCTGACATGCGGCGTTTCGGATTTTGGGAAAATTATCAAAACTTGGCCGCTTGCAGAAATTATCAGTAAAAGAGAATTTTTTGATTTCACAGCAAAATACGACGCTACGCTTAATCAGGAGATTATTCCCGCTCCGGTTTCGGAAGAGTTATCAAGGCGGATTAAGAATATATCTAAGATTTTATATCATAAACTGCGTTGTGAGGGAATAGTTCGTTTTGATTATATTGTGACAGAAAGCGAAGATATATATTTTCTGGAAGTAAATACAGTCCCCGGTATGACCAATGAAAGTATTGTACCGAAGATGGTGCAATCGGAAGGGATTTCGTTAAAAGATTTTTATACGATGCTGATTGAAAACGCATTGAAATAGCTCTATTTTAGCGTTTGTTTTGCAATAATCTTAACGCTGGAGAGAATGTTTCAAAAAAAAGGTCACCGCAAAACTGTAAAATTCTTTGCTGTTTTTTCATGATTAATTCAAATTTCTTTTATCTTTGCGCAAAGGTAAAATATCGCGTAATAAATTGATGGATAAATTTATGAGCGAACAATAAAACAACGTTATCCTTTTGAGGATATAGATAAAACGTTGACTTATGAAATTTATAAAAGTACTAACGACGGTTTTAGGATTCTTGATCATTATTGCGGGGCTTTTTCTGCTGTTGCTGTACAGTTCGCAATATACGCCGGAAAAGATTACCGATATCAATTCCCGTTATTCCGAAAAGCCGCCTTATTTGTTGCCTGCCAAAACAACGTACGATATTGTTTCGTGGAATATTGGGGCAGCCGTGGCAAGCGACGAATGCGATTTTGTTTTTGAAGGAGGCGCTATGACTCGACCTGATAAGCGGTTAGTTGATACGACATTGTCGGCTATAAAAGATTATTTGAAAAATTTTATCGATTTAGATTTTTTGTTGCTGCAAGAGGTTGATATCAATTCTAAAAGAAGTCATGAAATAAATCAAGCGAGAGAAATCAACGCGATCTTTCCAAAACATTCGTTTAGTTTTGCTTTGAATCATAATGTGCAATATATTCCGGTTCCATTCTTCAAAACGTATGGTAAAATAATGTCAGGTATCGAAACAATCTCTTCTTCTTATCCTTTGGAAAGCGTACGTTATGGTTTTAATAAAGAAACAAGTTTTCTGAGGAGCCTGTTCGCTCAAAATAATTGCTGTATTATCAACGATTACCGTCTGAGAAATGGGAAGACTTTAGTGATTATCAACGTATATAACGGAAATTTTGCTTTAAAAGAGAATAATGATAATCTCATACAATCTCTGATAGCGCTTATGGTTACGGAATATGAGCAGGGGAATTATGTCATATCTGGAGGAGATTGGAACATAAATCCGTCAAATTTTTCCGATACCGTTTTCGCTTCCGGCGACAAGGCGTTTTTTGAAGAGCGACTGCCGCTTTTGGAATATTTACCTGAAGGTTGGAACTTATATTATGATGAAATGACGCCCACTACCCGAAGTTTGAACGCTCCCTATCAAAAAGGAGAATCGGCTACGACAATAACCGATTTTTTTATTGTATCTCCTAATATTCAGGCGACTAAAACAGAAACTATCTCATTAGGATTTCAATATTCGGCGCATAACCCCGTCTTTTTAAAGTTCAAATTGAATTAATCTTACTTCCATAGTATCTATTACCACTGTACGTACATAAAGCGACTGATAATAAATCAATCCGGATATTGTTTCGATAAGACAATCATGATAATCTTAATTTTAAGAACTCCTTGATAAGAATTAAGAAATATGTACCGGAAGAAATTCATTTTGTTCGGATTAAAATAAAGAACGGAATGAAAAAGTTGAATTTACGATATGCTTTTACTCTAAGTTCAGCTAAAAAGCATATCTTTGCACCCATTTTTAAATAATTTGCTTATGACGACGACGATAAAGAAAAAGCAAGGTAAAAAAAAGATATTTGTTTTTGATACTTCTGTTATACTATTTGATCATCAAGCTTTCTACAGTTTCCAAGATAACGACATTGTAATTCCGATAACAGTATTAGAGGAATTGGATAATTTTAAAAAAGGTAATGGCACTATACATTTTGAAGCGCGCCAATTTGCCCGCATTATGGACAAATTATCTGAAAAGAATCCTTTATCCGATTGGGTGTCAATTGATAGAAAAGGAGCAGGCAAGGTAAAAGTGGTTTTTGACGAACGAACAAAAAACTCAAAAAGAGACGCGACGCATATTTTTGGCGAAGCAAAAAACGATCACAAAATATTGAATGTAGCGCTTCGGATTCAAGAAGATTATCCCGAAACGCCCGTTATTTTTGTCACGAAAGATATTAATCTCCGCATTAAAGCAAAATCCTTAGGAATTCAGGCAGAAGATTATAAAACGGGAAAAGTCGCTCATGAGCAACTTAATTTTTCGGGAAAAACCGTTGTCGATAATGTTGCGGAAGAGGTGATTCAATCGCTCTATTCCGAAGGATTTTGCGAATTAGACGCTTTGAAATTAGGAGTTACGCCTCCGGCAAATCATTATTTCATTTTAAAGAATGGCAAGGCTTCCGTTTTGGCTTATTACAATCCTGTTTCAGGGCGAATTGAAAGAGTCGATAAAGTTTCAACTTCACGGATTATGCCGAGAAACGCCGAGCAGACGTTCGCTTTACATGCTTTGCTGAATCCTGATATTAAGTTGATTTCCATTTCGGGGATTGCCGGAACGGGAAAAACTTTATTAGCTTTGGCGGCCGCTTGGGCACAACGCAAACATTATAAACAAATATTTTTAGCGCGTCCGATAGTTCCTCTGAACAATAGAGATATTGGATTTCTTCCCGGTAACGCTCAAGATAAAATTACGCCTTATATGACGCCGTTGTACGACAATTTGAAATTCATACGAGATCAGTATGGCGACAACGATCCGGAAGCAAAAGCTATTACTACGGCGTTGGAAGAGGAAAAAATATTGATTTCGCCGCTGGCTTACATCAGAGGGAGAAGCCTTTCAAACATCTATTTCATCGTTGATGAAGCGCAAAACTTGACGCCGCTCGAAGTAAAAACAATCATTACAAGAGCGGGCGAAGGAACAAAGATCGTTTTTACGGGCGATATCTATCAGATCGACACGCCTTATTTGGATACTCAAAGTAACGGATTGTCATATATGATCGATCGTATTAAATCGGATCATTTATATGCGCACATTCGTTTGGAAAAGGGCGAAAGGTCTGAATTGGCTAACTTGGCGACTGAATTATTGTAATTTTGTAAAATCATAAATAAATAATTTAACATTGAAATAAAATAGATTTTTATGAAGAGAGGTATAATATTTATTACGTTTATCTTATTAGCGATGAGCGCTTTCTCGCAAAGAATGGCGACCATAAAAGGAAGAGTTACCGATTTCTCCGGAAAACCTATCGCAGGAGCTTTGATCGAGGTAAAGACAAATAATTTTGACATGAAATATCATGCATATTCGGATGTTACGGGCAATTATTCCGTTCAAGTGGAGCCGGGAACCTATTTGGGAATTGCCGCCGTGCGAATGCAGGAATATGCAAAGAGCAAACTTGAGTTTTGGGCTTGGAATGTTCCCGCTTACAATGATATGACAATCAATATGCGTTATGACCGTTTGGAAGTTTACGGATTGAATGTTTTTAGAATACACGGATCTTATCGCGGCTACACGATCTATTGCCGTCCGATGAGTTTGAGTAAATATTTGGAATGGGAGAAAGATCCAAACGTTGTAATGGATTTAGCGCCCGCTCCCGATAAAATCAAAATAGACGTCACTGTAAACGGTTATCCCGTGCGCGTCAATATGGTTGATCGCGTACAAGAATTTGCCGGCGATAATCATTGTTCAGGATATATGATCTATACGGACTTAGGAACGACCACCACGAAATTATATGATGAAATTCGCGTAACAATTACCGATTTAGAAACAGGCGAACAGGGAGAAGCTGTTTATTATAAAACAAAAGATAATTTTGTGAATTAGTCATAATGAGCCAATAAAAGATATACAAACAGGGCGCGTCAATAGTTCCAAGATTTCCTATCACTTCTCCACAACTATCTGCAGAAAGGACAGAGAGTGTAAGAAATGACTTTTGACTCGCCCCCTTTGCTCAACTTTTTTAGGTAAAATCAACAATTAATGTAATAGGATTTTAACTCAAAATGTCCATTAGAACATAATAAATTGATAATCAGAATCTATCAATTTTGAATTTCTAATGGACGCCATTAGAAAATTCCCCTTGAACTTATTGATAACAAACAAAATAACACGTATTAATTCGATAAAAATCAAAGTTTTTTCGATGAATGAATGTGAAATGGACATTTTGGGTTTAATTCCTAAACCTCATCGCTTATTGGATCCGTTCTTTTTATCAATCCAATATCCTGCACCCAAAAATAGGCAGAAGTATCTGATTAAATATAGTTCTGAACTGTTTTACATTTTTATAGGGATTATCTCTAACGGCATAAAAATCAAAGAAATCAACAAATCCAATTGGAGCTTCTCCAATATAAATAACGTCTCTTCTTCTATTATGATATGTAAAAATGCTATTATCTTGAGATTCGCAAGGAAATGAGGCAGATAATGCAGCATCCGTTTCTAAAGAAGAATAAAATAATTGCTGAATATTTTCCTCTATGTCAGTCGTTACTTAATGTTATTAGTAAGGTGTCTATTTTGTGAGATATTGAATCCTCATATACCCAATATGAATCTACCGAAAATTTGACATAATGTTTCATCTCATCGGGAACATAATATGTTGGCCAAGAATCCGATGGTCTTTTACAGAAAATAATGCAAAAAACAACCAAACTGAATAATAACATAAAAAATGTTTCATGCTGTTTCTTAGTAAAATGTGTCTTTTCATAAAGCAATTATTTTAAATTTCCTGCAAAAAATTAACCCTTATAATGAGAGATATGACAATTTGATAAAATTTATGCCAAGGAGATAAACGATATAACGTTTTTTGTTAAAGATTCTACCTTATACAGATTGCTTCTTCTATGATTAACGACCCAAATGATTTCACTGCCGGAACAAAGTATCAGCGTATTCCCTTTTTCTATTTGCGAGAATTTTTCATCAATAAAAAAATCGCTTAGTTTTTTATGCCCTTTCATTCCAAATGGAACAAATTGATCTCCATCCTTGGGAGCTCTTATCGTTAATGGGAATATAAGCTGATCACAATCAAAGCAAACAATATGTCTATCTCTGGGAACAATAAACCGTTTATGATTTTCAGAATATTCTATTTTCAAATGCAAAGGAGAAAAGATCTCGTTTTTCCCCTTTTCTATTATAAAAATCTTTTCATTCGTCGTTTTTTTCTCGCTTAGAAAAAGAAAATCGCGATCTTTTAACAATTGATAATTACTTGAAAAAAAACGTTTACCGGATTGTCCGTCCATGCTTCTGAAAATATCCGGAATAATATCTTTTTTAAATCCGTAAAAGCTCAGTATCTCAAATAAAACGGTTTGAGGAGCTTCCGTTACGTGCAATTTTTTGATATCAACGGCTAAATCGCCGCTCGCTGTTTTGGAGACGATTTCGTTTTTAAGTTGACTGACGCGCGTTTGATAGATTTTTTCCGCTTCCTGAAACCGTGCGATGTCGTCGTTTATAATATTTTGAAAATCAGGATTTATCTCTTTCAAAGCAGGTATTAACAGATGTCGTATCTTGTTGCGGGTATATTTTATTTGTTGGTTAGAACTGTCTTCTCGATGTGATAAACGACGCTTTCGGCTATATTTTTCAATATCGTCTCTCGTAGCAAAAAGCAGAGGGCGAATAATATTTCCTTTTTTACTCAAAATACCATGCAACCCGGAAATTCCGCATCCGCGCAATAAATTGATAAAAAAGGTCTCAATATGGTCGTCCTTATGATGCGCCGTAGCAAGAAAATCGTATTCTTCTTCAATAATCAGGTCGGCAAACCAATCGTAACGCAATTTTCGCGCCGCCTCCTGAATGCCTGTTTTATGTTCCTTCGCAAAAACTATGGTATTGAATTTCTTGACGTAGAATGGAACATTGAAACGTCTTGCCATGTCGCGCACAAAATTTTCATCGCCATTAGACTCTTCACCGCGCAATTGAAAATTACAATGAGCAATGCCAAACTGCAATTCAGCGGCATAAAAAAGATACGCCATAACGGTAGAATCCAATCCGCCGCTTACAGCTAACAATATCTTTTGAGAGGCGTCAAAAAGCCGGTTATCTGAGATGAATTTTTTAAACTCTCGGAGCATATTTTACCTTTTTATAAATTCTTGACATCAACCATGAGGTAAAATATCCTATCAAACCGCCTAAAATGATTCCTGCCAATATATCTCCCGGATAATGTACGCCTAAATAGATGCGGCTATATGCCGTAATTCCTGCCCAAGCGAAAAGAGCGACGGTCAAAATCCATCGTTTGGGCGTAATAATTCGATATAAAAAAAGAGCCATTCCAAAAATGTTGCAAGCATGTCCCGAAGGAAAACTGTAAAAGCCTCCGCGATAATCGTTGACCGTATGAATAAACGGAGCCACGACGGGATTGTGCGTAGGACGCAATCGCTGGATAGCGCCTTTGATTAAATTGGTAATCTGGTCGGTCAATAAAACCGTAAGAATAATAAACAGAACAGGCAGCCAAATCTTATTGCCATATTGCTTATACAGAAGCCAAACTATCGCTATATAAAGAGGCAAATACGTCCATGTATTCGTGCCGCACCAAAAAAAAGCGTCAAAATAGGCGTTATGCAACCCATTAAGAAAGAAAAGTATCGATTCGTCAATTTGTTGTAACATATTCGTTCTAATATTAAGTCTCCTCGTTCAAAATTTTCCAAATCATATCTTTTAATGTTTCGACGCCCCTTTGCGCTACGGAAGAGATAAAAACATGAGGAACATTTTTTGGCAAGCTCGGCGTCGTCTGCTCTATCATAAGATCGTCCAACAAATCGCTTTTGCTGATGGCTAGTATTCTCTTTTTATCAAGCAGTTCAGGATTATATTTTTTAAGTTCGTCGCTTAGAATTTGATACTCTTTTTTAATATCGTCGGCGTCGGCGGGAACCATAAAAAGCAATAACGCATTTCTCTCAATATGACGCAAGAACCTCAATCCCAATCCTTTTCCTTCCGAGGCTCCTTCAATAATTCCCGGAATATCGGCCATAACAAAAGAACGATGATCTCTATAATAAACCATTCCCAAATTGGGTACCAACGTTGTAAACGGATAATCGGCAATTTCAGGTTTCGCCGCCGATACGACCGATAATAATGTTGATTTCCCTGCATTTGGAAAGCCCACTAAACCAACGTCCGCCAATAATTTCAACTCAAAAATAATCCACTCTTCAACTCCTTCCTCGCCCGGTTGCGCAAATCGCGGCGCTTGAAAAGTAGATGATTTGAAATGATCGTTCCCTTTACCGCCGCGTCCGCCTTTCACCAATATCTCTTGTTGCCCATCTTCGGTAATTTCACATAAAAACTCTCCCGTTTCGGTATTTCGCGCAACAGTTCCCAACGGAACTTCTATGATCTTATCTTCGCCGTCCGCTCCCGTTTTTAAATTTCCTGATCCGCTTTCGCCGTTTTCAGCGAAGACGTGTTTTGTATATTTAAGATGCAAAAGCGTCCAAAGTTGTTTGTTGCCTTTAATAATAATATGTCCGCCGCGTCCGCCGTTTCCGCCGTCGGGACCTCCTTTGGGAATCCCTCGCGTACGATAAAAATGAGCGGAACCGCTGCCGCCATTCCCGCTCCTGCAACATATTTTTACGTAATCTATAAAATTAGAATTCGACATGTATGTAAAGTTTTTAATAACAATATTGAAACTATTCCACTGTTTTGACGGCGTCAAAGATATTTTCATTTACCTCTTCAATAGAATTCTCGCCGTTTACGTGTATAAGCAACTCATACTGATCGTAAAAATCAATGAGCGGATGAGTAGATTGATAATAGATATCTATTCTTTTATGAATAACCGATTCGTTATCGTCCGTCCGGTTCGCTCTCTCTCCGCGTCTTAAAAGTCGTTCTGTCGCCACATTGACCGGCACGTCCAAACGAATAACTTTTAACAAAGTTCCGCCGGTTTTGCTAAGATATTCTTCAAAAGCGACCGCTTGTGGAATATTTCGGGGAAATCCGTCCAAAACGAAACCGTCAACCTCTTGTCGACGTTCATCAATAGCCTTTTGAACGATCTCCATAGATACATTGTCGGGAATAAAATTTCCGTCATGGATCGATTGTGCGGCGAGATCGCCCAATTCCGTTTTTTGCTCAATTTCCCGACGAAGTATCTCTCCGGTTGAAAGATGTTGAAAATTCAATTTTTTTGCTAACAAAGTCGCCTGAGTTCCTTTGCCCGAACCCGGCAAACCGACCATAATAATAAATTTCATATTCTTTTGATAGAAAAAGGAACTGTCCTTAAAGATTTTACTCTTTTATCTTTTTCTTATTTAAAAATGACAAATTGATTATGATAATCTTTTCATAATCTCGTCAATCTGTCTACACAATGTTTCAAATACTTCATCTTCGCTTCCTACGCCGTTGATTGTGTATAACTTTCCCTTATTTTTATAATATTTTTCTACCAGAGAAGTTCGTTTTTGATACTCTTCCAAACGAAAAACAATGGATTCGGTGGTTTTATCATACTTACGGCATTTATCGGTCAGGCTACGCGCCGCCAAACGTTTTACCGATTCCAAAGTAGGCGTTTCTAACTTAATACAAGCGGTTACTTCCGTATTTTTATTCATCAGAAAACCATCTAAAATATATGCTTGTACAATTGTTCGCGGAAATCCCTTGAAAATATATCCCTTTGTATTCGGATGCGCCATTATCTCTCTTTCAATGATTTGAATGGCCAAGGCATCGGGAACAATACTTCCTTGCTCAAGGTATAACCGCGCTTGTTGCCCGATTAAAGTATTGTTTTTCTCTTCCCGCCGCAGAATTTTTCCGGTACTGATATAGCAAAGATTATATCTTTCAGCCAATCGAACGCCTTGCGTTCCTTTTCCGCAACCGGGCATGCCCAGCAATACAAAATGCATCAAACGTTGCTTTAATGTCGCTTTAATCACGTGGTCAATGCGTTCAAAGATTTCTTCCACGCTTCCCGTACCGTCGAGACGATGTAATTTTCCGCGTTCTGCATAGAAATCCATCACCGGTAATGTCTTTTCACGATATTCTTCCAATCGCTTATTAATGACTTCTTCGGTATCATCGCTTCTGCCTGATTGTTTGGCGCGTTCCAACATTCTGCGGCGTAATTCTTCTTCGGGAACTTCCAAACTGATCATACAATTGAGCGAGGCATTCATTTTCATCAATAATCCTTCGAGGATGTAACATTGTACGGTAGTTCTTGGAAAACCGTCGAAAAGTATTCCATGAGCGTTATTGTCCGTATCAATACGTTTCTCGATAATTTGAACAATGATCTCGTCTTCTACTAAGCCGCCTCGATCGATGACAGCCTTTGCATTCAAACCAAGCTCCGACGCCTCCGCAATCTCCTGCCGTAAAATATCTCCGGTCGCTATGTATGTTAAGCCATATTTTTCGAGAATCAATTTTGATTGAGTTCCCTTACCGCTTCCCGGAGGACCAAATAATGCAATGTTCAACATGAGATAATGTTTTTAAACTGTTTTGTAAATATCTACGGAATTTCTCCCGAAACCGTCGTAATCAAATCCGTAACCGACCACAAAATTATTCGAAATGTTCATTCCTATATAATCCAACGGATAATTATATTTGAAAGCGTCCGGTTTGAACGCTAACGTCGCGATTTTCACCTCTTTGGCGCCTAAACCTTTTAATGTTTCCAAAAGATGCGCCATGGTATGGCCGGTATCGACAATATCCTCAACCAAAACAACATAACGATCAACTAAAGGTTCGTCCAACCCGATCAATTCGCGTATCACTTGCGTAGTACTTGTTCCGGAGTAAGAAGATAGCTTTACAAATGAAAGTTGACATTCAATATCCACATGTTTCATCAAATCGGCCGCAAACATAAAAGCTCCGTTCAAAACAATTAAAAAAAGCGGATTTTTACCGGCTAAATCATTATTGATCTTTGCGGCGACTTCTTTGATCGCTCGTTGAATATCCGCCTCTCTTATAAAAACTTCAAACTCTTTATCCTTAATTTTTAGCTTTTTCTTTATGTCGCTCATGATAACAACGTTTCAAATTTTTTTACAAAATTAGATATTTTGTCGGATTAATCAAGTCCTTTTCAAGCAATTCTTCTTTTTTAACAATAACGATGCAAACTTCTCCCATTTTTAAATCGATTAGATTGATGCATATAACGAGAACGCCGGAAAAAAAAGTCAATTTTTTTTTTGAAAAAAACTAAAAAAAAGTTTGCTGGTATTAAAATAAGAGTTATCTTTGCCTCAATATAAGATATAAAAATATGGAACAATTCCAAATAAATAGAATCTTAAATGTTTTGGCAAAAAACAGGTTGGGTTTTATGCGTATTGAGCCATGTTTGCATTCCACTTCAAATACCAAATTATCTATTCT
>JAIRTP010000024.1 GCA_031254805.1 Bacteroidales bacterium
ATCTCATTCCAATAGAGCGAACCTTTTTCCGGGTCTAAAAAATCACCAATTTCCAGATTTCTTAAACTTCCATGATATAAAAAATCTTTTTCAATTTTCATAGCGAACATTGTAGCACAAAATGTGTGCTATTTACATGTTTTTTACAAATAGTTGTTGGTTTTACGGACTCTGACTCCGCAAAAGGGCCATAGTATAGAAAGGTGTATATTTTGCGCGGGAATCGGGATTTTTATTCTGCCCGCCACACTTAGCCCGGGCAACGCGTGGCGAAGCCATGCCCGCCACACTTCGTTAAAACTTCGTGTGGCACTCAAATTTCTTGATAGGCAAAGCCGATAACGAAATTTGGTGGTCGGTCGAAAGTTAGTTACTACACTTACCGTACTTCAATTCATATCGTGTTTTTTACAAAAATTTCTATAAAATTGCTGCAACTTTGATGTTTTTATCAGAAATTTACGGATTATTTTTTCAAAACCGCTCTTGTAATTTATAGTATAATTTTCTGGCAAGTACGGATATTCATACATATCTAAAAGTCCTTTTTCTTTGGCTTGTAATAATTTTTGCCAAACATCAGTTATTTCTATTTTTCGGGCAACTTGAACGCGTTCTTGTGATAAATAATAAGTTCCATGGCTCAGTTTTGTTAATTTGAACGTATTTCCGGGTAATTCGTAGACTATTCCAGATATATTTTTATATGCTTTTTGAAATGCGCCTTTGTTACGCTCTATTAGAACCGCTTTACCGGCAATAATACCGAAACATAAAATATTTTTATGCGGCGTTATATATCGCAGGGCGGAAACAAAATTTGGCGTTGCAAATACGAAAGGCCCATCGCCAAAGCCGTCAATCCTTGGTTCCATAAATTCGATGCTTGCACAAATAGATCCGTGGTACATATTCATTATTTGTAAACAATAAACTAAATATTATGAAATTCAAGAATATAAATAGTGACTTGGCCAATCCGAGTTGGCAATTTATTGCCATTACCGAGGATACGAAAAAGTCACGTAGTGACTAAGCGAAACAGCCCATTGTATAGAAAGCCGGATTTTTCGGGTATATGTGGCCGTAATTTTCCCATACCAAATTCACAACCATGCATAAAGCCCGCACACAGCGGGCTTTACAACGAATGGCCTGCCACACGAAGCGCGACAGCGCGAAGTGTGGTCGGCAGGTAAATTGGTGCAGGGTATCTATACCAAGAATACCAAATAACAGGGAATTTACAGGGAAATTTAGCGTTTTCTATACCTTTTTCAGGTCGCCCAACCAGCCCAAACCACCAGAAATCCAACAAATTTATATACCAATGCGCCAAAGCCGCCCAAAAATAACAGGGAATTTTTTAGGCCGGAACAGGGAAATTTTTTCCAATATCAGGGAATTATTCTCTGATATCAGGGATTCACATTTGGACTGGACTTTTCTATTATTATCTCGTACAATCTCGTATAAAGTCGTAAAAATAAGTTAAGAATAGGGGTGTGAAATGCCAGACATAAAAGACATCAAAATAACGCCGCAAATGTTGGTGCAGATTGCCGAATTGGATGAATTCAAGGGCGCATGGAATGGCTTTGCGCGACTGCGGCCAGAGCAGATGAAAGCCCTGAAAAAAGTTTCCACGATCGAGTCTATCGGTTCTTCCAATCGCATAGAAGGCAACAAATTATCCGATGCGGAAGTCGAAAAGCTGTTATCCCATATCGACAGAAAATCGTTCAAATCACGTGACGAGGAGGAAGTTGCCGGATATGCCGAATTGATGAACATAATCTTCGACGATTACTCTATAATACCATTGTCGGAAAATTACATAAAGCAGCTGCATCGAACCTTATTGCAATATGTTTCGAAAGACGAGCGGCATCGCGGAGAATATAAAAAACTTTCCAATTCCGTCGCGGCATTTGACCAAAATGGAACGGAAATCGGAATTGTCTTTGAAACCGCCGCGCCGTTTGACACGCCGCGCTTGATGGAGGAGCTGACGGAATGGACGCGCAAGAATCTTGATGATTTTATTTTGCATCCGCTGATTGTGATAGGCGTGTTTATTGTGCGCTTTTTGTCCATTCATCCGTTTCAAGATGGGAACGGACGCTTATCGCGGGCGCTGACTGCGATGCTGTTGTTAAAAAAAGGATATGCTTATGTTCCGTATAGCTCTATAGAGTCCATTATTGAAACCAATAAAGAAGGGTATTATCGTGCGCTGCGCCGGACGCAAAAAGGTATTTGGGGCACGCATGCGGATTATGAGCCGTGGTTGTCATTCTTTCTGACAACATTGCAAAAACAAAAAAGGCATTTGGAAGATAAAATTAAAATCATGACCAAAGACGATACAAAACTTGGCAAAAATGCCCGCGCGGTATTGGAATTGTTTGATAATAAGACGGAATGGAACATTCGGGAAGTTGCCGACATGCTTGAATTAAACATAAATACCGCAGCAAAAACAATCCGGACTCTTGTGGACGCCGGATATCTGTCGAAGCACGGCGCAACCAAGGGCGCCTGGTATGAAAAAGTATGAGGATAACAAAGGGGCCAAATATGAACAGTTTGTTTGACGTTACAGACAATTCTCAGAAAGAATTTCCAATGGATTCCAACTTAGAACTTAGAATCCGTAATTTTGACTTATCCCATGATGATTATCTGATGCCAGTTTTTGAAGCAATATCCAATTCGATTCAGAGTATAAAAGATAACCATTCGCATATTTTCGTATTCGTCGGGCTTACCAAAGGCAATTTTATCCCGTGATGCCCACGGTGTGCGGGCGACACACGAAAAAAGTCGCATATAAATGCGACTTTTATTTATT
>JAIRTP010000113.1 GCA_031254805.1 Bacteroidales bacterium
TTCCCGATATAAGAAAAAAATGAAGGCCGGCAAAAAGCATTCCTACTGCCAAAACGAAAGACAAAGCGAACAGCGGATCATTTTCTGGCAATTTTAATCTGGTGGCACGCAAACACGCAAAAACAAAAAAAATAATAGCCGCGACAGCAGACCCAATTATTAAGGCAATATTCATATAATTCTTCCTCCTTTTTTTACGGCGATATGAACACCACCGGTTCTATTTGAACCTGTCCGAGTTTTTTCCATTCAGATTTTCCCCTCCTCGCTTTCCTCCTGAGTTTAAAGCCCTCCGGCTTTCGCTTCTTCCGCCCCACAGACGGCCTTTCGCTTATTCTACCCCATCCGGTATGTCACCCAGAGCTATACCCCGCTCCGTACCAGGGTTCTCGTGGTTTTCTACCTGGGCAGCGGCGCTTCCTCATCAGCGGCCTCCTCAGTTCGGGTGATAATGAGCACCTTGTATGTCCGGGAAAAGCCGGTAGTACCCTACCTATAAAGCGGCGATACTCTTCCAGCTTTTCGCTGTTCACCCCTTCAGTGGTTGCTATTAGGCCTATTTTAGTTGTACATAGAAGCCTTGTCAAGTCATTTTTCCCTTCGTTGCAGGAATTTAGCAATCCCTTCCTGTTTTCGCTATGCTTCTGCTATGGCTTCCGGCAGAGCGATACCCCTGATGAATCAGCGTATCAGGCAGATCCGCAGCGCAGGCAAACTTACCAAGCGAACTTTTTGGGACTTTGAAAAAACACTTCCTGTTGTGCAAAATAAAAAGAGAAACAATAAGGCAATATCCTTTTTGTGGGTGTAAATCATATTTAATCAACCCTTACGAATTCAAAATTCATTTCTCCCTTGGGACAAGAAAAAACGATAGTGCAAGACATATCGTGTGTTTTTATAACAACCTGTAACGTATATTCTTGTTCTTTTTCAATGACTAATGTATCTGGCAAAGGCAATTTTAATTTTATGGTGAAATCCGAGGGGGCTGTTGCCTTCTTTCTAACAACCTTATTTACATTATATTGAACTGCTGGAAATGTATAAAAACGTCCACCCCGAATGCTCACATCGATAATTGAATCCACTGAAAAAAACATCGCCGGTAATTCAAAGTTTATTTCATTCCAATTCACCGAACCGCTTACGATTGATACAATTCCGCTTATAACGTCTCTCGGTCCAGTAAGGCTTCTGGTAAGAACAAACGATTGTGGCGAGTAATTATAGGCTTCTCCAAAATAGGCATGCCGAAACTGTGGCATTACGGTTGTGTCTTTTAAAATGTCGTTTACACGAACTCTTTCTGCCTGGCTCTTACCAAGTTCATCCATCAATGGGAAAACAGTTTTATAATTAAGCGCTAAAGCAGAGTGCATTGGAGGAAACTCGGTTTTCCGCTCATCTTTTAATTGTTTTACTAATCTTTTTGCCTGTCTTTTCTGTTCGCCGATTACATCTGTTGGCATTTCAATTTCAGCAGTATAGGATATTTGTAATTTATCCTGTTCTCTTGATAAATAGGTAATATTTTCTATAAGAAGGTCATACGCAGCCTGCAAATTTGCCTGCCGATCATCTATTGCGGCTAAACTAATATATGTTTGGGCGACAAAATAGCGTAACGCCCAATTGCTTTCATCGGTATTGTCTTTTATTTTTTGTAAATATTGTTTTGCAATTGAAATATACGTTTGATTATTGTTGTATATATTCGAAGCAGCAAGAATAGCTTTTGGCAAAACGCGAGACAAATCTAAATCCTTCCTGAATATTGGCGCTTGAACAGATTCATAAGTTTGAACAGCGTTAAAACATTCTTGATATTGCCCCAAATCATAATATATATCTGCAAGTGCAAGCCAATAAGGGGCGTACTTTGCATATAAAGTCCGGTTTTGTTCCATCCATTCACGGGCACGTTGTTTATTAGTATCCAGTAAATAATTTACAAACCGCTCAATACTTTCTTGCGACAAACTTTCACTGCCATCAAGATTATTGAGGCGCGTAATATTGATCACGTGGTTAAAATAATCTTTTTTCAGATTTGAAAGCGGTATCAATTCTTCTTTATGAATATCAAAATTCGCAAGGATTAAATCAGCCTTCGCGTTGTTTTGTGCGATGTTATAACGCATTACAGCGTCTATCGTCATGAGAGAAGCAGTCATTATAATATCAAGCGGATCGTTGTTTCGCAAGGCAAGTAAATACAGTGGATTAGGTATAGCCTCCGAAAGTGCCTGTGCCTTCTGTTTTTCATACATAAATTGTACTTTTTCTCTTTGAATAGTAACCAAACGCAAACCGTCAATGCTGTCGAGCAAACTTTTTAGATAGCTCTGTGTTTGCGTATCAATAACGCTTGGATTCGTATTGTTGTAAAATTTGTTCTGTACTTCTTCAAGTAACAATCTGTTGTTTGTTGACTGCTCAATAATAACCGTTTGTGTTCCAATATAATTGAGCATTGCAATGGATGTTTGAGCGTTATCCTGACTATCTTGAGCGAAAAGAATGTATCCAAAAATCAACAAGGTAACGATTATAAACGCCTTTTTCATGCTATATCCTCCTGTGTTC
>JAIRTP010000041.1 GCA_031254805.1 Bacteroidales bacterium
CTGTGTATATATATTTGATGCAACATACAACGACGATGCATTGATAATAATAAATTCGGAGTTGGATATAAACATAATCCGCACACACTTTATTAAGATATCAAACATTATCACTGACGCGGTGTACGCGGAATATCCGGCATTAAATATAGGCAACTGGTGCCTGTTCGGATTTTCAATTGTGCGGCTTGGGAAGAACAAGAATTTTAGTGATTTGTATAGCGGATTTGGTGACAAAACTAACGTCCGCATTGATGCCGGCGATGGAGACTTGAAATACAAGCTCATATTCGAGAGGAACCCAAAGGTTATTGAAAATTTTGGGTTCAAATCGCCAAGAGTAAATTTGCTACTCGAAAAAATCAAAAATAGGCACGATGATTTTGGTGGGCAATTCTGCGAACGGGAGCAGAATTTTGACTTTAGTCAAATCGATAAAACCGCGATGAATATAAAAATAAATAACTTTTCTGGATTGAATCATCTATCAGGGGACAAATCGCTTAGTTATGAATTGCTTGAAAAGGCGACAGATTGTGTACATAAAGTCGTATCAAAATGTAATGGAAAAATGTATTTTGTAGGATTGAATTCTTTGATCTTGATAATTGACATCGTGGATGTGGAAAAAATATGCAATGAAATACAACGCGTGATTGACAAGTATATAAATAAAAAACGCATATGGAATTTTTTCAGTTATAAAATTCGAAATATTGATCATTCTATACGATTTAAGGACTTGAAATCAAAAAAGGAATATCCTGATGGAATTTCGATATCAAACATAAATGTAAAACCGATGAGTAAAATAAAAAACTTTGGAGATTTGTTAGATTTTAAAATAGAATCGTTTATGAAAGGAGTATAGAAAATGCAGATGATAAGCGATGGATATTTAACCGCCGAATCTGGACATGAAATTTATTTCCATGAATATGGGAATCCGGGGGGAGTTCCGATACTGATGTTTCACGGCGGCCCTGGAAACTTTTCAAAAGCGCGTCATGCAGACATTTTCGATGCCGAAAAACACAGAGTTATTCTTTTTGATCAGCGCGGATGCGGCAAGTCAAAATTTACTGACAGATTTATGAACAACAATTTGGATTTTACAGTTTGGGATGCGAAACGAATCCTTGATCATCTCGGCGTGGAAAAAGTAAATATCGTTTCGGAATCGTGGGGCTCGGCGTGCGCGCTTCATTTTGCAAAGAAATACAGGAATCTGGTTAACAAGATAATTCTTTCCAAAATATTTCTTGGCGATCGTGCCGCTGTAGATTGGTTGCGTGACGGATGGCTGGAATTTTATCCAGATCTCTACGAGTTTGTTTATAAAAATGACTCTTTCGACGACTTCGTGCGTCAAGCAAATTCTGATGACAATAATATGGTTGTGCATTCGACAAAGTTGTTAGGATCATGCGAAAGATGGCTGGGAAATTTGGAATTTTCCGACAATATAATTGAACAAATGAAATTATACATGCCATCAGAGGATCATATCAAAAATTATCAAATGTACCTACATTATCTGGTGAATGTTCTGCCGATAGATCCGCCAATTATCGACGGTGTGGGAATGCTTGGGGATATGGATATAACTATTATACATAATAGGCTCGATCTCAACAGCCTATTCAGAAACGCTTGGGAACTGCATAAAGCGTTGCCGAATGCGGAATTTATCGCATTGCCCGACATCGGGCACGACAGTGTGAAAATGCAGTACACGATGAGAGAGACAATCAAAAGAAAATTATAAAATGATTATTACAACCGTCCCAGTGAAAGTCCCAAAAAACAACCCAAATTACGGAGTTGTTGCGATGGCTTTATTGTCCAAAGTTCTCGGACGCAAATTGAATATACATTCTTATCTTGGAATAAATATACCGCTCATATCGGTGGGAAAAGAATTTGATAAGGAATGGCACATCTCGCCGCTCGTAGAATCCATAACCGACGTTGATGCAATGCCGGATAAAATAATTATTGATTCTGACAAGGTTGGCTCGTTCGGCGAGAAATTACAGATTCTATATGACAAAGGGCATATTTATCACGCCATTCCTTTATCTGATAGCTTCATACGCATCAGTTCATTTATTTTATCTTGAACTTTTTTTTCCACCCGAAAATGTGAACCGGCGTGCCCTTTCTGTCAACGGATTGATCTATATATGATTCAAGGTTCAGCGCGATTGCTTTTTTGCGAATGAAATCCGCCTGATTCTCGCCGGTCATCATGACAATTGACGCTTTCGGCGTCGTAACCCTTGCAAGTTCTTCCAGTCCTTTCGCTACTATGGGCGTGGTATTTTCATCGAATGGCGCCTCTGTAACTACGGCGTCAAAAAATCCGGCGTCAAAAGGCAGCTTTTCCACACTAGCGACTGAGTGCTCGGCCCCGTAGTCGCGCAGGCCATGCCGCAATATCGGGTCGATATCAGAGCTATAAACTTTCAAGCCGGATTGTTTGGCGGCGAATACAATCCCGCCGCCGCCGCATCGCTGCCGAAAGCACCGGAACGCTCGCGCGTTTCGCGGATGCGCTCGGTTTCGCGCAGTTCGCGGCGCTGTTCCTCCGCCTGCCGCGCCTGTTCTTGCTGTTGCTGGATTATCTGTTGCTGCTGCGCTATCTGGTCTGGCGTTAGCGCAAGAGCCGGACTGATAAAAATCAGTCCGGATATCAGCGCAGATAAAACAACAAACGCCTTTTTCTTCATGGCACTGGATTAAAATGTATAACGCAGGCCGATGTTTGCAGAAAGCATTGTGAGAGACTTGCCATCAATGTCGGCAATCAGATACCGCGCGCCGATTTCGCTGCCAAGCCCGTCGGTAATGTTAAATCCAACCCCAAGGTGCAGACCGTATATAAACGCCGATTTATCAGAGCTGTAGCTATCATAGGTTGTCAAGGTGGTACTATAATCATATATCTCTTCAGAGATGTCTTCTTTAAGTTTTGCCGACCCCAGCCCGAATCCGACATACGGCTTCAATTTATAGTTTTTGAAGAAGTCGACGTAGAAGTTCGCCATATAGGATGTATTTTTAAGCTTGGCCTCGCCGGTAATGGCCTCTATTGGATAGTTATCTTGGTTGGCATGGTCGTTTTTATAACTTAGCATGGAGATTTCAAGTTCCCCGCGCAGGTTTATGTCCTCCAATGCATACCGCGCGCCAACAGCCCCTATGAATCCGGTTCCGGTATAGGATGTGTCGGCTTTTTCCATCGTTGCGTTTCCATACCCGGCTTTTACGGAGAGATAGGGCGACAATGCGGCCGCCTGCGCCTCGGTTGCCAATGCGCCCGCCGCGCACATTGCCATTGCTATCGTAAGTTTTTTGTTTTTCATTTTTACTCCTTTTTTGGTTGGTTATTTATCTATGATTGTATCCTTCATATATATTATCTATATTGCTATCCGCAGAGAAAGTGGAAAAATGAACTTTTTTAACATATTATTCTATCACAATAGTTTTTGGTGTTTTTCCTGTGCCAAATTCAATATTATTATCCATCGCAGACAGCGCCTCTGTATAGTCAAACGTGCCGGTCAAATGTTTTTCATGCGCGGATATTGGAAGCGCATAATTTACAGAAGATTGTTTATAACTCTTCATATGTTTATCTTTATCAAAAGATATTATTGTAAAGATATCGCTAGAAATTAAATCCATTCTGTTTTTAAATGGATGCCCATCTTTATAGTACTTGGTTACGGCGGGCATGCTTTTTCTGTAATACCAAGATTCTATATTGTTTTTATTTGTGATTTTGTTATATGGTTCACCAAATGCCTTTAACACTTGCTCCTGGGATACGTCTTCGGTTTTATAAGACTGCATAATTTGTCGTTTTTCATCAACACAAGCAGAAAGTAATGTGCAAAAAGACAAAATTATAAGAACTTTAATATGTTTCATAAGTTTTTCCTTTTTGGACATTTTAGGAGTTTATGTATGTTTTCATTTCGTGATTTATTTCTTTTTCTAGTTGCTTAATCTGAATTGTGTCTGTAACATCGCCATCGTTAATTGCCCAAAAATTGCCTAGGATTTGCTCAACACCAACATCATCGCCGAGATACATATTAGTTTTCTCTCTATCAATAATTTCAAAATTTATAAACCTTATGCCATCGTTTAAGCTGATCTCGCCGTTCAGAATATATTGAAATGTTTTTTTTATTAAAAATCGTTTTTTATCTTTGATATACATATTCTTTGATTTTATATACTCTTCAATCTTCTTTAAATTATCATCTTTATATCTAGAAACCAGAATATCTATCAATATGTCGTTATTTTCAGTTTGTGTCAGCACATCAGCAATATCAAGAACCATCTCGTTCGTTAAGAGATTGTTATAAAATAATGCGGCAACAAATCCAATATCGGTATAAAACTTAGAAAAATCAATCATTACAAAAACTCTTATTTTGGATTAACATATTTATGATCAATTTGTGTGCTAGTTCCAACATTTTCCATGTAATGTACGGTATATTTGAACCATCTGGATTACGATGCGTATACTGCATTTTATCATATTGTCCACCGTACTTTGGATCTCCTATATTTTTTGCTTCGATGATTTTAGTACCAGGATTTGAGGTTTCACCGACTATAATGCTTCCATTACCAATTGTCGCACGGGTGATTTGTTCCTGTTCAGAACCGGTATCTTTTAATATCATAATAGTGCTGCTTATACAGTCATTGCTAT
>JAIRTP010000077.1 GCA_031254805.1 Bacteroidales bacterium
AAGATTACATTAGTAAAGACAATCTGTTCTACGCAGCAAACAGAGCTTTGTCTAATGTGGGAAAATTATTGTATGTCAACTTTAAAAATCATGCAGCTTAATTATGAGGACTTACTTATTAAAATAACAACAAACTATAAACTTTTCAGTTGCTCTTCGATAACGGTAATTCGCGCTTCCGCATCAGCTTTCTTTTTTCGTTCTCCTTCCAAAACTTTTTCGGGCGCATTACCGACAAAACGTTCGTTATTAAGTTTTTTCAAAACGCCGTCCAGAAATCCTCTGGTATAATCTAATTCTTTCTGCAATTTGGCGCGTTCTTCTTCTTTATTAACGTTTTCTTCCATCGGAATAAAAAATTCGGTTGACCGGACAATAAAAGAAGCGCAATTTTCAGGCTTTTCATCTATATATGCGATATTGCCGATATTGCATAATTTAGCAACAATTCCGTCAAATAATGTTTGCGGAGTTTCTTCGTTTTTTTTAATAAAAAGCTCTATTTGTTCTTTATTTAAAATATTACGTTTTGCGCGTTGCGCGCGAATAGCAATAATAACTTCCGAAGCAAAATCAAACGCTTTTAATATTTTTTCATCAAACGAATTTTTTTCCGGCATTTCCGAAATCATAATGCTTTCTCCTACATTACGCGGTTGAAGCAATTGCCAAATTTCTTCGGTCAGGAAAGGCATAAACGGATGAAGAATGCGCGTCAATCGATCAAAAAAATCAATCGTTGTTTGCAAAGTTTTTTGGTCGATCGGTTGCTGATATCCCGGTTTTATCATTTCAAGATACCAAGAACAAAAATCGTCCCACATTAACTTATAACTGCTCATCATGGCATCTGAGATGCGATATTTTTCAAAATGATCTTCAATTTCGGCAAGCGCTGATTGTAATTTGTTAGAAAACCATGTTATAGCCGTAGCGGACGAATCCGGTTGTTCGATTGTCTCGTCGACTTGCCATCCTTTTACCAAGCGGAACGCGTTCCATATTTTATTACAGAAATTACGTCCTAATTCAACTTGCGAAAGATCAAATAAAATATCATTTCCGGCAGAAGAACACAGCAACATTCCCATACGAACGCCATCTGCGCTATATTGATCCATCAATTCGATCGGATCGGGAGAATTTCCTAAAGATTTGGACATTTTTCTGCCCTGTTTATCACGAACGATACCGGTAAGATAGACGTTTTTAAAAGGCTTGTCGTCGCGATATTCATAACCGGCAATAATCATTCGCGCCACCCAAAAGAACAAAATTTCCGGAGCGGTAACAAGGTCGTTAGTCGGATAATAATATGCAATATCTTTATTGCATGGCTCATTTATGCCGTCAAAAACCGATATCGGCCACAGCCAACTAGAAAACCATGTGTCCAAACAATCTTCATCTTGACGTAAATCGGCCATACTCAGATTGTTATTTTCTGTTTTTTGTCTTGCCAATTCCAAAGCTTTTTCATCGGTTTCGGCAACTACATAACCGCCCTCCGGTAAATAATATGCGGGAATGCGATGTCCCCACCACAATTGTCGTGAAATGCACCAATCTTTGATACTTTCCATCCAATGACGGTAGGTATTTTTAAACTTTGCAGGATGTAATTTCACCACATCGTCCATTACCGACATAAACGCCGGTTCTGAAATTTTTCCCATTTTCAAAAACCATTGCATTGATAGTTTCGGTTCGATCGGGACGTCCGTTCTCTCTGAAAAGCCGACGCTGTTGGTATACGGTTCGACTTTTTCCATCAAACCGGCCTCTTCCAAATCTTTTTCGATCTTTTTCCGAACTTCAAAACGATCCATTTCCGCATATTGCAGACCATGTTCGTTTAAGGTCCCATCGTCGTTGAAAATATCAATCGATTCCAAGTGATATTTTTCACCCAACATATAGTCGTTTACATCATGCGCGGGCGTAACTTTCAAAACTCCCGTACCAAATTCGATATCAACATATTCATCTTCAATCACAGGAATTTCTTTATTAGCAATCGGTACAATCACTTTTTTCCCTTTCAAATAGGCGTTTTTAGGATCGTTCGGATTGATACAAACCGCCGTGTCGCCCAAAATAGTTTCAGGGCGCGTTGTCGCCACTACGGCGTATCGTTTAGGATCATCGGCCAATTGATAACGCAGATAGTATAATTTTCCCTGTTGTTCTTTATAATTTACCTCTTCGTCGGAGATAGCGGTTTGCGCTCCCGGATCCCAATTAACCATTCGCACGCCGCGATATATCAAGCCTTTATTATACAAGTCCACAAATACTTTCAAAACGCTTTGCGAACGTTTTTCATCCATTGTAAAACAAGTGCGTTCCCAATCGCAGGAAGCGCCAAGTTTTTTCAACTGTTCCAAGATAATTCCGCCATGTTTATACGTCCAATCCCAAGCATGTTTCAAGAATTGCTCGCGCGTCAAGTCACTTTTCTTAATCCCATCTTCCGCTAATTTGGCGACGACTTTTGCTTCGGTCGCAATAGAGGCGTGATCCGTTCCCGGAACCCAGCAAGCATTTTTTCCCGTCATACGCGCACGGCGTATAAAAACATCCTGTAACGTATTATTGAGCATGTGTCCCATGTGCAACACGCCGGTAACGTTCGGAGGAGGAATAACGATCGTATAAGGCTCCCGTTCGTCAGGCGTTGAACGAAAAAAATTATGCCGCATCCAATAGTCGTACCATTTCTTTTCTATCTGTTCAGGCGAATATTTTGAAGCAATTTCCATTTTATAAATATGTAATAATTAAACTCTTAACTTTTTTTTGAAAAAGAGCGCTAAGGTACGAAAAAATTACCCTTGCTACAATGATTATTTTTTACAAAAATTGTCAACCTGACTTATTTATAGCACATGACCCCCGTCAAATCAGACGAGGCAATGATCAAACAGTTTTATCCTTTTTATAATCCTAATCCATAATACACGACCCGCCCATTCGGATAGACGCCTTCGATTAACGCTCCGCCGTCGATATTTTCTAATACTGATTTCAAAGTTTCTTCGGAATCAATGGGCGTTTTGTTTACGCGGAGAATAATATAAGATTTCTTAATTCCGGAATCTTGCAGTTTACCTTTGCCGACTTCGATAATTTGCAGTCCGTAATTAATGCCTAATTTACTGCGGTCGGCAGCTGATAAAGGTTTAAATTTTCCGCCAAGCGATTTCAATAGATCGTCTCCCGATGGAATTGCATTCAATCCGCCCGCCTTATTGGTCAACATAATATCAAGCGCTTTCTCTTTTCCTTCGCGTACAATTTTAAAAGTTAATTTATCGCCCGGACGGAAACGTCCAATTTGTTCTTTTGCCATTGACAAGTTGGAGATATCAACGCCGTTGATTCTATTGATAACATCTCCCGCTTTCAAACCGGCTTCTGCCGCGGCGCTTCCTTCTTCAACTTCTACAACTAATACGCCCCAATAGTTATCCACCGAAACTTTATGCTTTTTCGCCGTCTCGGCATTCAGTTCGTCCAATGCGACGCCTATTAATATTCCGCGTTGTACATTTCCATATTGAACAAGATCTTCTACCACTTTCTGAGCTATTGAAGAGGGAACTGCAAACGAATAACCGGAAAAATTGCCTGTCGGCGAAGCAATAGCCGTGTTGATTCCGACAAGTTCGCCGCGCATGTTTACCAAAGCGCCTCCGCTATTTCCTGCATTCACGGCGGCGTCGGTTTGAATAAACGATTCAAGCCCCAAGGCACTTCTCTCTGAAAGAATACCCAAGTCGCGACCCTTGGCGCTAACAATTCCCGCCGTAACAGTCGAAGTTAAATTAAAAGGATTTCCTACCGCCAACACCCATTCTCCCACTTTCAGTTCATCGGAATCTCCAAAATGCAAAAATGGCAGATTGGCAGCGTCAACTTTTATCAATGCGATGTCGGTTGTCGGATCGGTTCCTACAACTGTCGCCATTAACTTCTGCTTGTCATTGAGCGTCACTTCTATATCTGTGGCCCCTTCGATCACGTGATTATTTGTGACAATATAACCGTCTTCTGAAATGATAACGCCCGACCCCATCCCAATTTGTTGTCGCGGCTCCGAACGAAACGGAGAACCAAAGAAAAACTCAAACGGATCGGTCGTAATGTAACGATTTTGCACATAAGTCACTGTTTTAACGTGAACTACGGCATGTATACTTTTTTCGGAAGCATAAACAAAATCGGTAGGAGCATTCGCAGAAAGACTTGGACGACTTTGAGCAGAAAATTTTACCGGAATGGGTTCTTGAAAAAGCGTGTCGGATTTGCTATTCTCTTTTTGTTGCGACGAGAAAGCGATAATAGTAATTGTAGATGCAAAAATACTTGCCGCTAAAACAAGCAAAACAACTAACCAAACAGATTTCTTTCTATTCATCGTTAAAATAATTTTACAATAAAAAATTTTATTTCATAGAAATACAATTCATGTGCAATTTATTCAATTTGAAGTTGTATAGAATTAAATTTACGATATAAAAAAGCGTTATTGAAAAAAAGAACAGTACGGTTATATTGATAATCAATAAATTTTCACTGCTCTCTCAAAAAAATATTCTCGACAAAGAGAAGAAAAAAGAGATTTGCCATATTTAAAATTCGGAAATGATAAAAAGAATGTAAAAGCAGAATTGTACCGTGTAGTTAATGCGATTTTATATAGAATGAAAACTGATCGTTAATAGCGGAAAATTTTCGTAAAATGTTTTTCGGATGCGGCTATAGCTGGAAAAGCGCGGATTATTATTTTTGGAGACGGACTCGTGTCAATTAGAAATTTATAATGATTTTTTGCAAAAAACCTAACGCTACGCATTAGGATAACGCCAATATTACTTATTATATATCAATTATTTACATATGAATTTTCTCTATTGCAAAATCTGGCGTTAATAAATAGATTATCCTTTTTGTTGATAGAAGATCTCATTTTTATAATTTTGCAGATGAAATAACGTTGTATATTTTATTTTTTTCTTTATGAAGAAACCATTTTATAGAAAGACCTTTTTTAAAATATTATTAATAACCTTTCTTGCGGGTATTATTGTTTGTGGAGGCGTTGCTCTTTGGACTTGGGAGCAGGTTTATAAGCCAAATGTTTCCATCTCTCAAAATGAAACTGCGTATCTTTTTATTCCTACGGGAAGTTCTTTTGAAGCGGTAAAAGATATGCTTTATCGTAATAATTTAATCAAAAATCGGAAATCTTTTGAATGGGTTGCAAAGAGAAAAGGTCTGAAGAATCATATAAAAGCGGGGAAGTATGAGGTTTTACCTAATATGAATAACAACGATTTGACCAATTTACTTCGTTCCGGTAAACAATCCCCCGTTGATTTGACCATTAACAATATTCGCACCAAAGATCGTTTGGCCGGACGCATTTCAGAACTCTTAGAAGTTGATTCGGCTCAATTGGAACATGTATTAAACGATCCCTCTTTTTTAGAACAATATGGAAAAACGCCGGAAACTGCCATAACGCTTTTTATTCCTAATACTTATCAATTTTTTTGGAATACCGATGCCGAGCAATTTGTCGAGCGAATGAAGAAGGAATACGATAAATTTTGGAATCCGGAACGTAGAGCTAAAGCCGAAAACGTCGGGCTTTCGATCGACGAAATTATGACGTTAGCGTCGATTGTACAAGAAGAGACCAATAAAAATGAGGAAAAAGCAAGGATTGCCGGCGTGTATATGAATCGAATTAAGTCAAAATGGCCGTTGCAAGCAGATCCCACGTTGAAATTTGCTTTAGGAAATTTTACCATTCGCCGTGTTTTGGATGAACATAAGAAAATAAATTCTCCCTACAACACGTACAAAAACACAGGATTACCGCCCGGACCAATTTGCATGCCTGATATCTCATCTATCGACGCCGTTTTAGACTACGAGTTGCATAATTATTATTATTTTTGCGCTAAAGACGATTTATCGGGATATCATGTTTTTAGCGCATCCTTGTCGCAACACAACATTAATGCAAAGAAATATCATAACGCGTTGAATAGATTGAAAATTTATCAATAGGAGATAGCCATAATCTCATAAAAAACTTAGAGAATTCTTTATAATTTTCAGAGAAATAAAAAATCGAAAATTATATTGTCTTATTGTAATAAAAAAAATATTATTTTTGCTGCAAAAATATAATGTATAATTTAAAATTTTAAATGATGAAAAGGTTTTTGCTTACAGTATTAATTTTAAGTTTGTTATTACCTGTTTTCGCTCAAAGAGACGAACGGAAAATAAAAGAAACCGCATTGGAATGTGGCTTATACCATGAGGTAAAGAAGAGTACTTCGCCTAATAATTCGAGGGAAAGTGCAATTCCATTAAACGCATCTTCTATTATGGAAGATTTTATCGATGACGACGTGTCGGTAAAGGTCATTTATTTGAAGGGGAT
>JAIRTP010000030.1 GCA_031254805.1 Bacteroidales bacterium
TGCAAAAATAACGTTTCTTTTATAGCCGTAAATCATAATTATTATCCGAATATTCTATCTGCGCGTCGCCCGGAGTCGCTATAAAATTTCTCTTCAAAAGTTCATATAGATAAATAGAGTCCGTTCTCTCAAGAATGCAAAATTTTTGGTATATGAAAATCGCCTGAAATGGAATCCGACGAAGTCAACGACAGGATTCTCAAAACCGAACAGGCCGTTGGGTTGTGGAGGATCTATAAACTGTCGGCGTCAAAGTCTTGCATTGCAGCAGCGCGATACCGATATTTCTCTCCCGCAGATTGGCGACTTGCAGGAGAGAAATATCGCGTCCCGCTGGGACTTCAGAAAAGCTGTTATATCTTGTTTATTTCGAATCGTTTATTGCAAACGACCTACTTTATGTTTTCTTTTTTCGAAAATTTTAATTACATTTCAACACATGCTCTATTTGATAATCTGCGGCCTGTTTGCTTTGTCCGGAAGTCACTTTTTTGTATGCGTTGCAAGCTTCGGCGGTTTTACCGGCTCCTTCGTACGCTCTTCCCAACTCATAGTAGGTCGGCGAAGTATCTTTCAACTCTAAAGACAACGCTTTTGTAGCCGCTTCGATGGCTGCGTCCCATTTGCTCAATGCATTGCATGAGAGAGCGGCGTAATAATATGCGTTCGGATTAACGTCCGGATATATAACGGCTATATTCAGAAATTCCAATGCTTCGGCATATTTTTTATCTTTGATTTGAGTAACGGCGGCCGACATGTATGCGTTCGAGGCAATTTTTCCGGCATTGGAAACCGTTTTAGCTTTTTGAGGATCGTTTGACGATAACGCTATACATTTGTCAAGGTCGGCTTTCATCTTATCCAAGTCGTTCTTTTTGTCCCAAGCGCGTCCGCGCCAGAAATAAGCCATCTCATTGTCGTCGCTAAATTCTATCGCTTTCGTCGTTACTTCGATCACATCGTCAAATTTTTGTTCGTTGAAAAGCGCCGACGCTTTAGAGTTATAAACGCTTCCTTGGTATCTCAAGGCTCTATCCTTCAAATCGTCGTTATTATGTTTTTCAGCCAAATCGATAGTCGTCCGGAATTGTTCCAAGGCATTGTCAAAGTCTTTATCTTGATAAAATTGCATCCCGTAAGCGTAATGAGCTTGCATCACGCCTTGTATGGCGCTCTCCTTGATAACTTCCGTTCCTTCCAGTCCGGTAACGCCTTCGTACATCTTGACGCTTTTATTTAAATTATCAATGGCCGCCTCGTAATTTTTCGCCTCTAACGCTTTTACTCCCGACTGGTATAATTCGTACGCTTCTTCCGCCGATTGCGCGGCGGCAAAAGATACGGAAATACTAAAAATAATTGTAAAAATAATCTTCGCTTTGTTTGTTACATACTTCATAATTCTCATGATTTTAAAATTAAAAAAATATCTTCTCTATACTATTTCAAGATTCCAAAATTTAAAAATAGATAAATCCGAAAGTTGAAAATTGCTTCTCAAAAGGATTTGTCCCCTGTTTTTTCCGCAGGTTGCCGACTTGCGGTTATGAAAAACGACGCCCTATTTGGAATTTCGGAAACCCTGCCATGCCTTAATTTATTTCGCATCGTTGAATTAATGATTGTTTTTTAATTCTTATTGATCCACTTTTCAACTTCTTCCAATGTTAACGCCGGAATATCTAATTTATTTTTTTTTCTGAAACCGTTCAACAACTGATGCAACTGAGCAGGCTTTTTTTCAAGCAATTGTTGCGGCGAAATAATTCCGGCGGCGATAATATGAAGCGCCCACTCTTCCGGAACGCCCAGCGCCGTAAAATCTTCCGGCTTCGGAACTGCTTTTTTCTTTTCCGGACGCATTTGCGGAAAGAAGAGAACTTCCTGAATAGAACTTTGATTGGTCATCATCATGGTCAAACGATCTATGCCTATTCCCAAACCCGAAGTCGGCGGCATACCATACTCCAAAGCGCGGACAAAATCAAGGTCGATAAACATCGCTTCATCATCTCCTTTTTCGGAGAGTTCCAACTGATTTTTGAAACGTTCCAACTGATCAATCGGATCGTTTAGCTCAGAATAAGCGTTACAAATTTCTTTTCCGTTAACCATTAATTCAAAACGTTCCGTTAATCCCGGAATAGCGCGATGCTTTTTTGTCAAAGGAGACATTTCCTCAGGATAATCAATAATGAAAGTGGGTTGAATGAAATGACGTTCGCATTTTTCTCCAAAAATTTCATCGATCAATTTTCCTTTTCCCATCGTGGGATTATGATTGACGCTCAATTCATCGCATACTTTTCGCAACGCTTCTTCACCCATTCCGGAGATATCGTATCCCGTATATTTTTTTATGGCGTCGTACATGGAGACGCGAGGATACGGCGCTTTAAAATCCAATTCTTTATCTCCATTGACAACTTTTGTGGATCCGTTAACGGCAATAGCGACTTTTTCCAGCGTTTGTTCTATAAATTTCATCATCCAGAAATAATCTTTATACGCCGCATAGATTTCCATAACCGTAAATTCCGGGTTGTGCGTCCTGTCCATCCCTTCGTTACGGAAATCTTTGGCAAACTCATACACGCCGTTATAACCGCCAACAATAAGACGTTTGAGATAAAGTTCGTTTGCAATTCTTAAATATAAGGGTATATCTAAAGCATTATGATGCGTAATAAAAGGTCTTGCCGTAGCGCCGCCCGGAATAGATTGTAAAATGGGCGTTTCTACTTCCAAAAATCCTTGTTCGTCGAATATCTTACGCATGGTACTGATAATCTTCGCGCGTTTGACGAACAATTCGCGCATTTGAGGATTTACGACCAGATCGACATAACGTTGCCGATAACGTAATTCCGGATCGGTGAAAGCGTCGTAAATCTGACCGTCTTTTTCTTTAACGATCGGCAACGGCTTTAATGATTTGGAAAGAAGCGTCAACTCTTTCGTATTGATGGAAATCTCTCCTACTTGCGTTTTAAAAATATTTCCTTTGACGCCGATAATATCTCCGATGTCTAACAAGCGTTTGAATACTGTATTATATAAAGTCTTATCTTCTCCGGGGCAAAGTTCGTCTCTGTTGATATAAACCTGAATACGCCCCTCTTCATCTTGCAATTCAACAAAAGAGGCCTTCCCCATGACGCGCATACTCATAATTCGTCCTGCAAAACAAACGTCTTGGAGATTATTCTTCTTTTCGTCGAACGTTTCTTTGATCTGTTTTGACGTAATATTTACCGGATACTCCGCCGCCGGATAGGGATCGATCCCTAATTTACGTAACTCTTCTAACGACTGCCTTCTTAAAATCTCTTGTTCGCTTAACTGCATTTTTATGACTATTTAATTATCAGGATGCAAAGATATGAAAATTGCAAAAATAAAATCGCCGCTTCCGGACGAAAGCTTGCACTTTATAAAATTTCACATTCTTTCGAGTAAAACCGCTTCTAATATTATCCTATTTTTGCAAAAAATATGCCTTTTATGGACTTTATGATCTATACCATAAAATTATTATGGGAAGAGTTATTCTAATCATTGCAGGAACCATTTCATTGGGATTGGGAATATTAGGAATGTTCGTTCCGTTGCTTCCGACAGTTCCTTTTTTGTTATTAACGGCGTCATGTTATATGAAAAGTTCCGATAAATTATATGATCGACTTATATCGCATCGTATTCTCGGAAAAATCATTACCGATTATCGCGAAAATAAAACGATACCTTTAAAAATAAAGATCAGTTCGTTAACGCTATTATGGCTCTCCATTATTATTTCCGCATTTGTATTTGTTGATTTAATTTGGGTTCGTATTTTACTTTTCGTCATCGCCGCAGGAGTTACCGCCCATATTTTATCATATAAATCCGGGAAATAATTATTATCTAAAATTATGCGGCTCCTGACTTCGTCACTGGGACACCCGTTTCCAAAATTCCGGTTCAAACACGATGCCGATACTGCCTCCGAGTATCTTGCGAGTGTGTTCTACACTTATTTTTTGAATCGTTTCTTGCTGACTATTGTAGAGTTTGTCCATATAACGGTATATTTTTGAGAGATTTACATCCTCATCAAAATAAGACTTCAGGTAATCAACGGTTGCTTTTTTACTCATCGGCCGGCTCAAACGGGCTATTACCAACTGACGCAACAC
>JAIRTP010000061.1 GCA_031254805.1 Bacteroidales bacterium
AATTGGCAAATGTTTTTATGAAATTTTTTCAGAACAACCGCACGAAAATAGTAACCTTACAAGATGAAAGCGATACAATTTGGTTTTAAAACCCGTCCGACGGAAAGCGTATCGGAAAATGAGGATACGACCATGAAGGCTATGAAGTGTGCAAATACAGCGGTCTGAGGACATTAGGGCGCTGAAAATCGTTTGCGCCGCATCCAGATGTTGCTTTTAGGGAAAGCGCCTGCCGGCAGGAATCGGTTATGCCCTGGAGAAGCTTGCTGCCATAAGAAAGCTTGCCTGAAGCGAAATTCGACGAAGTCAACAGCAGAATCTTCAAAACCGAATGCCGTTGAGTTGCTGGGAACGTATAAAGCGGCAGCGTCAAAGTCCTGTCATTCAGGCAGTGCGATGCAGATGTTTTCCTTCCGCAAGTCGGCGACCTGTGGAAGGAAAAATAGTGCCCTTCGAGACTTCAGAAAAACTGTCATATCTCGTTTATTTCGCATCGTTATAAGGAAATACTTCGACAAATCAGATCTCAAGAAACGCAGGCTAAAAACTGTACGATGGAATAGCTCAACAAATTAATTATTTAATTTCGTGCGTTTGCCGTGTAATAATGTTAAATATCTTTTGATTCTTTAAGGAGTTTAAAATACTTACAAAACCCTTTTGCACCGCAATCCTCGCATTTGGGTTTTCTCGCCAGACAAACATATCGCCCATGTAAGATCAGCCAATGATGCGCCAAAGGGATCATTTTAGGAGGGATATATTTAACGAGTTGTTTTTCGGTTTGTAACGGATTTTTGGCGTCTTTTGTCAATCCCATTCGATTGGCTACGCGAAAAACGTGGGTATCAACTGCCATAGCAGGAAGATTGAAAACAACGGAAGCGATAACATTAGCCGTTTTACGTCCAACGCCCGGAAGTTTCTGCAACGTATTTACATCTGAGGGAACGATTCCGTCAAAATCTTTCATCAGCATTTTCGCCATTCCTATCAAATGCTTTGTTTTGTTGTTGGGATATGAACAGCTTTTTATCAATGCGAAAACTTCATCAGAAGAAGCCGTAGAGAGCGATTCCGCATCAGGAAATCGTTCAAAAAATGGCGGCGTGATCATATTCACTCTTTTATCGGTACATTGCGCTGAAAGGATTACCGCCGTCAATAATTGATACGGAGTTTTATATTGCAACTCTGTTTGAGCTTCCGGCATTACTTGCGAGAAATAATCAATAAATTTTTGGTATCGTTCTTTTGTCGTCATAATAGGTACAAATTAATATCGCTCCGGTCACAATAGTAAAAAGCAAGGAAATATTACAGGACTTTGCGTGCACGCTAATTGTGCCGCGAACGTTTGTTCAGGAGCTTTAGAAAAATGGGTAAAAAGTATAATGTCTTTTTGGAGGCGGCAAATTGCGCGGATCTCTATCGGGATGCTCTTTATAAAAAGCGTCCATTTCTTCTTTTGTGGGCTTTAAAAAAGCTCCCCCGAAGATGATAAAAAGGCCCGGTATTAACAGGACAATTCCTAATATGATATTTACCCAGTTCATTGTAATATTATTTTCTGCAAATATACATTTTTATTAAAAATCCAAATAAATTTACAAAAAAACGGCAGAAAAACATGAAGAAATTCTTCTTACGAATATTGCGTATGTAAATAAAAATTCCTGAAAAGCGCCATTTCAGGGATTTCTTTATACTACTTATTTTTCTAATGCGATATCCAACACTTCTTTCATTGTTTTCACATAGTGAAATTTTACTCCTTCCAAATAATGATCAGGTATTTCACTGATATCTTTTTCGTTCTCCTGAGAAATAATGATCTCATTCAATCCGGCGCGTTTTGCCGCTAAAATTTTCTCCTTGACGCCTCCAACCGGCAACACTTTTCCACGTAATGTGATCTCTCCGGTCATCGCCAAACCTTTACGCACTTGTTTTTCCGACAACACCGACGCTAAAGCGATCAACATTGTCACTCCCGCCGACGGACCGTCTTTCGGCGTCGCTCCTTCAGGAACGTGAATGTGAAGATTATATGTTTTAAGCATATCCGCGTTCAAACCAAGTTCTTCCGCATGACTTTTAATATATGCCAGAGCGATCACGGAAGATTCCTTCATAACGTCGCCCAAATTTCCTGTTTGCGTGAGTTTGCCCTCGCCCTTGCTTTTTGCAGCTTCTACAAAAAGGACCTCTCCTCCGACAGCCGTCCATGCCAATCCATTTGCCACGCCGGGTATATTATAATCAAAATCGCGCTCTTTTTGATAAATAGGAACGCCCAACGATTCATTAATCCGTTCTTTGGTGAGAATTTTCTCATATTCTCTCTTCTCTGCAATTTGAGTCGCATGATGGCGCATCACTTTAGCAATTCTTTTTTCCAACCCGCGAACGCCCGATTCTCTCGTATAATTTTCAATAATAAATTCAAGAATATCATCATTAAAAATCAGTTGATCGTCGGTCATCCCATGCTCTTTCAACTGTTTTGGGATAAGATGACGTTTAGCGATTTCCATTTTTTCTTCGATCAAATAGCCGCTCATTTCAATTAATTCCATCCTGTCTAACAAAGCGGGATGAATAGTGGAAATGGTATTTGCCGTCGCGACAAATAATATCCGCGACAAATCATAATCCACGTCGATATAATTATCGTGAAACGTAGTATTCTGCTCCGGATCAAGAACTTCCAGCAAAGCTGCCGTCGGATCTCCGTTTACGTTTGCCCCGATCACTTTATCTATTTCATCCAAAATAAAAACAGGATTAGACGTTTGCGCTTTTTTCAGATTTTGGATAATTCTTCCCGGCATTGCGCCGATATAGGTACGCCGATGTCCGCGAATCTCCGCCTCGTCGCGTAATCCACCCAAAGACATACGAATATATTTACGTCCGATAGCTTCGGCCAAAGATTTTCCCAAAGAAGTTTTCCCCACGCCCGGAGGGCCGACCAAACAGAGAATCGGAGATTTCATATCCCCTTTGAGTTTTAATACGGATAAATATTCCAAAATTCGCTCTTTAACCTTTTCCATTCCATAATGGTCGCGATCTAATATTTGTCGCGCTTTGGCAACGTCTAAGTTGTCCTTGCTAAGTTCGTCCCAAGGAAGCTCTACCAGCATTTCAACATAATTAAGTTGTACGCCATGATCCGGCGACATTGCATTCATACGTTGCAAACGGGCAAACTCTTTCTCAAAAACCTCTTTTACATACTTCGGCCATTTTTTTTTATTCGCCCGTTTTTTCAAATCATCATACAGCTTTTCGTTGGGATTGCCTCCCAATTCTTCCTGAATGGTCTTGATTTGTTGATGCAACATATATTCCCGTTGCTGCTTGTCCATTTCAGATCTAACTTTCTTCTGAATATCTGCTTTCAACTCCAACTTTTGAAGATCTTCGACCAATATGGCTAACAACTCTTTCGATAATTGCTCAATATTATTGTTCTCCAAAAAAGCTTGTTTTTTGTTAACCGGCAAATCGAGATTAGACGCCACATAATTGAGCAACATGATGGGACTCTTAATATTTTGCAATGCAAAAGAAGCTTCGTCGGCCAAAGACATTCCGCTCTTTTTATAGATCTGCGTGCAGATATCTTTTATGGTGTCCATCGTTGCAGAGAAAGTCTCGTCAAGTTGAGAAACTTGCGGCGGCTTTATAGGGGAAACGGTTGCGAGGAAATACGGATCGTCCGAAACCATTTCATGCAATGTTACTTTCCGTCTTCCTTGTATCAAAACCGTCAACTCCCCGCCGGGCATATCTAATATTTTTAAAATATGAGCTAATGTTCCGGTTTTGTAAAGATCGTCGAAAGCGGGATCGTCATTTTCAGCGTCTTTTTGAGCTACGACGCCAAAAGTTTTTGAGCCCTTGTTGACCAGCCGAATCAAATTCAGCGATTTAGGCCTTCCCACGGTAATGGGCAATACCATTCCCGGAAAAAGAACCATATCGCGCAATGGAAGAATCGGCAATTGATCCAAAATCTCTTCTTTATCGAAAAATGCCGCTTCGTCTTCATCCATTAACGGAATAAACTCATTATTAACAGCAAATATACTGCTTAAACATTTTTTATCTTGATCTGTCATATTATTCTCCTTCGTATATACGTCACTTTGTCAGCCTGTGCCATTAATCTATTGTGAAGACTGATAATATCCGTTTGTTTTTCAATTATATAATATTTTATCAAAATGGCATATTTGTTATACTTCAACAAATATGCCACTCTCTGTCAATTACTTTGAGAAAGAATTCTTGTTTCTATTTCGCTTTGACCGGAAATATGATTTTTTAGTTATAGCCTGATATTATTCGCTGTAATTTCATACACTGTGATAATAACCTTTTCCGTTTCTTTATCTAATTCTTTCTCTCTTCGCATAAACATGGTTTTTACGGTATCTAACGCCTTAACAAGCGTATTAGCGGCAAAACCGGAACCGCTCCATGTGAAAGAAGGAATAAAATTCTTTTGATATCCGCTTCCGAAAACATTGCAAAATACGCCCACTACCGTTCCGGTATTGAACATGGTATTGATTCCTGTTTTAGAATGATCTCCCATGATTAATCCGCAAAATTGCAGATTTGTCTGTATGAAGCGTTCCTGTACATAATTCCAAAGACGGGCGGGGAGATAGGTGTTATTCAAATTGGAAGTAATGGTTCCGGCTGCGATATTGCACCACTCGGCAATAACGGAATGTCCCATAAAGCCGTCGTGCGGTTTATTGGAATAGGCAAAAAGCACGCTGTTTTCTATCTCTCCGCCAACTTTACAATATGGTCCGACGGTCGTTCCTCCGTAAATAATGGCGTTCATTCTTACAATGCCGTGATCGCACAATGCAAAAGGCCCGCGAATAACGGCTCCTTCCATTATTTCGGCATCTTTTCCGATATAAATTGGTCCGTTTGAAGCGTTTAAAATCGCATGTTCTACCTTTGCGCCTTCTTCTATAAATATATTTTCGGGATTAATTACGCGCACCGTATCGCTCAACGAAGCCGATTTACGCCCCTTTGTCAAAAGATTGAAATCTTCAATGATCGCCTCGGAATTTTTATGGAAAATATCGTAGGTATAATTTATCTTGATAAAATCAATTTCCGTTTCAATCGATTTAGAAGTTTCTTCCCAAATATCATCTTCCAACAGCCTCATGGCAATAATTTCGTCGTCTTTGACCAAAGCGCAATCCGGAGGCAGTTTGAATATTTCGTCGACCAATTCTTGATTCGGCAAAACAGCGGCGTTAATAAAAATGTTGTCGTCTTCTTTAACAAGCGGCCATAAAGAACTGAGATACGGATCTGTCAAAGAAGATGTTTTAGCGTTTAAATAGCGTTCCCATTTCTCTCTGATAGTCAAAATCCCCACCCTGATATCCGCTACAGGGCGCATAAAAACCAAAGGCAACAGGTTTCTTCTATTGTGATCATCAAATAATACGTAATTCATAAAAGCAGTATTATACGTTTTTTTGTAAAGAACAGTAATCTTATATAAATGTTGCAATAGTATGAAAATAAATAAGACTTTTTTGCAATTTTTCACCGTTTTTTATAAACCAAAAACGGAAAAGATATAAACACAAAAAGCCCTAACTAAAAACTTAGCAAGGGCTTCTCTCAAAAACTATGAAAAAATTACTTCTTATTTTTAAGGTCAAGATGTTTTTGATAACGGCTTTTGAATTTATCAACCCTTCCCGCAGTATCAACCAGTTTCATTTTACCAGTATAAAATGGATGAGAAGTGTGAGAAATTTCAAGCTTAATTAAAGGGTATTCCTTACCATCTTCCCAAGTAATCGTTTCTTTAGAAGTAGCTGTAGACTTTGTTATAAACGCATAATCGTTCGACATGTCTTTAAAAACAACCATTCTGTAATCTTCCGGATGAATTCCTTTTTTCATTTTCGTCTCCTCTAAAATTTTCAGGCGGCAAAGGTACGTTATATTTTTATATGAAAAATAATTTGCACAAAAAATATTTTTACTGTTTCCAAGAAAAAAAACGAAAAAATATTTGGAGATATTATCAAAATCATTACTTTTGCGGCAAATAATAACAAAAATTTGCAGAACATGAAAAATCTATTTGACAAAATTACAGCGGAATTTGACGCTTTCTCAAAAGAAGCCGTTGCACAGATTGAAAAAGGCAATAAAGCCGCCGGTACAAGGGCGCGTAAATCTGCGCTGGAAATCAGCAAGTTGATGAAAGACTTCAGAAAAGTATCCGTAGACGCCGCAAAAAAATAATTTTTTTTTGCCCAAGAAAAGAGAGGATATTCTTTTATATATAGAATATTCTCTTTTTTAGTATGCCCGCCATACCAATAAAAGAGGTCGCTTCGAAATGAAGCAACCTCAAAAACTTAATCCAACACGATTTATCTATTTCTATCTCGTTATGACAACCCTTTTTATAGCGACATCATTTAATTTATTAAATATCTTAAATAGATAGATTCCTGCATTTAACGACGATATATTCATGGATGAAATATCCGTAGTTTTTTCTACTACCAATTGTCCCATAACATTATATACCTCAATTTTGACAATGTCCTTGCTCAATATATTTACTTGATTTGTAGCCGGATTCGGGAATATCCTTATCTCTTCCATGTCTCCGTTTTCAAGGCCGGTATTCCCGTCGACAGTGATGGCGTCCAACATTACAGGATATCCTAAGTGTCCTTCGCCTTCAAAAGCCAACCAATAAGTTGCAGTTGGCTCAGGAAGCGATATGGTCTCTTCCACCCAATCAGGAATATTGTTTTTCCACTCTTCAAGTTGAATCCACTCTCCGTCGATTGCGTTTTTGTAGTAAAGGCGAAGTTGACTTTGATCTCCGTCCCATTGTTTTTGCACATGCCAGAAATTCAAAGTGGGAGCATCCAACTGCGATAAGTCTAACATAGGCGATATCAACTTTGTAGCGTAGCCGAAAGTGGTATAGAAAATAGCCTTATTGGCTCCGTCGACAGCTGTATTTGGCTCCGAGTAATCTGCCGGTACAACTTCCCAATTCCATCCTTGTCCATCTTCGGGGTCAGTTACAACGTAGTACTGACGCCAGCATTTTTCTCCTAAAATATTTTCTCCCGATCCGGCAAAATTTTCATAAAATGGAAATGTTGAGACAGCCGGCGCGCATGGATCTTGAGGCATAATTACAGCAGCGCAAGTTCCATTAGAGATGCACCCATTTTCCCAAACAGCTTTTACGCAATAATTGTAAGTCCCTTCTCCCGGAGCGACATCCGTATAGTTATTTAATGCAATCGGAACATCGTTGATTTTTTCGTCGTCTCTATAGACGTCGTAAGTCAGAGGCATTTGTTTGCCGAACACTTCAAAAGGCAAAGCGCACTGCCCGGTAGTCCCCATCAAATCATGCCAATCTTTTCCATAAGATTGTATGGCATTACCATTAAAAGGTTCGCCGAGTTTTGTAACAGGAATCGCCCAAATACAGCCTCCTTCATAAGGCGCTATTTTTGAAACGGCAATTATTTCTACCCAATAAGCTCCGGCCGGAAGATTGAGATCAATGTCGGCCACAACACGCATGACAGGATACGCCGGACTTTGCAAATTTTCGGGATAAGTTCTATATATATTACTGAAGGCGGTAAGATCGCGATTGATTTTATTGTCTTGCGTGTTTCCCCAAATCTCTTTGCCTCCCTCTTTTGGAGATTTATCATAAATTTTCACAAACAACATATCGATATATTCCGGATTATTATTGACGGTAAATCTTTCATAAAGATAAAAAGTCATATATTCGATATAGGTTGGTTTTTCTAATGTGAAATCATCGGCTACCGAATACCCTGATAATTGATCGGTATTAAATCCTATATCTTGAGGATTTTCAGAAACGCTTACATCCGCTCCATCGAAGCCTTCTCCCGGATGGGTAATAATAGGTCCGTTATTCCACAACTCCATAGCGTCGCCGGGCATAGAATTTTCAGGGAAATTCCAAAAAAGATCCACGTTATACCACTCTTCGATCGGCGTATTTATGGTATAGGTTAAATCTCTTGGAGAAGTGCATCCCGCGCCTCCTTTTTCTTGGATCATAACGTCGTCCAGCATTATGCCAAAGCCTCCCTTGCCTATCGCTTCAAAGGCAATCCAATAAGTTGCATTAGCCTTCGGCAATTCAATCGTAGTCCAAGTCCAATCTGCTACATTAGAGGCGTATTCTCCGATTTTTTCCCATGAAGCAGATTCGCCGGTTTTATAATAAACACGTAATTCATCCTGGAAATTCCCCGACGCCTTTTGCGCATGCCAAAAACCAAGTTCCGGATTGTTCAGCTTTGAAATATCAAACATTTCTGTAATAATTTTGGTAATCGCATTACCGGAAGCTTTGAATAATAATTTTCTAGAACCGCTATGCGTTGTAGCAGGTTCGGATTCTGTTCCCAAAACAGCTTCCCAATATTTATTCTGTCCATCAGCGTCTTGCGTCCAACACAACGGAATGCCGGATTCAAATCCTTGTGCGTAATCGTCAGTTACTTCCGTAGCCAATTCGCAAGGATTTTTCTCAAGTACAACCGTTGAAGTAGCTTTTTGCGACTCGCATCCATCCGAATAAACAGCAGTCACGCCATATACATAGCTTCCTTCTTGCGGCGCTATGTCGAAATATGAAAAATTCCCTATCGGAGAAGAGGTTAATTTAGTATTATCGCGGTAAACGTTGTATTGAACGTTTGAAGTTTCTCCATACATTTCCATCGGGAGTCCTCCATGTCCGTTGTTTCCCTCGTCGATCATATCTTGCCAAACTCCGTCTACTTTCCATAAAGCATTTCCGACGCTTGCTTGTCCGGGGATGGTTACAGGCGGAAAGACGATGCGTGCATTTTGAGGAGGATTTGCAGGAATTATACTGGTCACTGTTACTTCTATCCAATATGTTCCGGCCGACAAAGAAGTTCCAATATTTGCCGTCGTCCGCATAATCGGAACGGTATTAATAGTTATATCATATTCCGGCGCTCGATAATAATTTGGAAAAATAACTTGTTTTTTACGATCGGTTGTCATGTCGCCCCAGATAACTTGTCCTCCTGCATTAGGAGCGGCATCGTAAATTTGGATGTATATTTCTTTCACATTTGCGTTGGGAGCAGGATCCGAAACAAGCGTTTGTACAGTATAGAATTGAATACTGTCAATCTGCGTAGCGGAAGTTAGCGTAAAATCATCCGCAATAGAATAATTTAGCTCTTGATTTCCAATAAAACCAATCATGGTAGCTCCATCGCCCATGACGCTCACATCCGCTCCATTATATCCTTGGCCGGGATGAGTAATAATGGGTCCGTTAGAAAATACTATGCTCGACTTTGCCGCGGATGGAACATTCCAAGTAATGTTTACGCTATACCAATCCGGCGTATGCGGCGTAACAGTATTTACATTGACGGGCGGATTACAGTCTTGTCCAAAAACATTTATTGACAAACCTATTACTATAGCATTTATCAACACCATAAATTTTAATTTCATTTTTTGCATGATTTAATACCTTTTTTAATTGCCTTTGCTATTTCTTTTGTTATATTTGTAAAATATTTACTGTTCTTAGCTCAAATAAAATTACCTTAATTTTAGAGCATACAAAATTAATATGAATAATTTAGCGCACATAATTTTATGGATATACAAATGCTTTACAAAATAAAATAATTCAGATTGACTATCAGTTAATTAATTTTTTTAAGGATTTACATTTAATAAAATAGATAATCTTTAGTCAACTTTTTCAATATATAGCTATTCGAATGAGAAATGTCAGTATAATTGTCGCATCAACATATAACAGGAGGGGAAAAAAATTTCATGGAATTTTTATCGTTTTAGGAGTTTGCTTTTTCCTATTTATCTCAACAAATAACATTTGTGCAAATTCGATGGCGGGTAGATTTGATTCGCTTGCCATATTTGTAGATAACAATAGTTTTTCTTTTGGGGCTAAATGCCATGAGGCCGTTCGAGAAATGTATGAAATTGCTTCGCACGACGCCGATAGCATTCATCTTATTTCACGCTGTTTTTATGCGGAGGCGACATTGAGTTTTGTGCAAGGCATATCAGATTCGACGCTTATTGTGCGGCTCGAATCTTATTTGGAGCAAATAGATAAAGAAAAACGCCCTTACGACTATGCCTTATTACTTTGTTCTTTAGGATTATTTCAGGATGCGTTGGGAAATTACGCCGAGGCGTTTTTAAACGCAATCAAAGCTTTGGAAATTTTTAGGAAAACATCTGATAAAATGTTTATTCCCAAGACTTTAAATTTATTGGGAAATATAAGCGGGCATATCAATATATTGACAATGGCTGAAGATTATTATCATGAAGCGCTCTCTTTAACGGATCCAAATCATCTTGATTACTACAGAATTAAATCTAATATTTACAGACTATATTATTCCAAACAAGAACCTCAACGCGCAATCGACTCTTTAAAAACTTTTACTCCAATAATAAAAAAGAAAGGCGATCAAGGATTGTTGGCCATTAACTATTTGAATTTAGCCACATTTTATTTCAACATTTCAGGATATGACAGCACGTATTGTTACTCAATAAAGGCTCGTGAAATATTGGAAACAATAGATAATGAAAGGTTAACGGCAATTATGAACCATAATTTGGGGATTTTTTATTATTTCAAAGAGCAAGATTATAAAACCGCCTTATATTATTTGAGAAAAGCCAAAGAAGGCGCTAAAGAACAAAAAAATCATAATCATCTCTACTCCATATATTATATAATGGCTCATACTTTTGCAGGATTGGATCAATACGACAGCGCATTTTATTATTTTA
>JAIRTP010000001.1 GCA_031254805.1 Bacteroidales bacterium
CATTGGTCTAATTTTATTGTTTGATATCGCAAAATTAGCCAAAAAGGGCTGACTTCCATCATCGGTAATCAGCCCTGATTTTTTGCCTTCCCCTCAAAATGTTTACCGGACAGTAGTGAATTTTTTATAACTGTTCTTCAACAAATTCCCAATTGACGAGATTCCAAAAATCTTCGATATATTTCGGACGCGCATTGCGTTTGTCGATATAATAAGCATGTTCCCAAACGTCGCAAGTTAAAAGCGGTTTTTCTCCTTTTGTTATCGGATTTTCGGCATTCGATGTTTGAATGATTTTAAGTTTTCCTTCTCTGTCTTTCACCAACCAAGCCCAACCTGAGCCAAACAAGGTCGCGGCGGCGGCGCTGAATTTTTCTTTAAATTCCTCAAACGAACCGAATTCTTTTTCAATCTCTTTCGCTAATTTTCCTTTAGGTTCGCCTCCGCCGTTTGGAGAGAGACCATTCCAATAAAACGTATGATTCCAAACTTGAGCGGCATTGTTGAAAATACCGCCTTGCGATTTTTTGATGATCTCTTCCAAGGTCATCTTTTCAAAATCCGCTCCTTTTATCAAATTATTCAGATTGTTCACATAAGTTGCGTGATGTTTTCCGTAATGATATTCGATCGTTTCTTTAGAGATATATGGCGCAAGCGCGTCATGATTATAAGGTAATTCAGGTAATTCGAACATAAAATATTTTATTTTTATTGATTAAACTAAGATATAACAATTCAACGTCTCTTCTGTTCAATATATTTTGAGAGAAACAAATAAAAACGTCAAAAAAAATGACCATTCAATTATTTGCTTATAACAACTTCTATAATCGTGTCTATTTCATCCAAGTCGCCTTCGATAGTAAATAAAACGTCGCCCGTTTTTCGATCTTTTTTCCAGATCAATTTTGAATCGTTGTTAAGTAATTTTGCCGATTTAATATTAGGAATATTGATCGTGACAGAATCAACCGTATTATCTAATACATGCACATAGCAAATATTTCCTTTTGCGGTGGTCGCTCCCCATGATTGCGGTTCCGAAAAACCTTGTTTTGTTTCATAAATCGTAAATCCGTACTGTTTTATCCATTTTCCCATTTCCTGTAATCTTTCAACGCATTCCGGTTGAATTTTTCCGTTAGGCATCGGCCCAACATTCAACAACAGATTCGCGCCCGTTCCCGCCGTACGGATCAATAAATGCAACAATTCTTTGACGGATTTAAAATTATCATCCGTAATATTAAATCCCCAAGAACCATTAATGGTTTGGCATGTTTCCAACGGTAATTTTGAAATCTCCTGACCGCTATGTCCCGCCGTATTTTCACCGGGAATATCTCTTTCAAAGATTTGGTAATCTTCACCGGGAAAAGGAGGCAAATGATGATTATTAGCAATTAAACAGTTGGGATTCAAACTTCGAATATGCGCGTAAAGCTCAGGGTATCTCCAATTCAAATGAGTAGCATGATCCGTTCGATTTTGATCTTCCGTTTGATCCCAATGGCCGTCGAACCAGATTCCTGCAACATCGCCATAATTGGTAAGTAATTCGGTCAATTGATTCTTCATAAAATTGAAATATGCGTCGTAATTACTGGGCGGCGTTCTTCCGGAATTTTGTCCAGTGCGACCTGTTTCCCATTGATAGTCGGGACGCATCCAGTCAATGATAGAGTAATAAAATACAAGTTTTATTCCCTCTTTTTGGCACTCTTCCGCAAGTTGCTTAATAAGATCCTTCCCGTAAGGCGTACTCATGATATTCCAATCCGATTGTTTGGTATCCCAATTGCTAAATCCGTCATGATGACGCGATGTGAGGTTGATATATTTCATTCCGGCATCTTTGGCAATTTTCACCCATTCCTTTGCGTCGAAAGCCTGCGGATTAAACAAATCTTGCAGTCGCATATAATCATGCGCTTTGACAGGGCGCGTATTCATGATCCATTCGCCTGCGCCAAGTACGCTATACGGCCCGAAATGGATGAACATTCCAAAACGGGCATCTTCAAACCATTTTGTATCAGGTTTTTTATCAGTCGCTTGAGCAGACAAATTCAAACAAAAAATGACTGCCAACAATAGAGATAGAACTATTTTTTTCATAATCCAATATTATTTTTGACTTAAAAAAAATCGATGAAAAACTTTTGCTAAGAATTATTTCCTAAAATTCCTCAATTTAATCCCCGTAATAATTTTTTTGGTATAAAGAGGAAAATCTGAGCGCATCATCCATTCGTAATAAGGCGGTTCGATACGAAAAACTTCTTCTACAGTTCTGCCTTTATGTTTTCCAAAATTAAAAATCTCCTCTCCTATTTCATTATAACCAATATGACCGGCAAGATCTGCACAAGCTTGTTGTTGAGAGAATGAAGCAAGCGCGTCGACGTTATTCTTTACAGGTTTATAGAGAACGTTATCGGAATTTTCAATTTCCGTGTTTTCGTATCGTTCGACTTGAGCTCTTAATATTTCAATGGTAGCTTGCGTATCGGCAAGAGCTGAATGAGCATTTTCCAAATTCTTATTACAGTAAAATTTATAGGCTGCTTTCAGGGTTCTAGGTTCCATTTTATGGAAAATATTTTGAACATCGACAACTTTTTTGTCGCGCAAATCAAAATCGACTTCGGCCCGTAAAAATTCTTCCGCCAAAAGCGGAATATCAAAACGCAAAGCGTTGAAGCCAGAAAAATCGGCATCTCCGATAAATTGCAACAATTTCGGAGCAACCTCTTTAAAAGTCGGCTGATCTTTTACATCGGCGTCAAATATTCCATGAATTTCGCTCACATTAAGCGGAATTGGTATTTCAGGATTAATACGTTGTTCTAATATCTCTTCCGAGCCGTCGGGACTGATCTTTACCAGACAAATCTCTATAATTTTATCTCTTCCGATATTGATGCCGGTCGTTTCGAGATCAAGAAAACAAAGCGGCTTTTTTAAATTTAATTTTATCATGATTACATTTATTTGTTCACGTTTTTGTCAACTTTTCTTCCCAGATTTCTATATCCTTTAAAAATAATGGAAATATCTTGATAAACGGAGTAATCTTTTGCATACAAAACGTCGAGTCGTTCGCGCGCTTCTTGTGAAACATTTTCTTTGGGAAAAGCGTCTACAGGCGTTAAAATACCGGGTTTTATCTTGGGCAAACGATGTTGGCTATTTTCATGGCTTGAAAAACCCACCCAAGATTTTTTCCTAAAAAGTACCAAAAAACAATTTTTCAAATATTGTCCCGGATGTTTTACTATAAAATAGTTAACAGGAAAGATAATGATGAAGGTCAATGCCGACAAGATATCCAAAATAGCTTTTTTTCTTCGGTATTCCGGTTTTGAAATGGTACTGACATCTATGGTATAAAGATCGCCCGAAGTATGAATGGAATTACTCCCGATAATAGACAGACTTTCGGGCGGCGCTATTTTATAATCTACATTATAATCTTGCAAATCAATCATATAATCAATGATTTTTTTCGAAGAGATATCCCCCGTAGAAAAGATAATTTCATTGATTTTATAGATTGCCAAAATCTCTTTTAATTGTCGGAAAGTTCCTAAAAAGTTAGGATTATCGATTTTTTTATCGTCGTCGTAACCCACTATTCCTAAAAAATCGGGATTCAGATTGGTGCGTTTCAATAAGTCGCTCACGCGTTTTGTTTCGGCTTCGTTTCCAACAATCACGATCCGGCGATTAATGCTTTTATTTAAAGTATAATCGGGAACTTTCAATAAATGCAAAGCAATTCGTATGATCGTCAAATCCAGTAACATACACGCCGTCCCCCAAAATATCATGGCCCGTGAAAATCGCAACGCTCCGGGCAATAAAGCAAACAATACCAAAATAGCGATAGTTCCGAAAAGAATTCCTTGATAAATATTTCTCAGGCGAACAGGTTTATCATAACCTCCGCTCAACCATATCGCAACCAACCAAATAAGGATATAGATTGGAATAACCGCCCACATGTAAAGATCGGGGTATCCTTGTCCGCTGCCTAAAATGATATTTTCCCAATATAAACCGATAAAATAAATTTCCATATAAACAGTAATCGCATCTAAAAGAGGCAACCAAATACTTTTTATAAAACGCTTTAAGAGGGAAAGCGACGCTCTGAACCAAATAGCCGAATTGATAAAAAAACTGAAAAGCTTGGCATTTTTTTGAGAAAAGTGTTTTTGCGCAAAAATGACCATCGCGCGATAAAAGACAAAGATATAATTAATGGAATTTTTCTTCGTACTTTCTCCTTTATAATGGATAATTCTCGCTTCGGGATAGTAATAATTCTTATATCCGGCCTGAATGATGCGATAAGAAAGATCGATATCTTCTCCATACATAAAGAAATCTTCGTCCAACAATCCCGTTTTATCTAACGCTTCTTTACGCAACAACATAAATGCTCCGGAAAGAACATCCACTTCGTGGGTCTCATTTTTATCCAAATAACCCAAATGATACTTTCCGAACCTTTTCGATTTTGGAAATAATTTTGCCAAACCGAATATCTTATAAAAAGCAACGCTTGGCGTAGGTAATCCTCTTTTTGATTCAGGGAGAAAATTTCCTTTTCCGTCAACCATATTAACGCCCAATCCGCCTGCATTGGGATGTTCGTCCATGAATTTTATCACTTTCTGAAAAGTATCATTCTCAACGACCGTATCAGGATTAAGTAGTAAAACATATTCTCCTTTGGCCATTTTAATAGCTTGATTATTGGCCCTCGAAAATCCGACATTATCTTTATTGGCGATTAAGATCGCTTCCGGAAACTTGCTACGAACCATCTCGACGGAACCGTCGACAGAGTTATTATCAACTACAAAAACTTCCATATCAACGCCCTTTCCCGCTTCGCGAACAGATTGCAGGCATTGTTCCAAGAAATGTTCCACATTGTAATTAACAATAACAACCGAAAGCTTCATGACGACAACTCAATTTTTTCAGCAAAGTAACAAAAAAAAAGGGATAAAAAATAGCTTTGCGAAAGAAAGGATTTGGAAAAGTTTAATGAGATTTTTTTCAACATGCAAATAAAGTTATAATCAAGTTTCAGGGAAGTAATTTATTTTTTTTTATTAGTGTCCGGTAAAACTCAGAAATACAAAAACACCTGTCCTAAACGCCTATGAAACGGTATTTCGGACTTGTTTTGA
>JAIRTP010000016.1 GCA_031254805.1 Bacteroidales bacterium
CCTGAATATTTCAAGAGATAAAAAGAATTTTTCCTGTTTTATGGAATCGTATGCAAAATTATGTGTTTATAATCAGACGTATCTTTGTAATAAATACTTTTATTCATGAATTTCACACATTATTCATTTGATATATTCCATGCAAATCCAATTCCCAAAATCTCCTTAACTTGCAATATCGGCGTCGGATCGCCTCCTGCAACTTTCGGCGCTTTCGTTTTTACATCGTCGTCATAAACCAATTCAAGACGCAAATTAGCCGATAGATATTTTGTAATGGCAAAATTAAGAAGCAACATATAATTAACGTCAAAATTCCAACGATTCTTCGTTCTGGGATCTAAGTAGTTATTCGTAATCCTAAGTTTCGTATCAATATCAATGCCTTTCGTTAATGGTTGCGCCCAACGAATTTCCGAAAAAATACCAAGTCCTAATTTAATTTGTTCTCCTTTAAGATTATCGTTTCCTGCAGACGCGTCTCCTTTCACTTTATTTCCATAGATTCCAGCATTTGCAATGTCTTTATTAGCAATAATCAAAGCTTGCATGTTGGCGGGAGAAAACACCCAACTGAAACGTTCCCCTATACGATAAGTAACGCCCGGAGCCAAGTTGATATAAGCCGGTGAAAAAAACGTAGAAACAAATTGTCGAGGTTCATTATCAGGGTATTTATAACCATCTGCAAATTGAGAATTTAACGTAAATAAAACGCCATAAAACCAATGTGGGTTATCCACTTTGAATTTCCAAATATCATTAGCCATAATGTCAATTTTATCATCAGTTTTTCTCCATTCGTCAACAGACTCTTGCCACATGGTTCCATATGCCAAATTGATGTAACTATCAAATATATATCTATTTTTTGAATAATATGCCGTAAAATTATCAAACGATCCAAGACTCATAGAATTTTCGCTTCCATCAGCCCAATTTCTGAATCCTGATTGCGTAATAGTAATACTTGCTTTATTAGCAATTTTCCAATTTCTTGATTTGTCAACTGTCGTAGCCGGATCTTGCGCAAAAGCAAAAAACGGCGTAACCATTAATAAGATCATCATTAAATTAATACCTCTTTTCATAAAATCTTAATTTTAATCTATTTACAATATAATTTAGTTTTTTTAAATTTCAACAAAATTAAACTTATTCCAATTGTAGTAATATAACAACATTTCTACTTTTTTGTTTAATGATATCAGGCATAAAACAGTCGAGAGAGATTTTTCTATGGAATAAGAAATCCGGTCGTATCGCTAATTATCATTGAATGTGAAGATGATTCAGCTATTTTTTCCAAACAAAAAAGTGATCGGGTTTTCTTCCGACCACCTGTACTCAAAAGACTGTTTCTTTATTTTTGAATGAATTACAATTCATCGTTATTTCAGCCATTTATCAAGCCAATCAAAAAATGTTCGTTGCCATAATATTCCGTTTTGAGGGTGCAAAACCCAGTGGTTTTCATTTGGAAAATAAAGATATTCTGCGGGAACGCCGTTGAGAATGGCCGCATTGAATGCGCTCATACCTTGCGACGCAACAATTCGGTAGTCTAATTCGCTATGAATCACCAAAATCGGCGTATTCCAATTTTGAACAAATCTATGAGGGGAATTGCTGTAAGAACGTTGCGCAATAGTGTTGTTTTTATCCCAAAACGGACCGCCTAAATCCCAATCAACGAAAAACATCTCTTCCGTTTCGAGATATTGCGCCTCAAAGTTGAACATGCCGTCATGCGCAATGAACGCTTTAAATCTGTTTTCGTGATGTCCTGCCAACCAATATACGGAAAAACCGCCATAACTTGCTCCGACAGCGCCTAAGCGGTTCTCATCGACCCACGGTTCCACTTTTACCTCATCTATGGCGGCAAGATAATCTTTCATATTTTGTCCGCCGTAATCGCCGGAAATTTGTTCTAACCACTCTTGTCCGAAACCGGGCAATCCGCGACGGTTGGGCGCTACGATAATATAATCGTTGGCGGCCATCATCTGAAAATTCCAACGATAACTCCAAGATTGACTTACCGTGCTTTGCGGACCTCCTTGGCAATATAATAAGGTCGGATATTGTTTGTTCTCATCAAAATTCGGAGGTAAAATTACCCAAACCAACATCTCTTTGTTGTCCGTCGTTTTCACCCAACGTTTAGTGATTTTTCCGAAAGTCAATTGATCCAGCAAATGTTTATTTTCGAAAGATATTTCATAATCTTCTCCGGTAACAGGGTTGACAGTATATATCTCAGTAGGTTTCGACATAGAATGTTTGGTTGCAATGATCTTGTCTCTTGCAAATGCAAAAGAGGTATAATCGTAGATTCCGTTCGTTATTCTTGTAAACTCCTCTTTTTGAATATCCAAACGATAGATTTCTTCAGTTGCATGATAGTCGCTAATGAGATATATTGATTTTGAATCGGGCGTGAAAGCTAAACTGGTAGAATTTTGATCGAAATTCTTGGAATAATCCTTTTTTGTTCCGGTTGTTCTATCCAAAATAAAAAGTCTCAATTTGTCCGCCTCATATCCGTCGCGTTCCATGCTTTCCCATGCCAACATTGTTCCGTCCGGCGAATAAACCGGATTCCAGTCATATCCAAGCATTCCTTCGGTAAGATTGACGGTTTTTTTAGTAGCGATATCATATTCATAGATATCGGCATTTGTAGAAGAAGCGTATGCTTTTCCGGTAAGTTTGCGGCAAGTGTAAGCAATTTTTTGTCCGTCGGGACTGAATGCGACTTGTTCTAATCCGCCGAAAGGCGCAACAGGGGTTTCAAAAGGTTCGCCTTCAAGAAGATCTATCACATTGCTTAAAGAATTCCCGTCGTAATCGGCAATAAAAATATGACTATAAAAATCGACCCAATGATCCCAATGGCGATACATCAAATCATCCATAATTCTTCCTGAAGATTTATCCAAACCTTCAAAAAGATATTCAAATTTATTCTCTTTCTCAACATCCGCGCTGAAAAGAATCCTTTTTCCGTCGGGAGCGTACATAAACCCTGATATTCCGTCTTTTACATTCGAAATTTGCGTTCTCTGCTTTCCGTCAATATCCATTTCCCATATTTGCATAGATCCGCTTTCGGACGATAAAAAGCCGATTTTTTTACCGTCGGGCTTCCAGACAGCGTTGTGCTCGCTGAATGCAGTTCGAGTAATTTGTCGTTTTTCAGTTCCGTCGAGGTTCATGACAAATAATTCCCGATTGCCTTTATCTTCGGGAATACTGTAATAGGTCGTACCGTATAACACTTTTTCTCCGTCGGGAGAAATTCGGACATCGCTAATTCTGCCGAAAGACCATAGTACCTCCGGCGTCATAATTGGCGATGAAAGTTCTAAATTATGTCTGCCGATAATTGACGCGTCGTTCTTCCCAGTCTCTATCGTTTTACTGTTACATGCTGAGAATGAGAATAATCCGATCATTCCGACACAGATGAGTAATTGTTTTATTCTTTTCATATTCATGTGATTTTAATTAATTTCTTTTGCAAATGTACAGAGTTTTTCTTGAAAAACATCTTTATATAAATGAATTTTCGGCTAAAAAATTAATCGTCATATTGTTTTCATAGATTACTTACCTTTGCCTGAACGTTGTAATGTAAAATGGGGAGCGTGAAAATATTAGCGAAAGCGTATTTGTGCAACAGTTTTACTTCATGAAATTACGTTTTTAAGAATGTGTAATAAAAAATTTAATAATTATGAAAAAAAGTCATTTCTTTCTCTTGGCAAATCTTATCATGATGCTTGTTGTATCTGCGGCGTATGGGCAAAATATCACGCACTATATGGGAAAAGATAGGATTATCAAGAAAAATACGAGTCCAAAGGTATTGCCCACCGAAATTCAAAAAGCATATGATGTGAAGTGGTATTTTCTAAATCTGAATGCAGAAAGCGGCACCGTCGAATTGTCAGGCGACGTTACTGTTAAAGCGGAAGTTGTAGAGCCTGTTATGAATGTTTTTTCGTTTCATCTTCATAGGGATTATCTTATTGATAAAATATTGGTAAACGGCGAAGAAAAAGAGTTTGAAACAAAAGAAGACGAACGTTTGGTTGCCGGCTTGGATTTAAAACAAGGAGATGTGTTTGAAATACAAATATTTTATAATGGATCATTTATCGAATCGGACGATCACTTCTTTTCCGGAATAAGCGCCGCTTACGACGATCGTTATGGCTTTAATGTAACGTGGACATTGTCGCAGGCTAATAATGCGTATCATTGGTTTCCCGTCAAACAGGATTTAACGGATAAGATAGACTCTGTTTGGATTTTTGTTACGACAACCAAGCCAAATAAAGTAGGAGCAAACGGAACTTTGACAAAGGTTGCCGATTTACCGGATAATAAAGCGCGCTATGAATGGAAATCTAACTATATGATTGATTATTACTTGATATCCATTGCGATAGCCGATTATCAGGAATACTCTATTTATGCGACAATTCCGCAAACAGGAGAAGATGTTTTGATTCAAAATTACATATATAACAGTCCTGAATGTTTAAACATGCACAAAGATGCTATAAATAAAACAAAAGATATGATAGAATATTTTTCCGAACTATTTGGGCCTTATCCTTTTGCTAATGAAAAATATGGGCATACGATGGCGTATCTAGGAGGCGCTATGGAGCATCAGACAATGACGACGACGGGTTATTTGTACGACGGAATAATTGTTCATGAATTGATTCATCAATGGTTTGGCGACCTTGTGACTTGTGCTTCTTGGGAATATATTTGGCTTAACGAAGGTTTTGCTTCCTACGGAGAATTGATTTGGAATGAACATGTTAATGGAAAAGAGTCTGCATTTAAAGAATTTGCGAACCAAGTTATTAAAGAAGTACGAGATAAAGGAAAAACAGGAAGCGTTTATGTTCCGGAAGCGTATATTGATGATGAATCGCGTATTTTTAATAATGTTTTGACTTATAGAAAAGGAGCCGTTCTCGTGCACATGTTACGTTATGAGCTTGACAACGATGATCTTTTTTATGAAATATTGCAAACATATCTTCAAAGATATTCTCACGGCGTTGCGACTGTCGATGACTTTAAATCGGTTTTAGAAGAGCTTTCCGGCAAAGATTTTACGGTGTTTTTTGATCAATGGTATTATGGAGAAGGATATCCTGTTTTTAAAATGTATTGGAGTTTAAACGGAAATACGTTGACTTTTGATTCCGAACAAAATTGTACGGCCGCCAATGTGACGCCAGTTTTCAAATTTACTTTTGAAATAGAATTACAATATGAAAATGGAGATAAGGAAATTATCGCCTTTTATCAAGATCAAAAACAGCAACAATTCACTCATACTATTCCTGAAGGAGCAATTATTACAAATATAAAATTTGATCCAAATTATTGGCTATTGGCTTCGGGAACATTTTATTATAAATCTGATGCAATTAACGATCAAGATATGAGCGACAAAATATTAGTCTATCCTAATCCGGCTACGAGCTTTATCAATATTCAATTTGACAATATATTAAGCGGCGGTAAAAAAATTGATATTTTTGATGCAACAGGAACGTTAATTCATACTTTTCATACAAATAAGGAGTATTATCAATTAGATATTTCTAACTTTGCATCCGGAATATATTTTTTGACGCTTTATCATGAGGGCAAGAAACATATTCAAAAGATCATTAAATAAGATTTTAGCTGAAAGTATATGAATGAAGAGAAAAATATTGTATTTGATTTTATTGGAGATACGGCCGACGTAGAAGTAAGAGAACCCGTCGTTATAGGAATTACGCATGGCGACATAAATGGCGTCAATTATGAAGTGATTATTAAGTCGTTGTACGACAAAGAGATTTTATCTTTGATAACGCCTGTCATTTATGGGAGTTCTAAGGTATTGAACTATTTTCAAAAGCAACTTCATGCAGTCGATTTTCAATATTTCGTAATGCAAAACACAACGCAATTAAATAAAAAGAAGATCAATATAGTTAATATCTTTGATCAGGAAATAAAATTAGACATTGGAAAATCGAACGATTTTGCAGGTTCTTTAGCAGTTCGCGCTTTGGAACAAGCAGTAAACGATTTGAAAAAAGGCATTATTAAAGCTGTCGTTACCGCTCCGATCAATAAAAGTAATGTTCAAAGCAAAGATTTTAATTTTTCAGGGCATACCGAATATTTTGCCGATCGATTTAATACTCCGGAGCAAGATACCTTAATGCTTATGGTTCATGACAATTTGCGAATAGGATTAATCACCAATCATCTTCCTTTAAACGAGGTCTCGAAATCGCTATCTAAAGATCTGATCGTTCATAAGATACATGTTATGGACGACTCATTGATGCGCGATTTTGGCATTGTCAAGCCGCGTATTGCCGTTTTATCGCTCAATCCGCATGCCGGAGAGAACGGTTTTTTAGGTTCCGAAGAGCAAGATATTATAGAGCCCGCCATCAAGCAATGTTTTGATAAAAAAATGTTGGTATATGGACCTTATGCCGCCGACGGTTTTTTTGGATCGGGCAATTATCGACATTTTGACGCCGTATTGGCCATGTATCATGATCAAGGATTAATCGCATTTAAATCTATAGCCGAAGGAGAAGGTATTAATTTTACGGCCGGTTTGCCGATTGTACGCACAAGCCCCGCTCATGGAACGGCTTATGAAATTGCAGGACAAAACGCCGCTTCACACGCTTCTATGCAGGAAGCTATCTTCATGGCCTGCGAAATTAGTCAGAACAGAGACATTTTTCTACAAATGAATAAAAATCCTTTGAAGCTTGGAATTGCGCAAGAGATAACAGGCTATACAAGAGTTGACGAAACGATAGACCCTTTTGCCGAAGAGGCAGAATAAAATAACCGTTTTTCTAAATGACGCTAATAAATACTATTTTTAGAAGGCAAAAAGAGTTGCATTTGTGAATTGAGTCCGGCAAGAGAAAAAAAATATTTTCTCCCATTAGGAGAAGATGACATTTTTTATAACTTTGCACCCATAAAAAAGGTCGAGTAGCTCAGTTGGATAGAGCAACAGCCTTCTAAGCTGTGGGTCGTGGGTTCGAATCCCGCCTCGATCACTGGGAGGCTCAAAAAGCGGAGCCAAAAGTAAGACAAAAAGCAAATTAAAAGCCTGTAATTCAAAGTTATAGGCTTTTTTGTTGGATGAAAAAATCGAAAAATCGTTACCAAATCATTACCTTTCGACAATCCTTGTTTTCATAATCATCTCAACATCAATTAAATAAAGCTTCTAATTTGGTTCCTCCCGGAATCGAACGGAAAAATAAGAGTTTCCACAGAAAGCCTGAAGAACAACAATTTACGAAGACTTTTTTTCACTCTAAGCGCTACCGTTTTAGAGACAGTAAAAAGTCAATAACGGACATAAAATCGTTACCAAATCATTACCTATTTTCTCAAAAAGCAAAAAAGGTAACGATTTACGCTATAAGGCGTTGACATGTAGCAATTTGGCGTTGCAAAAGTCCCTCAAATTACGTGATAAATAAATAATTTTGCAACTCGTAGTACATTTAGAATCTTATTCTACATTAAAAAGAATGCGATTAAAAGCGATGGGAAAGCCCCCATTATGGCAAAAATTACCTTAGATGGAAGGTAAGTCAATTTAGTTTAAAATGTGATATTCATCCTTCCGATTGGAATTCACAAGCAGGGAGAGCTATTGGAAGAAGCGCTCCCTCGCAAAGAATTAATGACCTCTTGGATAGCGTTAGAGGACAATTAACCCAACATTATAGAGAGATTTCTGAACGGGAATCTGTGGTTACTGCGGAAAAAATCCGAAATGCTTTTCTTGGCCACCATTCCAATAACATTACATTGTTAGAACTATTTGACGAGCACATTAATACATTGAAATCAAAATTACAGAAACAACTCGTTAGCGATATTCTTGTAAAACGATATGAAAGAACCGCCAATAGGTTGAAACAATACATGCAAGAAAAGTATAAAATTTCAGACATAGATATTAAGGAGATAAATTATTCTTTCATTTATGGCTTTGCGGATTGAGCGATAAAGAGGTGTTTATAAAGATGAATTTTGGATGCACCCATAATTTAACCATGAAATTCATGCAACAATTCCGCACCATTGTACTTATTGCTAAAAACAATGGATGGCTCTATATCGACCCTTTTGCCTCTTATAAATTCACGAATGAAAAAACGGATAGAGCTTATTTAACGGAAGAAGAACTGAATGTTTTAATGAAGTCTTATAAAGTCTCTTTTAGCGCCGACACCGGAACGCATTTTCAGGTCGTTTATCATTCCGAACCTTACCAAATTGATAATAACTTGCAATTTATGTCGGATAGAAAAGCGGGAGATTTTTATATTGTTAGTTGCTATGAAATGCCTTCCTTCAATCCATAGGGCGTTTATCATCGTATTTGTATTCGTCATTATACCGATTATGGGGAGATTTTGGTAGGACATTACTGCCATGACCT
>JAIRTP010000054.1 GCA_031254805.1 Bacteroidales bacterium
TACGCCAAAAGCGGCTCGCGGCACCCATTGTCGATGTCGAGTAGCATCAGCTTCAAAGCGTCCATAAAAATTTTAACTTCAATATGTTATGACAAGAAAAGAAAATATGGGCTGTACGAGCTATGGTTTTAAATTGGTGGATAAGTTTTAATTCAGTAAAAGTATCATTGATAATACAATACGCGAAGCAATCGAGTAATATAGAATTTTCAGTCAAATAACGGTCAAATAAAAATATTGCTGATAATCAAATTGTTAAATAATAAGTTGATAGTACGATACAATTTTCAGTCAAATAAAAGTTATGCCCAAAACGGAACATATTTTGCGTGTTTTTTAGAAGCGCTGTCTGGATTAAACCCTTTTATGTAACCTGCATTTACAGTTTCTTTGATTATCCTCGAAACCATTGCTGCATTTTTTTCCTCTATGCTCATTCGTCCCCGAAAAGTTTGATTTGTCATCGGCTCTTTTTCCAGATATTTCAGGCAACAATGCTGGTAACAGGCGCGTATCCGGTCTTTCTTACTCATTTGCGCAAAAGTTTTTTTCGGATAGATGCCGTCTCGCGCTATTTTGTCGCGCACCTCTGCGGCGTAGCTGGCTCTTTTCACTATAAAATCGTAATCAGCAGCCCGCTGTACGCCCATATACGCCCACCTTTTGCCCGAACGCCTATAAGAGAGCCATTTGATATATATTTGCTTTTATAATTTGACAAATCAGCAGGAGTAATTCAAGCAATAGCTTTTCCCCAATATATAGGCTATTTGGTAGATGGAGTTCCTCCACTAACAATTATGCCAACTTCTCATAAAGTTGTCCATGCCCAAATATTGGGCATTGCCTTTTTTAGTTGTTCTTTAGCCATCTTTACTTATACAGTCATCAATATTTTGTCTCTAACTAACTCCCAAGCCGCATCATTATTATACTCTGCGCCTGGTTTAAGAATAAAATGAATATCCTGTAAAAATTCTTCATCTCTCATTTTCTCCTCCATATTAGACAGGAATTGCTTTTGTGTAGGAGGCTTCCCGACAGAATGTTGCATGTAAGCTTTATAGCAATGAATCATTCTTTCTACATCCACATTCGCATTTACAAGTGCCCAGTATATATCAAACAAATCTCGCCCTTTACGGCGTTGATACAATGCACGTAATTTAGTTCCCAATAACTCTTCAAGCTCGTATCCGGTCAAAATACATTCTCCCGAAAACCAACTGTTTTCAATTTTGTAAGGAATGCCTTTCAGTCCCAAAACGCTGAAATGTTCACGGGTGTTTATTTCTATTTTTAACCGCATATTAATTACAGGTTGAGCTTCTGTATCGAAACGGTATATGATTGTATTATTGTGAATATGTTGTTTTACTGTTCTTTTTGCTCCAAGAAAAGAAAGTCTTTCACGAATGCGCTTGAGAATTGGATTTATCGGCTCTGAGTTGATTTGCACCAAATCAATATCTTCTGAGTAACGAACTTGTGGCTGTAGATATAGCTTATGTAAAGCAGTGCCGCCTCTGAAAGCTAATGATTTACTCAATAATTCGTCGGAAAACATCTCAACCAATGCTCTTGCTATTATTAAATCCTGCTCCACCTGTGCATCATTAGGCCAAGGCGCTTGAAACTTCCATTCTTCAATACATCGCTGCGGTATCATATATCGCTTTCTACTTTCATGTTCTTAATAATTTTCCATCTACTATCAATCTCTCCCTTTTTCTCTTTTTTCGGAGATAATGGAACTATAAAACAACTCCGATTGCTTATAACCGTATATAAGGAATCTGCCAGCTTCTTCTCTGAAATCACGTTTTCAAGAAGATAGCCTAAGCGCTGTATGGCAGCTGTGTTTGAATACCGACTTGCGGCTTTAGTAAGCGTTGTTGGCTTCATCTCCTGAGTCAATTCTTGGAGAACAGATACAATACGATTAATTCCAAATCGGTCAGAATAGTCAAAAAAGTCTAATGCGGTTAATTCCGGACTAGATACATTTATATAGCCTAAATTTGTTTTTTGTTGTATAATACCTCCTTCCTGCCAGTTTTTTCTGGACAGGAAGTTTATAACAAGCTTTTTATTCTTTATGCTCCTCGGGGCAGGGCTTTCTACAATCACAAAAAACTCCATCGGTTGTTGATGTGCCGCTCCATATAGAGCTGAAGCGGAAAGCAATGCCAGGTAATATTTCTTATCTAACGATTTCATCAAATCATCTAAAATGAAATAGATTGGTAACATCCCTTGCTGAGAATATTCCGGCGGAATAATAGCATAAAAACCTTTCCGAATTTGAGCAATCTCGTTCTTCGATTTAAGTCTATGCAGGCTTTGATTCAGCGCAGTGCTTGATAAATGGAATTCCGTTTTCAACTCTTCCAACGTAAAGGTATAACGCCCATGAGAACGTATTGAGAATAAGTACTTATCAAGATAATTACGCTTACTATGAACTTCCTTTTCCATGATTACAATTGCAATTTATTACGAATTGCGATACAGATTGCAAATATACACTTTTATTTCGAATGGGCAATTGTATCATCAAGAAATCGTTGTAGATTGACGTGCGCCTGCGGGCACGCGCGCTTGGCCGTGTGCGCCAGCTCAAATATAACGGCTTATGACATTATGAAAGAAATTAATTTGTCTGAACGTGGCGTTAGAAAGATTTTAGCCAATTTAATTGAGGAAAAAATTATAGAAAGAAAAGGAACTCGAAAAA
>JAIRTP010000059.1 GCA_031254805.1 Bacteroidales bacterium
CATAAATATCAATTTCCAATATTTCTAAACCGTTCGTTTAGTTCTTTGATTCTATCAATTAATTCATCGAACGGTAGTGATTTGCCATAAATCATATTGTTTTGCATACTTTCATAATCTGCTTTCCACAAATCAATTACATTCAAAGGGGGAACAAAATTGATTTTATCGGGAGTATGTGTTGTATAATCAACCTCTTTCATTTTTGTTAAAGTGCTGCGATGCGCGACAATAACGTTGTACAACTCTCTGTCGTTCAAGGCTTCTGTCGCAAAGTTCGTATCCATCATCTTTTCTAAATCATAGATGTGGCGCGACATACGGTTTACTCGAATTTGTTCTGCCGGTTTCTGAAATTCTTCATGTAATAGAAAGGCTTTTTCAAGAAATGTTCGTTGAGGAACAACCGTGGGAATTGGATAGTAATCATCAGCAAAAGCTGCATCCGGAAAAGTATTTGCCAGAATCGAACGTAACTGCACATCTCTACTTGGTTCAATAAGCGAACGGGCGCCAATTTCAATCAAAACTTTTTCCTGAATGTAACTGCCTGCATTAAACAGGGAGTCATAATGTATTTCAATGATTTGCGGGTCTTTAGTTGTATCCTCCGTTTCTGCAACTGAAACGGAATAACCGTTTATTCCAGCGTCTTTCAGTTTATTGTCGAGTTCGTCTTTCAACTGTCCGCTGATATAGGAACACGAGCTTCGGCGCAGATTATTGATTTGCTTCTTGTTCAATGCGCCGTCAAAGCCAAAGAATTTTCTATCTATCACTATATCAATATCTTCTGAAAACCACTCAATCAGATTCCACGCCTTGCTCAACGAAGTGCCGCCCTTGAAAACTATATGCTCAGCACATTCGCATTGGAACAATGCCCGAAGCGTCATTGTTACCCACCAGTCTTTTTCGATAGATTTCGGCGGCAAACCGATTTTTTTGTAAGCGTTGTTCAGCGTAGTCAGCCGGTCTTCTGTTGATAAATTCAACCACATCATATTTCAAACATTTTTAATAATGATTTACGAACCCAAGCAGGTGCTAACTCAATGTCTTTCAGAAGGCTGTCTTTAGTTTCGTGCTGTAATAAAATACTCTTGATTTTTTCTATTTCAATTGACGAAACTTTCCCTTCCCCAAAATCTTTGAGCGCAAAAACGACCAGCATAATCAAATCGCTCTTAAAAGCAAGGTTTTTAGGCGAAGTATGCTTAAACAGAATGCCTTTCCCCGTCCCGATGTTGATTCGTCGGGGCGAACCATCCGTCAAATACACCGCATTCATAGGCACTTGAGTGGATAATCCAAGCATATTTTGAGCCTGAACTCCTGTTGGAACGATCCGCGCCTTATCGCGTTTTGCAATTTCTTTGGCTATCTCGTCTATACTTGGGTAAGCATAATCATTCAATAATTCACTGAACTTTGGATAGAGATAAATTCCTCTCGCTATGCGTATTAGTACTTTTTTATTGCACAAGGTATTAAGAGCCTTAGTGACGGATTCTGGCGTTCCGTACTTTACAAAATCAGCAGAGAAGTATATCTTACCCTTTCCACTGTATTTTATCTTTATATAAATCTTATCTTCAATACTTTGCATATTATTTTAATCTTAATTTTTTTCCGAAAAATACGCAATACTTCGGAAATTCACATTGCAAAAGTAGTCGATTTTTCTGATACAACAAAGCATTTTTCAATCATCATCAAAATTCGTCAGCAGTGCCGCGTTCTTAATCCGTTCTTCTTTTTCAAATGATGCTAAATAATTTTCTGTTGTTTTCAAATCGCTATGCCCCAAACTGTCGGAAATGTAGGCAATATTTGCCCCGCTTCTTTTCAAAACACTTGCGAATGAGTGCCTTGCAGTATAGGTACTTATATTTGGTATGCCCAACTTATTCCCGATTTTCTTGATATGCTTATTTATCCGGCGGGTAATGTCCTGAACCCTTTTCTTTTGTTCCAAGGGCGTTTCATTGCCGGTGAGAAAGGGAAATACATAACTATTCGGACTTTTATCGGGATTACCCCACTTCTCGATAATTTGTTTCATTTCGGGAGTAAGCAAAGCCTCTATCTCTTTCTTTTCTTTGGAGGTATGAAGTGTTTTTGAGCGGTAAAAGTGGATTTCGTCGACATCAATATTGGAAAATTTCAATTTTAGCAAGTCATTAATATTAATTCCGTTACACAAATAAGAGAAAAACCATAAGTCCCGATAATGTTCAGTGGCTTCTGCTCCAGCCATATAAGTGATGATTTGTTTTATTTGCTGCAAAGTCAAAGCCATTTTTCGTCCTTTTCCGGTTGGTACTTCGTATTTGCCTTTGCCGAATGGATATTGAGACTCTTTTATTGTCCCTGTATTTTTTGCTTCATTAAACAAAGTTCGCATACTGCGGATATACATAGATATAGTTGTATAGCTCTTACCTTCGGCCAACATCACCTTTTCGTATTTTTTGAGCCAATCAACTGTAATTGAATCGAAAGGAATCTTTGTTCCGGCATATTTTTCCAAATGCCGGAAAGCACATGAATAAGTAATTGAGTTTCCTATTGCTCCTGCTTCCACTAAACTATCAATCTTGGCTTGAAAGGCAGAATTTAGCGTATCGCTTACGCATTTTCCCAAACAGGTATTCAGAGCATCAAATGAAAATTTACCTTCATTTTCTAACGATTGGACAACATCTCGAACCCTCTCGTATGAGTATTGGAGGTCTTTTTTGATACACAACAGGTCTGTATTCTTCGTTTTTTCCAATCTTTCCCACTCAGAAACAGACAAGTTTTTTCCGGTAGAATAATACTTCCGGTCACGTTTATAAGTAACCCTGATTTTCACAGGATATGCACCAGACTTGGTTTCTCTGCGATTATCCAAAATCGCAGCCACAGTAATTCCATTCAAATTATATGTATCCATAATCCTTATTTTTTAATCGTGTGTGCACAAAAACACGTACACACAATTTGCACACAAATATAGAAATTACATACGAATAAAACAATAGTGGATATAATTAAAAATTTCATATATTACTTATAATTAGTATTTAAATGAAAGATAAAAATAGAAGAAAATCAAAGAAAACGGCAAAAATCCGCCTTACAAGCAGCGTGTTTGTATCCTATTTTTGCCGCGGGTCGCCGACCTGCGGCGATGAAAACGACGTCCTATTCGGAAACTTACGCCGTTTAATCCACGTCATCTTTTTCACATTCTGCAATTTTATCAACTTGATCATCTCATTCCAAGCTTGATTCGGAATCGCCTACTCCCGTTTTTACGCTTTTCTATCTCTCTTTTTTAATAATCCATCTGACTTTTCTCTTCGGACAGATGACTTTTTTAATATTTTCGACTTTTGACAGATAAATGGTACTGATATTGACAAACGGCGCTCTTTGAAAGAGTGAAAGTCCTGCTATTCAGACAGCGTGTTTGTATCCTGTTTTTTTTTCAGGTCGCCGATCTGCGATTATGAGAATTGCGTTTCATTCGGAAGTTCAGAAAAACCGTTATATCTTCTTTATTTCGTATCATTAAACAAGAAACATTTTAAGAGATATTATAAAAATACGTACCTTCGCTGCGAAATATTAACGTTTTAAAAAAAGAATACGTTTATGAATTTTTCTCAATTACGATTTATATTTTTTGTCGCTTTTTCTGTTGTGGTTGCAAGTTTGCAAGCGCAGCAATTTTATGGCGGAATTATTGGCGGAATCAATGCTTGTCAGGTTGGCGGAGACGATTTGGGAGGTTATCATAAATTGGGCGTAGCTGCGGGAGGTTTTGCGGGATTGCAACTTACGCCAATGAGCGGAGTGAGAATGGAATTGGAATATTCGATCAAAGGAAGCCGTAAAACGCCTCCGAAGTTCAACGATTATAATGAAACGCAAGAGGTCGGCGACGATTTTAGAATAGAAGCGCATTGTATTGATCTGCCGATTTTATATCATTTCATGTTGAACAGACATTTTTCATTTATTACAGGATTGTCGGGAAGTTTTATTTTTGCATTTAGGCAAGAGAATTGGGGTATGGGCGCCGGTTCTCAAGATTATAATTTTATGAATCTGAATTTTGTCGCCGGCGTTATTTTCAGTATCAACCGTAATTGGGCGGTTGATTTCAGGACTTCAAACGGTATAACGCCCATGCAAAGCAACAATACTTCTCAACGCCGCATGGGATTTCTTCCCAATGGATTCTATAACGATATTTTGACGCTTTCTATTTCTTATAATTTTGGCAAAGGGGCGATTGATTAACGATTTTTGAATCATTTTTTTAAGATGTAGTTAAAGTTTTTCAACATCATTTTAATGGCTTTTGACAGAAAAAAAATCCTTAAATTTTTTACTTGGAAACGGTTGCTTTTTCCGGTGTTACTGGGCTTGGGCGTAGCGATTTGGCTTACGATAGACAGCTTTGAAATCGACGCTTTCAAGTCTATTCATTGGGGATTCGGCGCTTTTGTCGCATTTACGGTAGCGTTGCTTTTGCAAGCTATGCGCGATTTTGCTTATATGATAAGAATCAAGGTATTGACTGATAATCAATTGACGTGGAGGCAATCTTTTCAGGTAATTATGATGTGGGAATTTGCTTCGGCGTTGACGCCTTCGATTGTCGGCGGTTCGGCCGTCGCCCTGTTCATCGTCGCTCAAGAGGGCATATCGCCGGGGCGTTCTACGGCGATTGTGCTGATTACTGCCTTTTTGGATGAGATGTTCTATTTGATCATGGTCCCGATTATTGTGATCGTGGTTGGATTTGATCATCTTTTTGATACCGAGAGAAGCGCAAACTTTTTAGGAATGCAGTTGGGCATCAAGAGCTTGTTTTACGTAGGATATGTTTTGATCTTAGTCTTAAATTGTTTTATCGCTTATGGTATTTTTATTAATCCTAAAGGGTTGAAAAAAATACTCGGAGGGCTTTTTAGCTTGAAATTTTTAAGGAAATGGAAACCGCAAGCTATTCAAGCGGGCGACGATATCATAACTACTTCCAAAGAGATGCGAAAAAAGCCTTTTATGTTCTGGATAAAGACCGGCGGCGCAACTTTTTTGTCGTGGACTTCCAGATTTTTAGTCGTTAACTTCTTAATTTTGGCTATCGGCGGAAGCGGTAATCAATGGTTTATATATGCCAAACAGTTGGTTATGTGGATTATCCTCATGATCAGTCCAACGCCGGGCGCCAGCGGAGTGGCCGAATATTTCTTCAGTGATTTTCTTGGAGCATTTATTCCGCACGGATTATCATCGGCCATCGCAATTTTATGGAGATTAATGAGTTATTATGTTTATTTGATTCTCGGATTGATTGTTTTGCCTCTTTGGCTGCGGCGCGTTTTTTCAAGGCGACATCTGAAAAGAATACAAGAACAACAGCAGGAACAAGAATTGTAACCTAAAAAATAATTTATTGATATTGTGACCGAAAAAAAGATATACTTCGCATCGGATCAGCATTTTGGAATTCCCGACAGAGAATCGAGCGCTGAACGGGAAAAAATATTTATAAGATGGCTTGACGATATTTCTGCCGATGCTGAAGCTATTTATCTAATGGGCGATCTTTTTGATTTTTGGTTTGAGTATAAAACGGTCATACAAAGAGGTTATGTGCGGCTTTTTGGCAAATTGGCGGCTTTGGTTGACGTCGGTATTCCTGTTTTTTATTTTCGCGGCAATCACGATATTTGGGCTTTTGATTATTTGGAGAAAGAGATCGGGTTGCGTTTGCATAGAAAAGAGTTGATTGTTAATCTAAAAGGAAAACGGTTTTTCTTAGCGCACGGCGATGGACTTGGCAGAGGCGATAAGGGTTATAAATTCATAAAGAAAGTGTTTGAATGCAGGTTTAATCAATGGATATTTCGTTGGCTGCACCCTGATTGGGGAACAAGAATGGGATGGTTTTGGTCGCGTCGGAGCCGTTATTCCAACGACACAAAAGAGATTAAAAATATTGAAAAAGAAGGTGTAACATTGACGGAAGCTTCCATGAAGAAACGTTTAACGGATTATTGCAAGCAGGTTTTAAAAACGGAACATATCGACTATTTTATTTTTGGGCATTATCATCAACCGATAATATATGATCTGACGCCGGAAACCAAAATTATTACCATTGGCGATTGGATTAAGCACTTCTCCTACGGCGTTTTTGATGGAGAAAAATTTGAGTTGATTAAAAATTATGGCGTATAATTCGTCGACTTTTTTAGGAGGTATATTGAAAACTAATAACTGAACGTAAATATGAAACGAGGATTTGGCAGCGACAATCATTCCGGAGTACATCCTTCCGTAATAGAAGCGATCGTAAGAGCCAATTCAGAACACGCCGTGGGATATGGCGACGATGACCAAACAGCGCGCGTAACGGCCGCTTTTAAGGAACAATTTGGCGCGAATGCTAAGCCGTTTTTTGTTTTTAACGGAACGGGCGCGAATGTTTTGGCTTTGAAAGCGACGATGCAATCGTTTCATGCGGTCGTCTGTGCGGAAACGGCGCATATCCATGTCGACGAATGTGGAGCTCCGGAACATTTTACAGGGTGTAAATTGTTGACAATAAATACTCCGGACGGAAAACTTATGCCGGAACTTGTGCAACCTTATTTACATGGCTTTGGGGATCAACATCATGCGCAGCCGAAAGTTATTTCCATTTCGCAACCGACGGAATTGGGAACGTTATATCAACCGGAAGAGATTGAACGTTTAACCGATTTGGCGCATAAACATAATATGTATCTTCACATTGACGGAGCGCGATTTGCCAATGCGGCGGCGGCATTAAATCAATCTTTCAAGGAGTTATCGGTTGACTTGGGAGTCGATGCGCTCTCTTTCGGCGGCACGAAAAACGGATTGATGATGGCGGAATCGGTCGTTTGTTTTCGCCCGGAACTTGCCGAAAATTTCAGATTTTTCCGTAAACAAGCGGCGCAACTTTTTTCGAAAATGCGTTTTATAGCGGCGCAATTTGAAGCTTATTTTGAGAATGAACTTTGGAGAAAATTGGCGTTGCATTCCAACCGAATGGCGCAACTATTAGCAAAGGAAGCGGCTATGATACAAGATATTAGAATTACCCAAAAAGTGGAAGCCAACGCTGTTTTTGCTATTATTGATCCGAAGGTGAAGCAAGAACTTTTGAAAGAATATTTTTTTTATGATTGGGATGAAACAAAGAATGAGGTGCGTTGGATGTGTTCGTGGGATACAACAGAAGAAGATATTTTTCGTTTTATTGAAACAATCAGAAAGATTGCGAGGTAAAAAAGCATACTTTTTGAATGTTTTGAACTTTATCAGATGAAAAAAATTATCATTGTCATAATAGGATGCTTGATGTTGATTTTGCTTGCCCCGTCTTGCAAAACAAGCAGTTATGGATATAAATATCAAAAGTCAAGAACGCATAAACCTAAAAAGCAGAAGAAGAATTGCAAATGTCCGCAGTTTTCTTATTTGGATTTTTTCGAAGATGCGACCTATATTGTTGATAAAGAAGGGTAAAAAATGACGTTTTTAAAATATTCCTGTTAATTCTATGAAAGAAGGGCTGTCTAAATATCTTCCTTCGGGAGCGATTGATTTGGTTTATCCTTTTTTGAAAAAAAACAACGTTCACGTAACAATAACAGCTAATCGTGTTACAAAACAAGGCGATTATCGTCCGCCTATCAATTATCCTGCCCATCGAATTACTATCAACGGAACGCTGAATCCGTATGCTTTTTTGATCACTTTGGTGCATGAAATGGCGCATTTGAAAGTTTGGGAAAAGACAAAATCATTAAAAGATCCGCATGGCGTTTTGTGGAAAAATACTTTTATTGAGATGATGATCCCGTTTTTGGAAAATAAAATATTTCCGGATGATATACAAGTTGTCTTGATTCGGCATCTGACAAATCCGAAAGCCGCTTCAAACAGTGATAAAATGATGACGGAAGCATTGCGACGCTATGATAAAAATCAAAAGCCGACCTTGAACGATATTCCGGAAGGAACTTCATTTACGCTTAACGGCCGTATTTTTAGAAAAGGACAAAAACTGCGTACTTATTATCTTTGCGAATGCCTCACAAACAGAAGAAAGTACCGCGTATCAGGAATTGCGGAGATTGTGGTCTCGACAACAGAGATGCAAAAAACATAAAACGCATAATCACAGCGTTGCAAGTCAACTAAAAATTGTCTCGAAATTTAGAGATTGTTTATTTTTCACTACTGTCCGGTAAACATTTTGAGGGGAGGGCAAAAAATCAGGGCTGATTTCCGATGATGGAAATCAGCCCTTTTTTGGCTAATATTGCGCTACTAAACAATAAAATTAGACCAATGAGCAAGGATACAAATTTTACCGGACAGCCGGTGTTTAATCAACTGTTAAAGTTGATACCACGTCAACAAGTAAAGCAATTGAGCAAAAATATTCGCGGCAGCGAGAAATATGTAAAGAAGTTAAA
>JAIRTP010000125.1 GCA_031254805.1 Bacteroidales bacterium
GCCCGGAGCCGGTATTTGCTTTTCAAGTCGCCCGAAAAATGGTCGGAGTCTCAAAAGCTGCGTGTGAAAATATTTTTCAGGGAATATCCCGGTCTGAAACAGGGCTATTCACTGACTCATTCCCTGAGAATGATATACAACAAAAACAGCATAAAGCCGGGAGCCAGACTCTCTTTAGCCAAATGGTACAACAAGGTGACCGAGAGCGGATTCAAGTCTTTCAATACAATTGCCGCTACCGTATATGAACATTACGAAGAGATACTGAACTTCTTCATTAACAGGAGTACCAATGCTTCTGCAGAATCTTTCAACGCAAAGATTAAAGCTTTTAGGCCTCTTTGAGAGGGGTCGTGGATGTCAATTTCTTTCTGTTTAGATTGACCAACATTTATGCTTAAACACATACTTTTGCAGGGGATCCATTTTTACGCCTTAGCGCATTTAATATTAACATGTTATATGATCCCCATAGAAACTAAATATAAAGAAACGAGGCTAAACAAAATTTAGCCTCGTTTCTTTATATTTAGGAAAAGCGATTTATTTTACCACAGAAAATCGTCTTACAGTTTGTTTTCCGTTAGAATGAATTTGCATTAAATAGATACCGCTTTCATATTGAGACAAGGAAATATGAATAGAGGCATTATTAGATTCTATATTGCCGACGATTCTTCCTGAAATATCAAAAATAACAATGCGATCGATATCTTTGCCGGCAACGGTTATTTGATTTTGCGCCGGATTGGGATATATCCTGTAATCGTTCACACTATCAGAAGAATTGTCAATTCCAACGATGGTTACAGCATGGCAACTTGGATCTGATTCACAATTTTCAAAAACTGCAATTATACAATAATTGCTTTCTCCGCCTATTATATTTTCATCTATAAATGTTGTTTCAGTTGTTTCGCCAATAACTTCGCCGTTTTTTTCAATAACGTATTTAGAAACAGTATTAGGAGAATTTATCCTCCATGTTAGCGTAACATTATCATCATTAATCTTAGATTTTAATCCTTCGACAATTCCGCAAATAAGTTGTGTCCGAAGTCTAGTACAAACAGAATCGGAGTTGCACTTATCATATTTTGCAACCACGCAATAATCATAAAGCTCATATTCTCTTGGAGCCGTCTCTTTATAAGGCGACTTTGCAGTTTCACCTACAAGTTCGTCATTACGATAAATCTCATACATATTAGGAGTCACGGATGGCGGAGCATCCCAATAAATAGAAACTTCTTTCCCTTTGACAGTATTTCTTATATTTGAAATCTTGCTACAAGAGTAATCCGTCGTAATTGTTTCGCAAGTATTTCCGGAAGAGAATCCATGATATTCTACTCTTATGCAATAAGTATATTCCGTATACTCGGCCAAAGGAGAATCATCGATAAATTCAAGATTTTCAGATTCTACAACGGCTATTTTAACGCCGTTTCGATATATTATGTATGACTTGATCTCATCTGATTTTACTTGATCCGGCTTTTTCCATTTCAATGAAACAACAATACCGTCTACTGTTGCATCTAAATCCATAACTGGAGGAGCAACTACGAAATCAATAGGAGCCTCATATCTAATTTTATTATGAGCAGTTATAGAGATGACCAATGAGTTGAAATTTACCGTTTCGTCAAAAACAATAGTTCCCTCCCCTTCTTCATTACAAACAACTCTTGTAATAAATTCATTTCCATTAAAAACAGCGACTCTTGCGTATGGTTCGTTAGCAAAGATTAAAATTTCGGAATCGCTTTGTTTAACCGCATTAACCATTTGTAGATCAAACTCAGTAGGCGTATTTGTCCATATATCCATTGAAGGATCGCCCATAAGATTCAATTCGTATGCGCACCATCGTAAGGCAGAGTTTCCCGTAATATATGACTTATTAATATCTTTTGAATAGGAATTGACGTCGCCAATATTAAAAATATTTTCTTCAAATATAGCGTGAAAAAAGTAACGGTCAAATCTCTGAGAAGCGCCATTTGTTCCGCCGGGATTGTACCATCCATAACGTGAATTTCCAATATTAGCGACAAATCCTCCTGTCAATTTCAAAAAAGCTTCGCTAATACAATCCGTATTGCTTGTTTGTCCCCAATCATTCGTATTGTCGAAAGACCCATTATAACATCCCTGCGAATACAAAATAGCCAATCCTTTACTTACTCCATCGTTAGTGAAATTTGAATTAGTTACCTGATAAGTATATATTTTCATATTATAATCGGTAAATGAATGTCCTAAATGATTGACTAAATGAGTTCCCGAATTGAAATAGTTGAATAATGAACCGGATCCCCAATTACCATGATCTCTTTCATATAGTTTTGAGACAGTATAATATGACGGTATCCCGGTCGTCGTATATTGATTGAAAGTACCTCCTGTAACGATTTCATCTTTACAATCTCCTCCCCACGTTACTGGATTTGCATTCAAATTTTCTCCCACCATAAAAGCTTTTTTTACATCTTCTTTTATGGGAGCGTCTTGATACTTTATCAACTTACTTACAAATACGCCAATCTCTGCTTTGCTGTCTGCACAAAGGCGACCAACGCTAATTTCATGTTCTAAATCGTCATTTTCCGGTTTTCCCCAACTGCCGTTACCGTCGTACCAGTTTCCATCCAAACAAGCAAAATACATATCCGACGGAAGATTGTCGGTCATCAACCCGCTTGTACTGTTTACTTGTCCGTACATTTTTCGATATGGAAGTTTATGGTGAGAACTGTTTGAAGCAGGATGAGAATCCCCAAACAGCATTAAATAAGAGATTCCTTCGTTTTTATACATATCAATGACGCAATTTCTCATTTTTTCGGCATCATCAATGCCGGAATAAGCAGATTTAATATCCTCTAATGTTCTAACGATCACCTTATATCCCCAACGATTTTTAAGCGCTACATATTCGTCAATCTCTTCGCCTAAAAATTCTTGCGGCGCTATAACCAAAATATCATAATTAGCCTCATTATCTCCTCTTTTGTTAAAACTCGCATAGGAATTTAATGAAATTTGATCTTTTATGTCTATTTTTGTTTTAACTTTTTCAACTGTTGCGACATCGTCTCTCAAAAAATTTAACGAAGCTTGCGCTTTTTCAGTAGACTGAGAAACGATTTCAATGGTGATATTTTTAATAAATTCCGCTCTTTTTTCTACAGGGTTATAAATAACGGGATTGATCAAAAAAGAACCTAAAGCGTAACCGCGATAAAATGAAGTATATTCATGTTCAATGATTCTTTCCGGATAATTTTTATTAACTGTATAAATTTCAGGCTTTGGCTGCAGAGTATAATTTTCGGGAGTTCCTATAGAGATCGGATATTGTCCGGCGCTGGGACGAATAGCAATATTTTCGACCGACGGATAATACTCCGCATGAATTACATTAACAGCAGATATTTCACATCCCGGTTCTAAAAGAATACTAGCCCCAAATACAGGAAGATCAGGAGCTCCTTCTTCGGCGACGCTACTACAATTATCAATAAAAATAGAGCTAAAGCCATCGGCGCTTTCTATTTGGCTGTGCGGCGCAAAAGAATAAGTTACGGTTTGCTTTTGAGAAAATGCCCCGTAAAACAAACATAATAAGACAATCAGGAATACTTTCTTCATAATTTCTAGTTTTTTTTTGAAAGTGCAAATTTAATAATAAAAACAACTCGGTCTTTAGAAAACACAGAAAATATTCAGCGTATAATCTTTCAGGATTGACGCTCCTGTTTTCAGGTTCTAAATCGTATTTCGGAATTTTTCGAAAAGAAAACGACAAATCCAACCGACTAATTGAAAGCGACCGGACTTGTTTACAGCGAGAGGCTTAACAAGAAGCGTCTCGCGCTATCATATGATTATTATCTACAAAAATTCAAAATTCTCTTTTTTGGTAATTTTCTCACAATAATGACAGTGTAATTTCACATCGTCTTTATCAAGCAGATTAAATCTTTGCGTTACATTTTGATTGTTCGTAATACATTTCGGATTAACGCATTTCACAATCCCGATAATATGATCGGGCAATTCTACCCTGCGTTTATCAACTACTTCATAATTTTTTATTGTGATTAACGTCGCTTTTGGAGCTGCCAAAGCAATTTTGCGAATTTCATGATCTTGAAAAAATTTACCCTGAACTTTTATAATGCCTTTTTGTCCGATTTTTTTGCTTTCCAAGTTAGAACCGAAAGTAACAGGTTTATTAAAGTTATCCAATCCAAGAATCTTTATTACTAAAAACAACTTATCCGAAGGAATATGATCGATCACTGTACCATTCTCAATAGCCGATACCACTAATTCTTTTCTTTTTTCACTCATTTTTCTATGTTTTATTTGTTTTTTTATTCAGAAATTTGATTTTTTGAAAAATCTTTCAGGTTTTTATTTATTTACAGGATCGGCTCCTAAAATAGAAGCTAAAATAGCCTGACGAACAAATACTCCATTCAGCGCTTGTTGAAAATAGTATGCTTTGGGATTATTATCAACGTCTTCGTTAATCTCATTGACGCGCGGAAGCGGATGCAAAATACGCAGATTTGGCTTCGTATTTTCTAACATCTTATTTTTCAGGATATAATAATTTTTCACTTTTTCGTATTCGATCGGATCGGAAAAACGTTCTCTTTGAATGCGGGTCATATAAAGAATATCCACTTTATCAATACATTCCATCAAATCGGTATATTGATGATATTCCAAATTTTTCTCTTTGATAAATCGTTTTACGGAACTTGGAAGTTTTAATTCCGTAGGAGACACCAAATGAAAAGTTGCATTGAAATGGCACATTGCTTCGGTGAGCGAATGAACAGTGCGTCCATATTTTAAATCTCCGACTAAGGCGATGTTCAGATTGTCCAATTTTCCTTGCGTTTTACGAATAGAATAGAGATCCAAAAGACATTGCGTCGGATGTTGATTGGCGCCGTCGCCGGCATTAACGACCGGAATAGAAGCTACTTCCGAAGCAAATCGCGCGCTTCCTTCAATAGGATGGCGCATGATGATGATATCGGAATACTGATTGACGGTAAGAATAGTGTCTTTTAATGATTCGCCTTTCTGAACGCTCGAATTGGAAGCGTCGGAAAAGCCGATAACACGCGCGCCCAATTGATTAGCGGCGCTTTCAAAACTTAATCTTGTACGCGTCGACGGCTCAAAAAAAAGCGTCGCCACTACATAGTCGCTCAAGATTTTTTGTTTTGGTTTTTCTTCAAATTTTTCGGCGAGGTCTAATATTTTTATAAGTTCCTCCGGCGTGTGATCGTTGATTGAAATAAGGCTGCGATTTTCCATGAATTATTTTTATGTAGATGAAACTGAAAATTATGATTTAAAAAAAAGGCGACTAATTTTTAGTCGCCTCAAATATAAAAATTATTTTTTCAACAATTTGTGTTTTTCAACAAAATCTTTCAGAATTCCTTCGAAATTCGGATAACCGATTTCTTGAAGCTCGTAACCAACTTTTACGGTAGGTTGTTTGATTTTTACAATACGGTTCAAATCGATCGGCGTTCCGATAACTACTGCATCGCAAGGCGTATTAGCAATCGTTGTCTCGAGGTCTTTCACTTGTTGTTCGCCATAACCCATTGCCGGAAGCAATATTCCGATGTTCGGATAGATTTTGAACGTTTCTGATAATTTTCCAACGGTATAAGGTCTTGGATCAACCAATTCGGCTGCGCCATATTTCAAAGCTGCAACAGTTCCGGCTCCGATTTTCATTTCGCCGTGCGTCAAAGTCGGGCCGTCTTCGATAACCAATACTTTTTTGCCGGTAATTAATTCCGGTTTGTCTACCGTCAAATAAGAAGCTGCATCGATAACCGTAGCTTTCGGGTTGATTTTAGCTATATTTTGACGGACAATATTGATATTTTCTAATGAAGCCGAGTCGATTTTATTAATACAGATAACGTCTGCCATACGAGCGACAACTTCTCCCGGATAATAAGAAACTTCTGCGCCCGGACGCAATGGATCAACAACGCCTACCATCAAATCAGGCGCGTAGAACGGAAAATCGTTATTTCCGCCATCCCACAGAATGATGTCGCATCCGTCGGGATCTTTTTCAGCTTCGCGAAGGATCGCTTCGTAATCAACGCCTGAATAGATCACATTACGTTTGGTAACAACATGAGGTTCGTATTCTTCCATCTCTTCGATCGTACATTCATGTTTTTTCAAATCCTCGACAGTAGCAAAACGTTGTACTTTTTGTTTTACCAAGTCTCCGTAAGGCATGGGGTGACGTACCGCTACCACTTTCAAGCCCATTTCAACCAATATTTCGATAATTCTTCTTGAAGTTTGGCTTTTTCCGCATCCTGTACGCGTTGCGCCGACTGCAATAACCGGTTTTGTAGATTTGATCATTGTCTCTTTTGGACCAAGTAACCAGAAATCTGCTCCGGCTGCATTCACGATGGCGCTCATGTTCATCACTCTCGGATAAGGAACGTCGCTATATGCGAATACGCATACGTCTACTTTTAAATCCTTGATCAATTTTGTGAGTTCTTCTTCGGCATAGATCGGAATTCCTTCCGGATATAAATCTCCGGCTAATTCTTTCGGATATTTTCTTCCGTCGATATCAGGAATTTGAGCCGCAGTGAAAGCGACAACGTTATAACTTGCATTACCTCTGAAAAAGGTGTTAAAGTTGTGGAAATCTCTACCGGCAGCGCCAATAATAATTACGTTTTTCTTCATAAAAATGACATTTATTATTAAATATATAATTTATTATCAATAAACGAGTGCAAAGGTACTCATTTTACAGCTTCCTCTCGCAAGTTTTATACATTTTTTTTCAACAAAAGAAAATGATTTTAGTTGATTAATAAACAACTTTTTAAAAAATATCAAATGACATTTTAAGTCGCCGCTTATAGAGCAGAGAGATTCAAGACAGACATTAATCTATCGAACTTTTAACTCTCAACACAGCATTTTTATTGAATGCGATTCCCCAATTCTCGTTTAAAAATCGCTATATAAAAAAGAGGAGGATATCCAAAATCCTCTTCTTTTATCTCAATTCGATTAAGCGGCAAAATATGTAAACGGAAAATATCGGTTTCCTATCATTCATGCCGTAAACTTTTACCGAAATAAACAATAATAAACGGGGCTATCCGACTTTATGGGTAGCCGCAATTGCAGATCAGAATATTTCCCTATGATAATCATCATCGTCATAAACGACTTTAATGAATTCCCCCGTCCCTGAGAAATAGAGATCGACTTCGCGCTCTCCTTTTTCAACTTCCACGATATAAAAAGAGCCATTATCTCTCGTTTCAATGAAATCGACATCGTCAATACGCCAATCTCTATACTCGGTTTGAGCAATAGCTTCCTTGATGATATTGGGCGCTTTGCGTTCATATTCGGTTTTCGTCAATACCCAATTATAATCTTTATCAAACCAAGCCTCTTTTTCATAGCCGCTATCGCGAAATTCTGCCACATAATAACCTCTTTCTCGCTCCCACTCAACATATTTGGCGTTCGGATACATTTTCTGAAAAGTATTCTCAAGCGAAGCATTCGGAGCAGTTTTCGAATTTTCACATGAATAGAGAAATAAAGTCGACAGCGATAAGATCATCCCCAGTTTCAATAATACTTTCATGATTAACAACTTTTTATATTTTCCAAAATTAATCAATTCTTAAAAAATTACCTTCCAAATCAAATTCGAGGTCAAGATCATTGGCCAATTCCACCTCGTAATGTCTGTATTCTTTTCCTATTTTGACGATGGAACTATTCGCATAATTTTGATTTACGTACTGTAATATTTTCTCCGGAATTATCGCTGCCGGAACGGCTGCTTTTTTACAATCCACCTCGCGCCATGTTCCATTTTTGTCGAATTCGACCTCTTTTCCGCTAACAAAAGTGACCTCGTAATCGGTAGTCAGCAATTCTTTATCAATTTTGATATACGATATCTTTTCATCGGAAAAATGCTCCGTGATAAAATTTTGAGAAATTTGAGGCAGTTGCCGTACGTCATGCGTTACCGTATCTTGCGCCGAAACTATTTGTCCGGCAAAAAAGCTTAATAAAGCTATTAAAATGAACTTTTTCATAATTCTAATTTTTTAAAAAAATTGATATTAAACATATTTTACGCGACAAAGATCTCGCCTGATTTTGGAAAAATTTAGGAATTTTTCTTTTATTTGAATTTTATCGTAAAAATATGTCCTTCATAAAAATCGTAACTCAATTCAAATTTATATAAACGACAGATTGATCGAGTAATAGAAAGTCCTAATCCCGTTGAATCTTCTTTTTCTTCCGATGTTTGATAATATCTTTCAAATATTTTCATTTTATCCAAAGGCTTTTCTCCGCTGTTTTTAACGACTAGTTTATCTCTTTCAATCGATGCGGAAATATATCCGTTATTCGGAACATGAATAAAAGCATTTTTTAATATATTGGATATAAGTATTTTTGAGAGCATTTTATTCATTACAACGTTGCATTTTTCATCATTGGCAATTGTGAATTTGATCCCTTTGCAATCATATATTTCCATAAAATTTTGAGCGGTATCGTCGACTAAAGCGTTGATATTCACTTCATCATTTTCTTGAAATTGTCCGTTTTCTATTCGAGATAAAAGCAATAACGATTTATTCAGGCGTACGATTTGATTCAAAGAGTTATAAATCTCATATAATTCGGATGATTGTTTCTCGCTTATTTCTTCATTTTGAGATAGTAATTCTATTTTATTTAAAGCTATTGCAAGCGGCGTTTGCAGTTCATGCGAAGCATTTTCGATAAATTGCTTTTGTTGTTCATACACTTGAAGATTGCGTTGGCTCATGGCAAGCGCGGCTTCATTCAATCGGCTGAATTCCATTATTTTAGTGTGATTATTTAAAGGAGGAATCGATTTGCCGGGAACAATGGAGTTGAGCCATGAAAGGAGCTTTTTGAGCGGCGCAAAACTTCTTTTTAAAATAATTCGATTTCCGATAAAAATACAGATCAAAAGAGCAATGAAAAGTCCTGTCAAATAGAAAATTAGCGTTTCCGCCATGTCGTCCCTTTCTATGGTCGACATTTGAACCTCTAATTCATAATATTGATCGTCGGAGGCCAAAAACATCGATTTAAAGACCCGAACAGGAATATGTTCGTTGCCTTCGAGAAAATACATCTCTTCGTTGTGCCAACTTTCTCGATAATGGGACGCTTCTTCGCGACTTAATAAACGGATAGAGTATCGGTCGAATGTCGTTTCATAAGTAGTGTTTAACAATGAAGCGTCATTCAGCGCTTTTTTTATAAAAATATCGCGATAACCTTTCAGCATATCATCTGTTTCGTCAATGATTTCATTACGCATGGCAAAATAGAACAATATTCCCCATGTGCCGATAAAAAAGAGTAGTAAAACGGCAAACTTATAAGAAGTATATTGCAGAAGTTTCATAAATATAAGAGTTTATTAATCGGAATGATCGTCACATGCGCATAATTTATATCCAAAACCATAAACGGCTTTGATGGCAGGTATTGCTCCTGATTGCCTGAGTTTGCGCCGTAAATTCTTAACTTGCGAATAGATAAAATCCAAACTGTCAACCTGATCAATATTATCGCCCCAAACCGACTCGGCAAGCGTGGTTTTATAGATCAATCTATCGGGATTTGTCATGAAATAATAGAGAATATCAAACTCTTTACGATTTAGCAAGAGCTCTTTATCTTCAATAAAAACTTTTCTTTTGTCAAGATCCATGCGCATATTTTTAAATACAATATTGGTATCGCCGTCGGCCTGTTTTCTTCGAATAATCGACTTAATTCGCGCATTCAGTTCCGCAAAATGAAATGGTTTTGCCAAATAATCATCTGCTCCCAAATCCAATCCTAAAACCTTATCTTCGATGGAATCTTTGGCCGAAATGATCAAAATGCTCTCTTTTTTATGTCGTTGTTTCAACTCTTGCAAAATATCCAGTCCGCTGCCGCCGGGAAGCATGATATCAAGCAAAATACAATCGTATTCGTAAACAGATACTTTTTCTAAAGCAGAGTAATAATCCGTCGCATATTCCACGATATATTTTTCACTCAAAAGGAAATCAATAATGGTTTCTCTAAGTTTCTTATCATCTTCTATTAAAAGTATTTTCATGATTAAAAAAAGATTTGGGGCAAATATATAGCGAAATCCGGAAAGAATCTGGAAAAATATAAAAATATGACCGTGAAGCGGCATATTGATTAGCAAATATTTTTTTGGGATTTGTATTGATAGCATCATTTTATTGAAATTAATTCAAAAACAGTCAATTATAAATCGATTGATAAAAGACAATTATCTATATATCTATACTTTATATCATGTTTTCAACAAAACAGATTCTCATCGCCCGTAATAAAGTATTTTTTCATCTCTCCTTTCGCAATTTTTATCTACTTTTACGCCATCTTTTCATCTTGACAAATATCCGACAAAGCAGGATATTTAGAGGGGAAAAAAGAAACAATAATAACTGTTATCAAACGTTTTGAATTTATAATAGAATCGGTTTGTAATGGCTTGATTTTTGATGTTATTAAATGAATTTTATTTTTGAAAAGGAACATTATATTATGAATAAGAAGTTACTTTTTCTCGTCATTCTAGCATTATTGATTTCAACCTCTTTTGCGCAAGTAAAGGAGATTAAACGGCATGTTGAATTTGAATGGAGCGCTCGTCCGTATTGTCCGCCTGAGGAAGAAAACATGCAATTGCTTCACTTTTTTGATGCTTCATACAACGATCGTTGGGGAAATTTACCGTTATATACGACGCTTTTCAGTTCGGACATTTCCGGACAAAACGTTCACTTTAAATTTACAAATCCTGTTTTCTTACCGATGAATATGGAATATCTTTTAAGCGAAAAAGATCTATCCTTTATTGCCGATACGGTCGTTTATGAATTTGTCAGTTATCCCGAACTGCGTAAGAGCAATTTTCAACTTATTTTGATTCCATTCAGAAAAAATCCTGAAACGCATATATTAGAACGTCTTTTTTCCGTTGATATTGAAGTTATGTTCAGTAATAATCATACAGTTTCAACACAGCAAACCGCTTCTTATAATTATCCCTCAAGGTCTCCTATGGCCGACGGCGATTGGTACAAAATCGAAATTTCCGAAACCGGTATTTACAAGATCACCGGAGAAGATTTGAAATCTATGGGGATGAATATCTCTTCTATAAATCCCCAAAAGTTGAAAATGTACGGATTGAGCGGTTCAATATTGCCATATAAAAATGAAGCGATTCCAAACACGGGGATTCAGGAATTATCCATATTTGTACAAGGGGAAAATGATGGAGTTTTGAATGAAAACGATTACATCTTATTTTATGGAGAAGGGCCTCATGTTTGGAAATATAGCGCTGAAAACAACTGTTTTGAACATCTTTTTAATATTTATTCCGATTATAATTATTATTACGTTACTATCTCGAATGAAGACGGAAAACGTATAAAAACAGTAGATAACAATCATTTACAAGAGACCTATACCACCGGTAACGGCGATTTTCGAATGTTTCACGAGCAAGATCTTGAATATGAAAAAAACGGTGGACGTTTATGGTTCGGCGAGCGATTTTTTCCTAATCAGGAACATACGTTTTCAATCAACATCCCTGATTTTATAAACGCCGATCCGATATTATTAAAATCAGCGGTATTGGTAAATAATAAAGTCGCAAATAAGAGCGCAAATTTTATCTATTCGAATGGTACGGAGACAATCACGACATTTGCTATTTCAACTACTGAACCGCATCCCAAATATGATCTATTTAGAAATTCATTTAACGCTTCATCGGGAAACATTTCGTTAAAAATGAAATTTCAAAGCAGCGAAAGCGCAGCAATTGGAAGACTTGATTATTTTGAATTGCAAGCGCGACAAGCATTAAATTTTAATAATAAACAATATGGCTTCCGAGATAAAAACAGTTTTGGAGAAGGAAAGATTACTAAGTATCAACTAAAAAATGTCTCCTCGCAAACAATAATTTGGGACATAACAGATCATGCCAACGTATATAAAGTAGGAACTTCTACATCGGGAAGCGCCGCTTCATTTAAAAGCGACGGAAAAAAAATACATGAGTTCATCGCCTTTAAGGATTCGGAATCTTACAAACCCGTATTTGTCGGCAAAGTAGAAAATCAAAACATTTTAGGATTAAGAGATATTGAAAGTATTATTGTGGCTCATCCCGATTTTATCGTTGAAGCGCAAAGATTAGTCGACGAACATTCCAATAATTTAGGACTTTCAACAAAATTATTGACGCCTCAAGATATCTATAACGAATTTTCTTCCGGAAAACAGGACGCGACGGCTATTCGCGATGTGATGCGTATGCTTTATCTGACAAGCGGATCAAAACCGCCTCGTTATTTAACGCTTTTTGGATTAGGATCTTATGATTACAAGAATAAGGTTGAACAACTCAATTTTGTCCCGACATGGATCAGTTCGGTACGACCGAAAAATTTCTTTGTAGAAATCTCTACAAGGGCGTCCGACGACTATTTTTCCATGTTAGACGAGGAAGAAGGGGCTACCGATTATTTGGTAGAAGGAGTTCCCGATATTGCCGTCGGACGTTTCCCCGTTAAAAATATTGATGAAGCTCATAGAACAATAAATAAGCGGTTATATTATTCGAGCGCCGATCCGGTACTGTATGGAGCATGGAGAAATACCATTTTATTGGTCTCCGACGATCCGGACAAGTCTACCTCTACATCCGACGCTTTTGTAAATAGTTGCGAGGGACATGCACGAATCATTACCATGTTAAATCCCAACGTAGTAATCGACAAAGTATATGCCGATTCTTACACCCGCGTTGTTGCTCCAGGCGGCATTCGCTATCCTGATGCAAATAAAGCTATCAATACAAAAATGAATCAAGGCGTTTTGATAATGAATTATGTAGGACATGGAAGCCCGCAAAGCTTGTCGGAAGAGCGTTTAGTAGAAATTTCCGACATAAACAGTTGGAATAATTTCAATAATATGCCGTTTGTGATCACCGAAGCATGTACTTACGGGCCAGTAGATTTTAAAGAAACCTCTGCCGGAGAAACCATGTTTTTAAAAGAAAATGGCGGAGCTATAGCTTTATTGGTCTCTCAAAGACCAAGTACAAATACAGCAAATAATAGTTTAATTAGAGAATTTTATAAAGCATTACTTCCATCTGATTCCAATCAGCATCAACCGACGTCTATTGGAACGGCTGCAATGTTGGCTAAAAGAGAAGTTCCATTCGACAATAGTTATATGTACTCTATTTTTGGCGATCCGGCCATGTATCTTGCTTTTCCTTCGAAATATGAAGTTTTTTGTACAGAAATTAACGGGAAAGATGTTCTATATAACACAGATACCATTAGCGCGCTTACCTCGGTAAAACTTTCCGGAGAAATTCATAATATAAAAGGCGAGTTCCAAAACGGATTTAATGGAAAAGTATATCCGACAATATACGACAAAGAAGTTGTTATGAAAACTTTAGGCCAAGTATCTTCCGAAACTATTACTGAGTATTACATGTGGAAAAATATCATCTTTAAAGGGATAGAAAAGGTTGAAAATGGTCGATTTACATTTGAGTTTTTTGTTTCGAAAGATATTGATTATTCGTTCGATTACTCAAGAATCAGTTTTTACGCTTATGACGAGAAAAGAATGGAAGATGCAAACGGCATGTTCAATAAATTTGTCGTCGGCGGTATTAATCCTAATCCCGACATTGATGAAACGCCGCCTTCCATGCAACTTTATATGAATGATACATTGTTTGTTAACGGCGGATACACCGACTCCAATCCGATATTGCTGGTCAAATTATATGATGAAAACGGCATTAATGCCACAGGATCGGCTATCGGCCATGATATTATCGGCGTATTGGACGGAAACGTGAATAATCAGTTCAGTCTGAATAATTTTTATCAAGCGACAAGTGGTTATAAACAAGGAGATGCTTTTTATCCGCTTTATAATCTATCAGAAGGCGAACACACAATTACTGTTCGCGCTTGGGATACCTATAACAACTCAACGACGGGAACCATTAAATTTGTAGTTGTCACGAAGCCAAAATTAATAGTTGAAGATCTTTACAACTATCCGAATCCGTTCAATTCTTATACCGACTTTATTTTTTCTCATAATGTATCCAATGAACAGTTAGAAGTTACGCTCAAGATTTATGACATTACGGGACGTTTTATTCGAGAAATTCAACATACAGATTTCTCAACAGGATATCGTATTCCTCCGATAAGATGGTACGGCGACTATGAAAATGGATCTCCTGCGTCAAGCGGATGTTACATCTACCAAGTAATTGTGAAAAATTCTTCCGGCTCGACGGTTAAAAAAGCAGGAAAGGCTTTTATAGCAAGATAAAATCCATCTGAACTTCACAAGCATTAAGAATAGAACTTATTTGCTTTGATATAATCGTACGCTTTTTCCGGTAAAAAGAAGCGAACGTCTTTATGTTCTTTCAACGCTTGTCGAATGAATGTAGAAGAGATATCTAAGAGCGGCGCTTTAATTATTTGAATATTTGGATATTGCGCATACGGTATTGATGAATTTCCGGAACGATTATATACATAAATGTGGTAACGTTCCAATATTTTTTCAAAATCTTTCCACAGATGGATGTCCGCCAAACTATCTTCCCCAATAATAAGATAAAAGTTCTTCTCGGGATAAGCTGTTTGCAAATAGTCTAAAGTATGAATCGTGTACGAAGGCTTTCGGAAACTAAATTCTATGTCGCAAACTTGAAAGCCATCATAATTTTCTATTGCTAATGCAACCATTTTCAATCGTTCGCCATCGTTTAAAAGCGTTTGTTCTTCTTTTAAAGGATTTTGAGGCGAAACGACAAACCATATTTCATCCAAATCGGTAAAAGAATAGAGATAATTGGCAATAGCAAGATGTCCAATATGAATCGGATTGAACGAACCGAAAAAAAGGCCTATATTATTTTTCTTTTCCATATAAATAATCGGAAACAGCTTCTTTGGCTTCCCGAACGGCCGTTTCTATGTCGTCGTTAATAATGATCGTTTCGTATTTATCGGAAAAAGTCAGTTCATATTCAGCGCGAGCAACTCTAATATCTATCGATTCAACCGTTTCCGTACCGCGCATTAATAATCTATCTCGCAATACTTCTACAGACGGCGGCATGATAAAAATTGCCAACGCTTGCTCTTTAAAATAATTTTTCAGATTATTTCCCCCGACGACATCCACGTCAAAAACGACTACATGTTCTTTATTCCAAATACGCTTTACTTCCGATTTCAACGTTCCGTAAAACATGCCTTCATAAACTTCTTCCCATTCTAAAAATTCATTGTCGGCTATTTTTTTCTGAAACTCTTCTACCGTCAAGAAATAATAATCTTTTCCTTCAATCTCTCCATCTCTGGGCGAACGGCTACATGCCGAAATGGAAAATTCCAATTCCGGATAATCTTTCAAAAGCCGTTTCATTATGGTCGTTTTTCCGCCTCCGCTCGGCGACGACATAATGATAACTTTATGATTGGAGCTATTCATTTTATTATCTTATAAAATATTCAACAACTGTTCTTTAATCTTTTCCAACTCATCTTTCATCAAAACTACAATGCGCTGCATCTCGAAATAATTAGCCTTTGAACCTAACGTATTTATTTCACGCCCCATTTCTTGAGATATGAAACCGAGCTTTTTGCCGGAAGCTCCCACTTCGTTCATCGTTTCCAAAAAATACTCGCAATGCTTACGCAAACGTATTTTCTCCTCTGTGATATCAAATTTTTCCAAATAATAGATCAATTCCTGTTCAAAACGGTTTTTATCGATCTCGTTATTTTTCTCAATGTCATTAAAAGCGTTGAGCAGTTTTAAACGAATGCATTGCGTTCTCTCTTTTTCAAATGGAGCAATTTTATTGAGCAGTTCCAAAATGGCGTTTACTCTGAAAGAGAAATCGCTTTGCAAAACGTCGCCTTCGTTAATACGAAAGACGTCTATTTTCTTTAACGTTTCGGAAATACTTGTTGAAACGGCCGTCCATTCATCCTCATCGAGCATTTCGGAAGTTGATTTAAATACGTCCGGAAGACGCGCAATGATTGATAAGTATTGATCGGAACTCCCTTCTCCGATAGTTTCCGATAATTGCTTTAAATCTTTATAATATCGTCCGGCAAGCGATTGATTCAACATATACGACTCTCCCTCCATAGAAGATTCGATTGCAATCAAAATATCCGTTTTACCGCGTTCTATCACAGAAGAAATCATTGTTCTGATCTCTAATTCTTTCTCTCGGTAGAGTGAAGGCAACCTCAAAGAGAGGTCAAATTGTTTGCTGTTGACGCTTTTTATCTCAATCGTTATGGTTTTTGCTCCAAAATTAACAATCGAACGTCCATAACCGGTCATTGATTTAATCATGCTATTCTCTTTTAAGAAAAACTCATTAAAGAATCAAGTTATCTGCCAGCTTCGTCAAGCCAATGCGTTTTAGACTTTATAATTTTCAATATCAAATATATAACTGTGGTCGTAATACATGAAATTAAGAGATAATTCAATTCGATCGGCAATCTTTTTACAAGCTGCCCCACCACATAAAATAGCGAGAAAATTATAAAAATAGCGGCTAATCCGTTTTTTTCTTTTTTTATGACCTTTTTCCAACTGAACGAATAACGAGGTTTTTTGAAAAGTGAGAATTTTGGAATGAACGGGGGCGTTTTATCCGCCCATTCTAAATAAACATCGCCGAATTTCCGTCTTAAAAATTGCTCTTCGGCATACATGATCCTCTCGTAATAAACCCAATAAAAAAAGCAAAATGCAACGACAAACCATAAATCGGAAATTAGCAAAGCTATTCCAACCCACATAAAAAAATTACCCAGATATAGCGGATGACGAACCATCGAATAAATTCCCGTCGTATTCAATTCGCTAGCGACTTGCCCTTCGGCGGTATTTCGCCCGGAGGTATTCGCAGGCGTATGTCCCACGGTATAAATCCGGGTAAAAAATCCTACAAACGTAATCAACAAACAGAAAAGTTCATAATACAACGCATATTGAGGATATTTATCCCAAATAGTTCCCTGCCACGATTTGTAAGCATGAAATAATAGCCCGACGACCAAAAATATCAAAGGAATAGACCCTCTATATCTGAATAATTTATTACCGCTCCGTTCGAGTTCCTCTTGTAATGCCATAGATAAAGTTATGAGTTTATGGATTATGAATTATAAGGACAGATGATCGCGTTTATAACTCATAACCTGTTATTTACTATTAAATTTATAATTCTAAAGATTCTACTCCCTGTTCAAAGCGAATATCGCGCGGAATATTCGCATGATTGATTTTATCTAAATCAGCTTGTAGCGACGGACGTATTCTCCCGTTTATCTCATTGTAGTTTTTAGCAAAGTCATATTTTCCTTCGCCTTCCACTTCGAGGATTAAAGCCGCCCATTCGCGTAACGCGCTTTTCGATTTTTCAAAATCAATAAGATATTTTCCCTCTGCATTGCGCGCAAACGCGCCTTTATCTTCAAAGAGATTGTAAGCCATCATATTGGCTTGTCCATGCGCGCTGGATGCGCCAAAACGAACCGAACGCAAGATCCCTGCAATGAACGTCGCATAAGCGTCTTCTACGGTGCAATTTGTAATTTCTCCTTTTTCAACCAAATATTCAACCATGAATAGCCCTAAAATATCCGCTTTTGCCTCTTCCCACGACATATATTGCTCTTTCAACGCTTCGCGAATATTGCCTTTGCCGTTGATGGTATTCTTAATGCCAAGACCGTGCGCTACTTCATGGAATGTTACATTTGAAAAGAATGCATCGAATTTGATATTTTTCAATTGTGATTGATCCATCATCAATTCTGCAATAGGCATCAAGATCAGATCGAATTTAGCTTTCATGGAGTTTTTCAATTGTAAACGGCGCGCGCCTTTTTCAAGATGAACGCGTTCATCGTTGGGAAGGTTGATAGCAATTGTTTTACTACCCGAATTACAATCTCCGCCGTAATAAATCGCATCGTATACATTAAGGTCGGAATCCGATCCGGGAACTTCTTGTTTGAATTTCGAGTCGCATGGCAAGGCTGTTTGAAGCGCGGGAAGCATTTTTGTGAATTTTGCCAAATCGGCGCTCCATTTTTCATCTTTCACTAAAACAAAAGATTCATAAGCGGTTTTGTAACCAAAAAGACGATCTTCATAATTTTCTATCGGGCCGACAACAAAATCGATACGACTCTCTTTCATATCCATCCAAGCCATGTCGCTCGCAAAATAATCATCCGTTTGAAACGCTTTCACACGCAGTTGAAGATAGTTTTTCAAACCCGGATCTTCCGCCAATTCAATCGCTTTATTCATCAAGTCGATCACTTTGCTCAATTGTGCTTTGTAATAATCGTTATACCATACCGTTTTTAATTTACCTTGTTCGTCGCGAACAATAACAGTGTAGAGATTGTCTTTATCCGGATCGTCAAACGCTTCAAACTCTTCTACCGTCATATCGTGCGGATAAAAATTCGCTCCCATCAATTTTTCTTCGTAACCGGGAACAAAAGGTTTCATTCCGTCCAAACGATCCCAAGGGCCGTAATTGATCATGGCAAATTCTTTCATGTAAGGATCTTCGATTTTATCCAATAATGATTTATCGCCAAACGATTGCGTCCAAAACAATTTATCCATAATCTTCGCTATATCAATTAAGACAGGAATCATCCGACGCTCTTTTTCTGATAAACCGGAAAAATCCGTCGTCAATTTTACCGAAGCAAATTCATCGACCTTCGCTTTCATTACATTTACTTTTTCATCTGTTTTTTGTTTTTGCTCTTTTTTTGCATTGTCGCAACTTGCGAAAGCAAACAACACCGCTAACATTAAAATTCCAACTTTTTTCATCTTCTCTTTTTATTAAAGTTTTTAATCTATTATATTATTCATTAAATCATCCGCCAATTTTTGCGGATCCCAAAAAAGTTTATCAAAATCGACCACTTGATTGTTTTCAGTCATGACGCCTTCATTTTTCAGGGCTTCTTCCATTGCCGAGGGCGTTTCAAAATGATATTTTCCGGTAAGTGCTCCGTTGCGATTGACAACGCGATGCGCAGGAACTTGCGGATACACTCCGTGCGTTTTATTCAAAGCCCAGCCGACCATGCGCGAGGAATATTTGGTACCCAAACATTTAGCAATGGCTCCATAAGAGGTAACGCGTCCGTAAGGAATAGAACGGGTTACTTCCCATACGCGCACAAAAAAATCCAAATTATTCCGATTGTCCACTTAATTGAAACTTTATATATTTTATCTTTTTATTCTCTTTGAGCCACATCTGCTCGTAAAATGTCTTGATGGAACGCACTTCATCGCCGATATTATCATTATTTTCAACACGATACAAGTCGTCGGTATTACAAATCAAATGATGTTTATTTTCGCCGATCACTTCTAATGTAAATTGATAAAAAGTGTCGTCGTCGGTTTTGAGATGAATACAATGATTCTGCGTTAATATTTTACGATAACGTTCTAAAAACATCGAATGCGTTAACCGTTTTCTGACGCGCGGCTTTTGAAGTTGCGGATCGGGAAAAGTGATCCAAATTTGTTCAATTTCCCGCGGAGCAAAATAATATTCAATATTTTCAATTTGTCCGCGTATAAAAGCTACATTGTTGATTTTTTCCGTAGAAACGGTTTTGGCGCCGCGCCACATACGCGCACTTTTTCTATCAATGCCAATATAATTGTATTGCGGAAACATCCGCGCTAATCCTACGGTATATTCCCCTTTACCGCATCCCAGTTCGATAATGACAGGCTTTTCATTTTTAAAAAAAGACCGGTTCCATTCTCCTTTCAAAGGGAAACAATTCTGCATTAGGGAATGATAATCAAGCTCAAAAAAGTAGTCAAACGTTTTTATTTCTGCAAATTGTTGTCGCTTTCTTTTCTTACCCATAGCAAAACAGACTACATTTCAGATTTTCCCGTCAAAATCCATGCGTCGGATTGCATTTGATCTTGAACTTCCCTTAAGCATCGCGTAGCTTCTTTATAAGAGGTATAATTTTGTAGCGAAACGCGACGATATTTGCTGTTTGGAATATCTAAAATCTCGGCCGCGCGATATCCCATCATATTTAATTTCTTGCAAAATTCTTCCGCCAATTCGGAAGTTCGGAAAGACCCCATGATGATATAAAATTTTCCAACTTGCGGTAAATTACTTCGAGCGTTATCGACGGCGGCTTCCTCTGCAATTTCCAGTTTGGCTATCTCGTCAAATACAACCGTTTCGGAAATATTATCGACGACGCTCTCTTCTTCTAAGATTTCACCTCCTGAGACGATTTCTTCCGCAACATCATCAATGGATTCTTCCAATTCGATAATGACAGGCGAGGAGTCGGAAACGATATGATCCGAATCGGTTTTTTCGGTAACCGACGAAATATTTGCAACGCGAGATATTATTTTCGGATAAACAGAGCTTTTTAAATAATCCTGAACCGGATTGGTATAGAACGCAAAAGTTCCTAACGCTAAAATCAGAAATATGAAAATTGCCGCCGTTTGATAGCTTTTTAAAATCGGCTTCTGAGGCGTTTTTTTAACTTTGACCGGACGGAATTTTTCATTTTGTAATAACGGCATCATGAAAGAATTCAAACCGTAATTTTCATCTTGGATATTGACGCCTTGATTGGGGTTAAACTTTAGCAATCCGTTTTGATAACTCAATACGCCAATATCTGTCAATGTCACATCGTCGCCTTTATATAGCTGAATAAGAATTTGTTCAACCGCATCGTCGATAATATCTAATGCAGATTCATAGCTGATATTTTTATCTAGAGCGATGGTATGCGCCAACAAACCGTCGTTGTGCGTCAATCGAGCGTTAAAAATAAGATGTTTCGACGGCGGAATAAAAAGGTTTTGGTTGGCGTGGATCATCGCGCTCTTTTTACGGGTAATAAACCCGCCCAATGCAGGAATGACCACGCATTCATGATTATTTAACAGCTTGTATATATAGTATGATAAATCTATCATTATCAGTTATTATTCATTTTCAAATAATTCAAAAGGAATATTTTTTATATCCTCTGGCGTATCAATTGCAAAGTTATTAAAATTTGTCGGCGTCACATAAATTTTTTGTCCATTTTCCAACCAACGAAGTTGCTCGAGCATCTCCATTTGTTCTAACGGCGACGAAGCCATCTTTGCCAACTTGAGAAGCGTTTTGACGCGATAACCGTAAATTCCGATATGTTTCCAAAGTGAAAATTTCTCCGCAACATTTTCATTTCTCATGTAAGGAATAGAAGCCCGGCTAAAATAAAGCGCGCATCTTTTCTTGTCAAAAATCACCTTGACGACATTTGGATCATTGAATTCTTCCTCTCTTTCAATAAGTTTTGCCAAAGTAACGATCTTGATCTTTCTCAGTAAAAAAGTATTGGCTATATAATTAATTTGTTCCGGCCTGATAAAAGGTTCGTCGCCTTGTACGTTGATAACAATGTCGCGTCTTCCGATAATCATCTCATTCATCAACGTTTTTACAACTTCGGCGCAACGCTCTGTTCCGTTATTGTGGGTTTTGGAAGTCATCATCGCTTCTCCTCCAAAATATTTTACATGGTCGAAGATCTCTTTAGAATCGGTAGCGACAATAACTTTATCTGCTACAGATTTAGAAACCTGCTCGTATACGCGTCTGATCATCGATTTTCCATTGATATCGGCTAAGGGCTTGCCGGGAAAACGCGTCGAAGCATAGCGAGCGGGAATAATTGCAATGACATTTTTCTTATTCATAATATTATTTTTTTTAGAATAATCCATGTAAATCTGCATTCACCCTGTCAATGATAATTCCAAGATCTTCCGAACGCTCCATAAAATCTATCTCATCAACATCGATGATCAACAATTTTCCCAAATCATAACCTTCAATCCATTTGTCGTATCGATCATTTAATGATTTCAAATAATCCAACCGTATCGCTTCTTCATATTCGCGCCCTCTGAGCTGAATTTGCCGTACCAAAGTAGGCACCGACGCTTTCAAATAGATCAACAAATCGGGCGCTTTTATAAATGAAGACATCAACTCGAACAATGCAACATAGTTTTCATAATCGCGCGTAGTCATTAAATTCATATCGTGCAAATTAGGAGCAAAAATACAAGCGTCTTCATAGATCGTTCTATCTTGAACGACTGTTTTTCCGCTATTACGAATATTGATGATCCGACGAAATCGCGTATTGAGAAAATAAATCTGCAAATTGAATGACCAACGTTGCATATCTTCGTAAAAACTATGAATATATGGATTGTCGTCCATGTTTTCATAATGCGCTTCCCATCCGAAATGTTTAGCCAACAAACCCGCTAACGTAGTTTTTCCCGATCCGATATTTCCGGAAATAGCAATGTGCATATTATCAATGTATTATCTTTGTTAAAAAGAAAGAAAAAAAACCTTTCAAAGGTAGAAAAATCTTTTAAGAAACAAAGACGTTTTATTAAAAAAAGAGCTACAAAATGATTAAAAGTTGAAAGTAAAAGAGTTAGCAAATCTTTTTTTACGCTTCCTGCAATTGTCGTATTAAAACTTCTAAAAAATCGACTCAAAATTTAAAAAAAATAAATATGATCGTTTTAGGGATGTTTGCGACAAAGTATGCAAGCTCCTCCTCTATTACTTTGCCTCTTTAAACCTTTATTTTCTATCTTTTCATCGGGAAAATCCACTACTTTCGTCGATTTTACATTGTCTATATAGCACGATTCAAGCTACTTTTGTCGCGATTTTTAGATGTTGATTTTGGGAAAATAAGCGTGCCATTTTTCCGTCAAAAAACAGAATATTTTATACGCATTTTAATATTTGTTGAAAATCAATAAATTAAAATTTTATACTTTAACATTATTTAATAAAATAGTTTGTTTTTAACGATTGTTAAGCGTTTCTTTGGCTTGCTTTTTGATGGAAACGTTTTCTGTTAAAATCGTTTTATTGTTTCATCGTTTAATTTAAATAAGAAAATGACAGAAGATACAAATAACGGATTGGAAAAAAAAGAGATTCTCAAGAACATCTCAGAGATCTTTTTCCGTTATGGGATCAGGAGTTGCTCAATGGACGACATTGCGCGGCATCTTAAAATTTCTAAAAAAACGCTATATGGTTTTTTTGAAAATAAAAACGACGTTGTAGGTCATGTGATGCAGTATCGCAGAGGACTTGGCGACGAAATGGTTGATAAATTGGATTTTTCAAAGATTGAGCCGATTTATTTTACTTTTGATAAAATCGACTTGTTTATCAATAAATTCAACACTCAAATACCGAATAATTTTTATGATATCAAAAAATATCATCCCGATGTTTACAAGAAACATTTTAAGAAGACCGACGAACATAATTTGTGTACGGCGATACGTTTTTTGGATAAAGGAATAGCCGACGGCATTTTTAGGGATAATATTGATAAGGAGTTGACGATTCATATTATTTCTCGTCAGATCATGTCTCTGGCCGATCCGGATGTTACCGGAGAAATAGAAACTCCTATAGAAAAGGTGATCATAACAATATTGGAATATTTTATTCGCTCCATCGCAACGCCAAAAGGCGTAGAACAGTTGGAAAGGGCGCTGAAAAAACGTGAATTAGGAAAATAAATACAACTAATAAAAATGATTAAGAAGATGAGTTTACTAAGGAAAAGCTTGATTTTACTGCTTATGTGCGTCGCCTTTGCGGCGTCTGCTCAAATTACTCAACACAGCTTCTCATTGAATGAAGCTGTTGTATTCGCTCTGGAAAACAACAAGATGCTTAAAACCTCCGGAAAGGATATCGAAGTTGCTAACAAACAACGTTGGCAAGCTATATCGGCCGGATTGCCTCAAATTAGCGCTTCGCTTGATTATACAACCATGTTTAATTACAAACTGGAAATCATGGGAATGCCCATCTCGATGAAAGATCAATCGAATATTGCGGGAAATCTTCAACAATTAATATTTAGCGGACAATATATTCAGGGAATTTTATTGAGCAATTTGTCGAAACAAATTTCCGAGCAAGCGTATGCAATGACCGAATTGGATATTAAGGAGAATGTCGCCAACGCTTATTATTTGACCTTGATAACGGAAGAATCTAAAAGTATTGTCGAACTCAATTTAAAAGATTTGGAAATTGTTTTGGAACATACGCAAAGTATGTATGAAGTTGGAATGGCGGAAATTACCGACGTCGATCAGTTGCGCGTCACAGTTTCTCAATTAAAAAATGCATTGAGTACGTTAAAAAACACTATTTCGCTTAATTACAATCTTTTAAGGTTTCATTTAGGAGTAGATGCCGGCGATGAAATAGTTTTGACGGATAACTTGGATTATTTTCTGGGGCAACAATTATATACGTTGTTGATGGATGAATCGTTCGACGTTTTGAATAATATTCAGTATCAGATTATGGAGACTCAGGAGAAATTGAGCCAGAAAAACGTAGGAATGCAAAAATGGGCGTTTGCACCGAGTATTGTGGGCGTTTATTCTTATACAGAGAAGTTTTTGAAACCTGAACTCGATATGTCTCCAAATCAAATGCTGAATTTCACAATGTCCATTCCTGTATTAAGTTCTTGGGACAGAATGTCGAAAGTCGGACAGGCAAAAATAGAATTGGAGAAGACGCAATTGAATAAAGAATTATTGGAAGATCAACTCTATTTGCAAGAAAATCAATTACGTAGCGATTTGCAAAATGCTATTGACAATTATTTATTACAAAAAGAAAACGTAGAAGTAGCGCAACGCGTATTTCAAAATTATAAAAACAAATATGAATATGGAATTTTGTCGAGTCTGGAACTCACGCAGGCCAACAGCAATTATTTAACGGCGCAAACAAACTATCTGGAATCGGCTATGGCTTTATTACAAGCGCAATTGAAATTACAAAAACTTTTTAATACTCTTTAATTTAGAAATTTCTCATGAAAAAAAGCACAATAAAAACTAGAAAAGCAATGATTAAGAACTTATTTTACATTGTCGGCGCAGTACTTGTTTTGACAGGTTGCGGAGCAAAAAAAACAGAAGTAAAAGAACAGGCTGAAGAACGGACTATTCAAGTTCGAACCATGACATTAAGCGATAGGGAGGTTACGCGTTCTGTAGATTATACGGCAAACTTAACTCCTTTCGAAGAGATCTATTGCGCTCCTGCTTCTCCGGGACATATCAAAAAAATCAACGTGGAAATTGGAAATCGCGTACGTAAAGGAGATATTTTGGTGGTTATGGATCAGACGCAACTGCAACAAGCCAAAATCCAATTGACAACATTGGAAACCGATTATAATCGTCTGAAACAACTGCATGAAAAAGGAAGTATCTCCGATCAACAATACGATCAAATGAAATCGCAATATGAAATAGCGCAATCAAATGTCAGTTTTTTGGAGGAGAATACCAAAATACTCTCGCCGATAACAGGCGTAATCACCGGAAAATATTTTGAAGATGGAGAATTATATTCCGGAGCGCCTAATACGCAGGTTGGTAAAGCCGCAATCGTTACCGTTCAACAAATCAACCCAATTAAAGCGGAGATCAATATAGCGGAAAGTTATTATCCGATTATTAATAAAGATACAAAAGTTTCTATGCGGTGCGAGTTATTTCCCGACGAGGTATTCGAAGGCGATATTTATCGTATACATCCTACAATAGACGCTATTTCCCGCACATTTACGGTAGAAATTTCTATTCCGAACCAAAATGAAAAGTTACGCCCGGGAATGTACGGCGTACTGAATATTGATGTAGAAGATGCCACAGCGATGATGGTTCCTGCTATTGCCGTTCTAAAACAACAAGGAACCAATGAACGATTGGTTTATAAAGTTGAGAACGGAATAGCAAAACGCGTTACGGTAACAACCGGAGTTCGTTATGACGATCTGATTGAAATTGACTCCGACAAGTTAAAATTAAACGACCAAATCATTGTCGTAGGACAATCGAAAGTAGTCGACGGCTCGAAAGTCGAAGTCGTAAAATAATGACTAACCTTTTTCCTAATTATTAAAAAACGATATTTATGAGTATATATTCAAGCGCAGTAGAGAAGCCGATAACCACCATAATGCTTTTTGTGGGCGTCGTCGTTTTCGGACTTTTCTCATTGGTACAACTACCTATAGACTTTTATCCGGAAATGGAGCCTCCGTTCATCTCTGTTATGACGACTTATCCCGGAGCTAACGCGGCCGATATTGAAGAAAACATCACAAAAATATTAGAAGACGCTTTGAATTCCGTAGAAAACATGAAAGAGATCACCTCTCGTTCTATGGATAATCTTTCCGTTGTCAGCGTAGAATTTGAATGGGGAAGCAATCTGGATGAAGCCTCAAACGATATACGAGACGCAATAGATCAGATTCTGGAAGTTCTTCCGGACGAGGTCAAAAGACCTGCTATATTCAAGTTCAATACGAGCATGATGCCGATCATGATGTATACAATTACCGCTGAAGAGAGTTATGCATCGTTAGAAAAATTAATAGAAGAGAAAATCACCAACAGAATAAACCGCATCGACGGAGTAGGTTCGTCGGGATTAGGCGGAGCGCCCGAACGCGTGGTTTATGTCGACGTCGATCCGGCTCGTTTACAAGCATATAATCTGACGTTAGAACAGATTGGAGGAATTATTAGCGCTGAAAACGCCAATATGCCGTCGGGTAATATTAAAATGGGATTGATGGATTATCAAGTACGTATTGAAGGAGAATTTCCAGAGAGCGAAGTTATAAAAGATTTGATGATCGGAAGTGCAAACGGCAAATCAATCTATATAAAAGACGTGGCGCAAGTACGCGATACTATCAAGGACGTCACCATGTATCAAAAAGTTAACGGACATGATGGAGCCATGATGTTTGTCATGAAACAATCCAATGCCAATACGGTACAAGTATGTCGAAAAGTTGCAAAAGAAATAGAAGAAGTTAAAGCATCCCTACCTTCCGATATACAAATCACTTTGTTGCAGGACTCTTCCGACTTCATTGTAGACTCCATTATGAATTTGGCAGAAACATTAATGTATGCTTTGATATTTGTCGTCTTGGTCGTATTTGTCTTCTTAGGACGATGGCGTGCCACAATCATTATTGCATTGACAATCCCGATCTCTTTGATAGCGGCATTTATTTATCTTTTTGTCACAGGACAAAGTTTGAATATTATCTCGCTGTCGTCGCTCTCTATAGCGATCGGTATGGTAGTAGACGACGCCATCGTGGTTTTAGAAAATATTACCAAGCACATCGAACGGGGAAGCAACCCACGTGAAGCGGCAAAATATGCTACCAATGAGGTATGGCTCTCCGTAATTGCTACCACGTTGGTTGTCGTCGCCGTATTTTTACCATTGACCATGATGGGCGGCTTGACAGGAATTTTATTCAGTCAATTGGGATGGATCGTAACCATTACGGTAACTATTTCAACGATTACGGCCATTACCTTGACGCCAATGTTGTCTTCAAGAATGTTGCGCTTGCGCGAGAAAAAAGAGAAACCAAAACGTCTCTCCTACGACAACACCATGGGAAAAGCTCTCAATAAGCTTGATAACTGGTATGCAAAAATAGTATCTTGGAGTTTGCATCATAAAAAAGTGATCTTGGGAGCCGGCGTTGTAATTATCGTGGGATCGCTTATACTGACGACGTCTATCGGAACGGACTTTATGCCGCAATCTGACCAAGATTCTATGTCTATTTCAATCAAATGTCAAACAGGACAAAGAACTGAAATAACAGAAAAAACAGCAAAACAGGTAGAACAAATATTACGGAATAATTATCCTGAAATCATCAATATTAATTCCTCATACGGTTATAGCGAAGAGAGTAATATGCTCTCTCTCTTTAATACGACGGGAAGTAATTATATTAATGTTCGTACCCGTTTGATGAAAAAAGAGGAACGTAATCGCTCGGTTTTCGCCATTGCAGATGATTTGCGTAAAAAACTGGATACAATTCCTGAAATTATCACCTATAACGTTTCGACCGGCGGCGGCGGTTTTGGAGACAATACCGTTGATATTGAAATCTTCGGACACGATTTTGAAGTAACCAATGCGTTGGCGCAAGAGATCTCATATAGATTGAAAAGCGTAAAAGGAGCCGCCGATATTCAAATCAGCCGTGAAGATGATAAACCTGAACTTCAGATTACATTGGATCAAAGAAAATTGTCGCAACACGGCTTGACAACGGCTCAAGCCGCCGCTACCATAAGAAGCCAAATGTACGGAATGACGCCGAGCAAGTATAAAGAAGCCGGCGAAGAGTACGACATCATTGTAAGATTTCCGGAAGGATACAGGACCAGTATTACTCAAGTTGAAAACTTTAACATCGCAACGCCTATGGGACAAGTCATAAAGTTAAAAGAGATCGCAACGATAGAGGAGATATGGACGCCTCCAACTATTGAAAGAGAATCGAGGCAACGTATTGTAAAAGTACAAGTAAAACCGGAAGGGATTTCATTGGGCGAATTGGCTACGGCTATTCAACAAGATTTAAAAAACGTTTCCATTCCGCAAGATATATCTATCGCATTGGGAGGTTCTTATAAAGATCAACAAGAATCGATGGGCGATTTGATGTTGTTGTTGGTATTGATCATTCTTTTAGTATACATCGTGATGACGTCGCAATTTGAATCGTTTAAAATGCCATTGATCATTATGTCTTCTATCTTGTTTGCAATCCCCGGAATTGTACTGGCTCTTTTAATTACCAATACCACATTTTCTATTGTAGCGGCCTTAGGAGGCGTTCTTTTAGTAGGTATCGTAACGAAAAACGGTATCGTACTGGTCGACTTTATCAATTTGATGCGGGAAAGAGGATATAAATTATACGACGCTATTGTCATGGCTTGCAGATCCAGGTTAAGGCCGGTTTTAATGACTGCATTTACTACCGTTTTAGGGATGTTGCCGATGGCGTTAAGCTCCGGTAGCGGTTCCGAAACATGGAAACCGATGGGTATTGCCGTAATAGGCGGCCTGACATTCTCTACGATAGTTACATTAGTTATCGTTCCCGTTCTTTACGGAAGTATGACGAAAAGCGGCGGTAGAGATAAGAAGAAAACATTGCGCAAGCAAATGAAATTTATGGAAGATTATCAACCTGATCAAAAACAAATTGAAAATAAATAGTATATGAAAGCAGTATTCATAGTATATAATATGGCCCTTACAGACCGCGTGGATTATCTGTTAGATAAGATGGGCATTAAAGGATTTACACAATGGACTTCTATATCCGGACGCGGAACGGAAACAGGAGAACCACACATGGGAACGCATACTTGGCCTGAAATGAATAACGCCATTTTGACCATCGTTCCGGATAACAAAATTCCGGATATGCTCAAATATATCAAAAAAATGGACGAAATCAATAAAGATGTAGGAATCAGAGCATTTGTTTGGGATGTTGTAGATCAATATTAATTGTTTATTGTTTTTTTTGATAATTATGACGAAGCCGCCCTCTGAGGGCGGCTTCGTTTTATTTTATATACTATTATTTGTCTATAAACACCTTAACAATGAATATTTCATACCTATTTCAACGATCTTTTAATTTCAATTTCTTTATATCCTTCGATGATATCTCCGACTTTTATATCATTAAAATTGTTGATATTCAATCCACATTCCATTCCTGATCTGACCTCTTTCACATCATCTTTATAACGTTTTAACGAACCAAGCGTCCCGCCATAAATCACAATCCCGTCGCGGATGACGCGGACTTTAACATCTCTTGTAATAATGCCGTCCAACACCAAGCATCCTGCAATAGTTCCGACTTTGTTAATTTTAAATATTTCTCGAACTTCCACGTTACAAGTTATCTCTTCTTTTATTTCAGGAGCCAACATGCCTTCAATAGCAGCTTTTATCTCTTCAATAGCCTGATAAATAATTGAATAGATACGAATATCTATTTGCTCCGATTCGGCGAGTTTGCGAGCATTGACGGTTGGCCTGACTTGGAAACCTATGATGACGGCGTCGGATGCAGACGCTAACAAAACGTCCGATTCAATAATGGCTCCTACAGATTTATGGATAACATTTACTTTTACTTCATCGCTGCTCAATTTCAATAAAGAGTCAGAAAGAGCTTCAACAGAACCGTCGACATCGCCTTTTACGATAATATTCAACTCTTTGAAAGATCCCATGGCAATACTACGTCCGATATCGTCGAGCGTAATATGTTTTTGTGTGCGCAATCCGATCTCTCTCTGCAATTGCTGACGTTTTGTCGCTAAATTACGCGCTTCGCGTTCTTCGGCCATGACGGAAAAAACATCTCCTGCTTGAGGAGCCCCGTTCAAGCCAAGAACAAGAGCCGGCGTCGCAGGCAACACTTCGTCAATAAGTTGTTCCCGTTCATTGAACAATGCTTTTATACGACCAAAATATTGCCCCGCAACAATCACATCGCCTTTATGAAGCGTTCCGTTTTGGATTAGCATACTGGCGACATAACCGCGGCCCGGTTCTAATTTGGATTCAATAACAGTTCCTTTGGCAAGTCGATTCGGATTGGCTTTTAGTTCTAACATTTCTGCTTCAAGTAAGACCTTCTCAAGTAGCAAGTCGACATTTATCCCTTGTTTTGCAGATATTTCCTGACATTGATATTTTCCGCCCCATTCTTCAACCAGAATATTCATTTCGGCTAATTCTTGCCGTATTCTGTCGGGATCGGCGGTCGGTTTGTCAATTTTATTTATAGCAAAAACAATCGGCACGTTTGCCGCTTGAGCGTGATTGATCGCCTCTTTTGTCTGTGGCATCACATTGTCGTCCGCCGCAATCACAATGATAGCAACGTCGGTCAATTTCGCTCCGCGAGCCCGCATAGCCGTAAACGCTTCATGTCCGGGAGTATCTAAAAATGTGATTTTCCGTCCGTCGTCTAATGTGACGGAATAAGCTCCAATATGTTGCGTAATACCTCCGGCCTCTCCGGCAACAACGTTTGCATGGCGTATATAATCCAACAATTTTGTTTTACCATGATCGACATGTCCCATAACGGTTACGATCGGGTGACGAGGTAAGAGATCTTCCGGTTTGTCAATGTCTTCTTCCTGAACTGTGTCTTGGTCTTCGAGACCGATAAATGATACTTTAAAACCGAATTCATCTGCAATAAAAACGATGGTTTCAGCATCGAGACGTTGGTTGATCGAGACAAAAACACCGACAGTCATACATACAGAAATTACTTGATTTACAGAGACATTCATCATCGTTGCCAACTCGTTTGCCGTAACGAATTCAGTAACTTTCAATATGTTTTTTTCTGCTTCGATTTTTCTCGCTTCATCGGCAAGTTTTTCACGGATTCCTTCACGTTTTTCTCTACGATGTTTAGATCCTTTCGATTTGGTCGTTGCGGTTAGCTTGCTAAGCGTATCGCGAATTTGTTTTTGAATTTCTTCCTCTGTAGGTTCTTGCTTGATGATCTCTTTTTTATTCTTTTTCTTATGAAGATCTTTTTTATGCGTAGCGGCGGCTTGTTGTTGTTGCTTTTGTTCTTGCCGTTGCGTTCCGTGAGCCGTCTTCTTCTCTTGATTGGCGGCCGGCTTTTCGGATTTAATCCGTTTTCTCTTTTTCCTGCCGCTTTTATTGGGTTTTGTAGAATCTTCCGAAGATGAAGCGACAGGTTTTTTCTTACGCTCAAATTGTGACAGGTCAATTGTCCCTAAAATAGTCGGAGCTTCAATTTTATCAACTTTTACGCGGATAACCTCGTCTTTATTTTGAACTTTCTGATCCGTCTCTTCTTTTGCTTTAGTATCGGTTATCACAGATTCGACAGGTTCGCTTAATATTGCAACAGGTTCTTCTACAATATGTTGCTGTTTTTCTATTTTTTTCCTCTCCTTGGCTTCTTTTTCTTTTAACTTACGTTCTTCGCGCTCTCGTTTTTTCTCTTCCGCGCTTTTTTTAGCAGGTTTCGTTTTTGTATCCAGCGCGTCGAGGTCGATCTCTCCTACAATTTTTACGCTTACTTTTGGCGTCGTTAGTTTGATTTCAGGATTTTCATCCTGTTGTTTTTCTATTTGGTGTTCTACGACAGGAACTTCCTCTTTCTTTTGCGTCGGTTCTTCTTTTGTTATGACAAATTCTCCCTCAAGCGCAATTTGTTCTTGAGCGGTTTCTTCTTTTTTTACTTCTGTTTCTTTTTTCTTAGCGACAGTTTTCTTTTTCGGTTTACTTTCGGTTTCAATTTTTTCCAAATCTATGGAACCCAACACCTTCGGTTTGGGAATTTCTATCGCAATATCCGGTTTTTTCTCCGTTTCAACTCGTTGCTTTTGAAGTTTACCTGCGACAGAATCTTTTGATAAAGAGGTATCTCTGATCACTAAATGCGTCCCTTCTTCGCTGTTTTGCCACTCAATTTCATCATCCTCCTGCTTTCTCGGCTTATCGTCAATGGTTATCGTTTGATTCATGCGGTGCACTCCAATATTGATCTTTTTAGCATCTAATTTTGCCTCTTTATCTTTTTTAAACTCTTCGACAAGAAGATCATAAAGTTCAGCGGAAATTTTTGTATTCGGGTTGTCTTCCAAAATATGCCCCTTCTTTGCAAGGAACTCTATAATGGTAGCTGTCCCCACGTTAAATTCACGCGCTGCTTTTGTTAATCTGGTCGGACTATTTCCTGTCATATTGTATATTTTACGGCTTATAATAATTTAATTCTTGCTTGCTATCGTCTATTCTCGTTCAAACAATGAATTTTATTCAAATTCTTCTTTTAAAATGTGTTTAACTTCTAATACGGTCTCTTCGTCCAAATCGGCGCGTTTCATAATATCTTCGACGGGCAGTGATAAAACGCTTTTTGCAGTGTCGCATCCGATCTCCAACAATGCGTCGATAATCCATTGATCGATTTCATCGTGAAATTCTTGCAAATCGACATCTTCATTTTCAATATCGGTATCGCGATAAACGTCTATTTCATAGCCGGTCAATTTTCCCGCCAACTTAATATTATAACCGCCTTTTCCGATAGCAAGAGAAACCTGATCGGGCTTCATGTAGACGTCGGCTTTTTTTGTTTTTTCATTGATGATAATATTGGTAACTTTTGCAGGACTCAAAGCTCGCTGAATGTACACAGAAGGATTTGACGAATAATTGATTACGTCGATGTTTTCATTTTTCAATTCCCGTACGATTCCATGGATACGAGATCCGCGCATTCCGACGCATGCTCCGACAGGGTCGATGCGATCATCGTACGATTCGACGGCTATTTTTGCGCGTTCGCCCGGAACACGGACGATCTTTTTAGTAGTAATCAGCCCATCCGTAAATTCAGGAACTTCCTGTTCAAACAACCGCTCTAAAAAGGCCGGCGATGTGCGCGATAGAATGATGACCGGATTACCGTTTTTCATCTCTACGCGGGAAACGACAGCGCGAATGGTCTCGCCTTTACGATAAAAATCGGCCGGAATTTGCTCGCTCTTGGGCAAAATCAACTCAATATTATCGTTATCCAATACCATAATCTCTTTACGCCATGTTTGATAAACTTCTCCCGTTACAATCTCCCCGATACATTCTTTGTATTTTTGATATACGTTGTCCTTTTCATACTCTTGAACTTTTGTAGCCAACGCTTGACGAATAGATAAAATTTCTCGACGCCCGAAATCTTTCATGAATATCTCTTCGGCTACTTCTTCTCCCACTTCAAAATCGGGCTCAATCTTGATGGCGTCTGAGTAGGAAATCTGACTATTAGGATCTGTTACTTCCTCATCGGGAACGCATTCGCGATAATGAAATATCTGCAAGTCGCCCTTGTCAATGTTAACGATAATGTCAAAATTGTCATCCGAACCGAATTTTTTGATGAGCGTGCTTCTGAAAACATCTTCCAAAATACGCATCATCGTTTCCCGATCAATGTTTTTATACTCCTTGAATTCACTAAAAATTGGAGCTAAATCTCTATTATCCATTATACTATATATTTTATTTATTCTCTTGCAAAACTTAAAATGTTACGATTCTTTTTGTTTCTTTTACATTTGTCAAAGGAAATACTCTCTCTTCTACCGGTCTGTTTTTGCCTGGCTTTTGTCCTTTTTTCAACTTTGGATCAATCTCCAAAATAATCTTTTCTCCATCAAAATCAATCAAAGTTCCTTCAAACTTTTTCTCTTCATGAGTAATTAATCGAACTTTTTTACCGATATTTTTACGATATTGTCGATCGTTTCTGAAAGGAGCATCAGCGCCTGCAGACATCACCTTCAACTCAAAGTCTTCAATGTTACGATCTAACGCTTTTTCAACAA
>JAIRTP010000090.1 GCA_031254805.1 Bacteroidales bacterium
ATGGAAAGCTCAGCGTAGATGGAAAGCTCTGTATCGTAATGCCCGCGGCCATTCGGCGCGTTATATGTGCGCGCGAAAGAACCCGCGACCCATACAGACTGTATTTTTTTATATTACGCGCGCGTAAATTTCTTTTGATTTTACGTAGTTTTTATTAAAACCTATACTTCAGCGATGCGGATAATTGTGCGCCGTTTGCTTTTCGATCAACTGCAATCCAGTCCTTATCAGATTCCTCATTAGAGTGCAGGTAGCGTATGTCAAGCGCAAGCGCAGCATTTTCCGACAGGTTGTATTCCGCCTGCGCGCCGATGCCGAACGAAAAGCCGTTCATGTTATAAGACGGACCATAATAATTTATATATCCAGCAGAGCCAACGACGTTAAAATCGAATGATTTGTAGGACACAACCCGCGTAATTCCGGTAAGCTCGAAAACATTTCTTGCCGTTTTATATCCCAAAGTTCCCCATGATGATGGGGAATCTATTTTTGTGCGGCTATAACTGGCTTCCGCAGCGAAAACGTCGTTGAAATCATAACCGATCGATAGTCCGCTGCCACTAAGAAAACTAACTTCCTCTGACGAAGACGCGCGCGAAAATTCCAAATTGAATACGTAGTATTTTAACTTTTGTTGCGTTTCAACATACGAGAATAACGGCGCGTTGAATTTCACATATACGCCGCTCGCGCCGAAAGCGGCATTCCCGACAAGAACGAAAAGCGATATTATTATAAGTTTTTTCATATTTTGCCCTTTTATGGAGCCTCATCCTACATCATTACAAAGCCAAAAACAAGATAAAAAAAACGGAGCCATTTTATTCCGCTCCCCGCATTTTTATAAAATTATTCCACCCAAACAATACGATCATCGTTGCTCTTGAATGCATTCAATGTATGCAGATTTTTTAATAATTCTAATAGTTTTAATTGCCTGATCTATACTAGACTGGTAAGAGGAAAACCCAATAAACAAGGCGACCATAACGCCCGCGACAAAATCCAAAAACTGAAAGACGTTTTGAGGCTCTGACCGATGGCGTTTTTAACGTACTTATGCGCATAAAATATTTTCATCTTGATTTTCTAGTCATTTTATGATATAATATCCATAACAAAGCGGACGATTTATCGTCCATTTTTATTTGCTCCGACCACTATGTCGGAGCCTTTTTTAATTCCAAACTTTTGGAGGTGTTATATGGCTCGTTTCAAAGAAATTCATCGCGCAAGGCAGATAATGGGTATAAAAAGGGCATAAAATAAGTAAAGCTCTAACAAGTTAAATAAGGGTAATGCCGTTTAGAAAATATCTTAGGATTATATTTAATTGATTTTATACCAACACGTTGAGCGGATGCTATATTGTCATCAGAATCGTCTATAAATAATAAATCCGAAGACGAGATATTTAATATTTCTAATACTTTTGTAAAGAATACTGGTTCCGTTTTCTTTGTGCCAAAATCTGCAGATGTAAAAACACTATCAAAAATTTTGAAGAAATCCGGGTGTTTCTTTAGAATTCTTTCAACTCTAGTATTCTCTTGGTTGGTCGCTATATATAACTTATGTCCAATTTGATGCATGTTAACAGTCCAATCAGTAACATCTTTATTCAATTGAATATCGTAATTCATCCAATAGTCTATAAATTCATTAGAGGTCATATTGCTGTTAATTTTTTGCAAGAACATTTCTACATGTTCATAAACAGATTTCTTACCGGTAATAACACCATCCCAATCCTGCGCAAGTACAGAAATGCAGTCCATAGAAATACCAATATCTTTTTCCATATTTTCTGACCAATAAAATACCACCTTGCCATTTTGGTCAAGGTATGAACTTTTTATCAAAACATCATCCAAATCCATCAAAATATGCATAATTTTATCCTAGAATATTTTTTACAGAATCAAAGTTTTCAAATTCTTGGCTTGTTTTTGGGTCATAAAAAGCCAAATCCGGTGTTTTTGTGATTCTTACAATATATGTTTTATATTCATAAGAGTCATTATAATAAACACCGCTTTTAGCCCTGGCATCGTATTTTTCAATATCGTGTGGCAGGAATTTATAATGCAAAAGAGCCGATGCAAACTTAACATTCATGTTTATTGAATATGGATACCAAAAATGCGGATTCAAACCTATTGTATCTTCTTTTACATAAATAAGTGGAAATTTTTGTAGTGATGGTGTTATAAAAAATACTCTTTGGCGCAAACCACCAAAAACGCGACGGCCGTATTTTTTATTCCGATTTGATGAATATGGTCCCTTGTCAAAATATCTATATTCTTTTATGATATTTTCTGAAACTATTTGATCTACTTGACTTAAGGGACGTTTTGTATACATATCAATCATAACAGAACCGGCTGCCTGGCAGTCAAGTGCTTCCAAAGATTTAACAAACTTATTCACATCACTTCCATCAAACACAAAAAGTTCATCAATATCAAGAACCAGATACCAACGATTTAACCCATAATAAGATATCAATCGCCGTTTCCAGCCCATTGATTTAATACTATTAAATACATCTTTTGTCCCCCAAATATCAATTTCAACTTTTTCATTCTGTGCAAATTCATTAATAAGTTCAACGGAACGGTCAGAGGAATTGTTATCTATAAATACGAATTTTGATATGCCAATATTTTTATAATGATTTAGGAAATGCTTAATAAAATTATCCGCATATTTGAAGACCGCCATTAATATAATATCTGATTTATCAAGCAAACCAGGCGACATTGTTATTTTTACAGGATCTATATCTGATTTATAAAGCCCAGTTACAAGATATTCAAGAACATTGTATGATGCATCAATATCATCAATTGTGCGCGCAGCCATTTCCAAAAGGTGTGGACGTAAGCTATCGTTGTCCTTAGAATTATCTTTGATCAATTGACAGCGTCGTTCAATCTCATCTGCATTTAGACGTTTAAGATATTCCGTAATTTTTGCGACGTTATCCGCATTTAATTCTATTTCTTTTATCTCGGCGTTTGTCGTACTTGCATGTTCTTTTTGAATACCAGTTACTGTTCCAAATTCAAAATCCAATATTGAAATAACCCGACCGTGTGATATTGCCACTATGATTTCATTTTCTTTATTGGTATTAAACATGTCTATCATGAAACCAAACAGTCTGGTTATAATTTCGCGTTTATTTTCACCGGTTCTACCAAATCTTACTTCATAGTCGCCGGCAACTTGACGCTTTGCTACTTCTACCATTTCTGGGTGTGATTTATTATCGCCATGAATCCCATAGTCAATTTCGCGCAACCTGTCATCCGCCAATATTTCTAGTTTATCTCCGCGCGTTTCAATAAATGTTTGTGCTGTGATAATAGTACGATTGTATGGAGAGGCATATATCGCATTAATATTTGCAGTAACGCTATTGGCGGCTACTTTTATTTGTTCAATACCATTCAGGGTTAAACCATTTAAATAATCTGGATCGCTGGCTTTTACTATTTTCGCATTTGCCAAACTTTCTCCATGTCTTATGAATAAAATTTTCATACTATTTCCTCCAAGAATTTCTTTGTCATAACTTTCCAATCATAATTTTTTATGATAAAATCATGCGCGTTTGTACCATATTTTGCCATAATATTGCGATTGTGCAAACATAGCATTATTTTTTCCGTAATGTCATCAATATTATTTTGATTTATGATCAAACCGCGATCATCCATCAAAAGCTCTCTATTTATAAGCGTATCGCTGGCAAGAACGCATATCCCAGATGCCATGGATTCCAAAACTGTTCCTTGCAGTCCTTCTCCGTACCGTGATGGAAAAACAGCAATATTGGCCTTGGATATATATTTCTCAGGCTCTGCACTTTCCCCATAGAAGTTTATAATATTCTCTACACCCAATTTTTTTGTTAATTTTTCAAGTTCTTTTCTGTGTGGACCGTCACCAATTATATCATCACATTCAATGATTTTATTTGAACGAACGGCGCCCTGTGGAAGATAGCTTTCTGTGGGATAAAACAAATTTCCCGGTGCCAGAAGTCCCGAATATGCAGATTTTTCAAGCTTAATAACATAATCAATATTTGATCGTGCGTGCGAATACGGGGTCGAGAAAGCTTTCAACTCGTGGCGCTTTAAGATAATATCTGCCAGACAATTTTCACCGATTGAGAGATATAAAATATTTGGCTTTTGAACTGGCATATAAGTAGCCGTCTATAATTTTAACCTGAAAACCATTTTTACGAAGAACAGAGGCGAGGTATCCCAGCCCCAGATTTTCTTCCGCCGTTCGATGGCTTATTGGCGAAGGGGCGCAAAGGACTATAAAATTATTGTTCCGCAAGTTTTGCAATCTCGGCCTTTAATGACGGGTCGGCGTTCAGTTCTGCGAACTCAGCCGGAAATATCCACTTGTATTCGGTGTGCTCTTCCGATAGTTTCACCTCTCCTTCCAAATAATCGGCGAGCATAGTAATGCCGACAGTCTCTCGGGTATTATTATTTGATAAAAAAGACCATATAGTCCAAGGTCTTGGGTCAATTTTCACATTTAGTCCCGATTCTTCCAGAACTTCGCGAACCAAGCCCTCGGTCGGCTTTTCGCCAAATTCAATTTTACCGCCGGGAATATCTCAAAGTTCCTGGTAAACATCTTCGGAATCGCTTCTTTTCAAAACCAAGATTTTACCATCTTTCCGAATGATTGCTTTCAGGGCCACTTTGAATTCCGTCATACTGAAAACCTTTTATTTTTGATGACACACGGTTTCGGATACGAGCGCCCGGCTTTCGTGGTCTCTGATTTGATATGTTGCGGTTTTATTTTCCCTGTCTATATAAATCCAATGGGTTCCTTCCTGCTGGGCGGTCGGCGATCCATAGTGGAACGCCCCGTCAATCATATTCCCCCAACTCTTGAAGAAAAAGCCTGTAAACCAGTCCGGTTTATGTCTGTTGCGAATGTTGTATCCGCCGAAGGTGTCCTTTGATATGAACCAGCCGTCTTGTTGTTCGTAACAGTTGGGAAATGTTTTGCAAAAGTCGGCGCAGTCATAAATTTCCGGCTCGAATAATTCGTCATTCTTCGCCAATTTGCGATTTTCGGAATGGCAAAGAAAGCCGAAATCGTCATAGTCGGCGACCGCAATTCCTGTCTTATCGTTTATGATCAAACTGGGTATATGTTCGGAGCCCATGGCAATATTTTCTGGGTTATGCAGATACATTTTCTCATCAGAATCGTCGGTTGCCGCATATTTGTATATCCTATTCTTAATTCGGTATGTCGCGTCGTCGATTTTTTCCACAATTATTTTCGCGTCGGATGGTTTGCATTCGGCCAAGTTTAGCCGCCCCGCCCCGCATGACATAAAACTGCAAATATAAAAATCCTGTTGCGATGTCTGTTTCTCGCACGCGGAAAGCGTTAATGCAAAAAGTAAGAAAAACGATATTTTCATGACTGTGGTTAAAAATGACGGCGGCGGTTTAACGCCCGCTCAAAATATTCTCTATTTTCGCAAGCGCCTTGTACGGGTCGTGGTAAGCCCAAACTCTGTCATCTCTGAATATTTCTCTTATACGTTTTTCTTCACAGGTTGGCTCCGGCTTGCCGAAAGCGCGTTCCAACTCGGATCGCTTGTCGCGCAGGTCGCCAAGTTCGCAGTACAGGTCATAATGCGCGCACAGGCCTTCCATGGCAAAAAAGACGACCAGCTTCCAATCTTTGAGCGTCATCTTTTCGAACGCGATGGAGTTTTCTTTCGGAAGCGACGATATTAGGGCCTTTTCCTCCTTTCTTAATTTGAACGCCCCCGCATCCTCCTCCATTTTCAACGCGATTTCTTTGGGGCGTGCCCATTCGGGGACATCGTCGGGCCATATCTTACGGATATGGATTTTATTGAGATCTCTCGGCAGGCCTTCTTCATTGTCGTCGCGCATGTCCAATATGGCCGCCCGGGGCAAGTTGTCAAAGTCAAACCCATACATGCCTCTCAAGCCCCCGTCTGGCTGTGCAGTGTAAAAAACTTTCATTTTAAATCCTTATGCTAGTTTAATTCGTAATTCATTTTTTTGCCGCTTCGAGACTGCCGGCGGGAAATGGTGGAAGCGGCGAGATTCGAACTCGCGACCCACTGATTAAGAGTCAGTTGCTCTACCGACTGAGCTACGCTTCCGTGCCATGCGCCGCATTATAGCACGCGTCCCCGGTTTTGCAAGCGGGAAAAAAATCATTTGCCATTTTTTCCCAAACTTTGTATGCTGAACGCGCGTCTTTCAGAGAAACGCATTGTTGCCGTCCTACGGGCGATGCGGAAAGCCGCCCCTCTGTTGCGGAAAACCGGCGGAGGAGTTTCATCAATAGCTATAAGGAGTGAAAAGATGAAAAAAACCAAAATAGCGGCCGCATTGGCTGTCCTTGCGACGCCCGCGATGGCCGCGAACATGGAAAATCCCTTGTACATGCCGAAGGCGGGCGAGGTTTATTCCAAAACAGGCGTCGGATTGATGTACAAGGTCGCCGACGACAGTCTGGCCATGAAGGCCAAAAAGCACGACGGAGCAACCGAGTTCCCGATCTGGCGCGTTGCCGAAAACATCGGCTATGGCATTACCGACCGGATCACGGTCCGCGGCGCGTTCGGATACACCCATGACGGGGATATCGACCGCCAGGGCATGCACGA
>JAIRTP010000052.1 GCA_031254805.1 Bacteroidales bacterium
CAATATTCACTCATTTTTGAGTAGGGGGCTTACTTTTTCAAAAAACCATCCGAAATACCGTTTCATAGGCGTTTAGGACAGGTGTTTTTGTGGTTTTGAGTTTTACCGGACACTAATAATTTTAAATTGATTCCAATTTTTCGGAATATTGTTTGGCTGCAAATACGGCGTATTGTTATTGCGCAACGGCATTAAAGGATTAGATGGAATCAATAAAAAATCTGGATTCGGCAATTTTACATGCAATTGCCGATCGTTAGAATCTATTTCGACGCTATTCGGATATTGTTCTTGCGCTTGTAATACGACAATCGAAGCGAAAAATAAAAGACAAAGAATAACAGAATAGCGCATTTTATACCATGTTAGTTTTCAAAACGAAAATAGCAACTTAAATAACGTAAAAAAAGAGAATATCTTGCGGACATCCTCTTTTGTCATATTCTTATTTATAAATTACAATTATTCGGCTTTTTTACCATCGCAAGGTTTATAGCATTGTCCTTCTTTTTTGCCGTCTTTGCAGCATCCATCTTTTTTATCTTTGCAACAGCCATCTTTCTTACCCTCTTTGCAGCAACTTTCCTTCTGGCCGTCTTTGCAACATTTTTTGGGAGCCATAGCGTCAAGCAGCGCTTTTTGTTCCTCCAAAGTCAGCGTATCCCATTTTTCCCATTTTGCTTTCATTTCAGCGCATTTGGCTTCTTTTTCCGGGCATTGTTCTTTTTTATCCTTGCACTCTTCCATTTTACCTTCGCATTTTTCTTTGCATTCGGCTATTTTTTTGTCCATGCAAGCTTTTCTATTAGCTACAAGTTCTTGTTTTTTCTCCGGAGTTTGATTGTCCCAATCATTCCATGCGACAATTTCCGCTTTTTGTTCTTCGGTCAATTCTTTACAGCAACCATCTTTTTTTTCTGCACAACAACCATCTTTTTCACTGCTTTTTTCAGCGCATTCGGTTTTATCTGTTGCTTTTTCGGCATTCTTAGCTGTGTCGCCGCAAGCCGGGAAGGCTATCAAGAGCCCAACTGTCAATAAGCTTAATAATACTTTTTTCATTTTTTTATAATTTTTAGATTTAGAAATTCAAGCGCAAATTTACAATAAAATCGATTCTATATTATAACCGTGTTAAATTTTTTTAAAAAAACAGAGAAATCAGACTTTTTTTATCAACATTATTGAAATATTCCGATAAAGGGATAGCGTCAAAAAATGCATTGAGCAGATCCTTGTCATGTTTTTTCCCTATTAATTGGCTTTCTAACTCGTCGATATTGCGTTGTGTGAAAAAATCTCCGTAAAAATGAACCTTTTCCATGACGCCGTCTATGACGTTCAACATCACTTCAATGGTTCCGCCGAGCGTTCGCGCTTTTTTTGAAAAATTATATTGCGGAGATTTCCCGAAATTCCATTCCCAAGTACGATATTTTTCTTTTTCCAATCGATCGATATGTATCAAATCATCGGAAGTAAATTGATAAAAAGAGTAATCTCCCGCTTGTTCGACAATACTTTCCATGATTTTGTCTTTGAATTCTAAAACGGTCATAGGCGTTTTCAGATGTTCGGAGATATTTGTAACGCGGCTTCTTACCGACTTTACCGCTTTATCATTGAATTTTTCCTGATCAACTTTTAAAGCGTTGGACAGATCGGACATAATGGTCGAAAAAAGCAGCGTTCCGTGTGATAAAACCCTGTTGTCATGAAATGCCATAGCATTGCCTGATATCTTTTTTCCGTCGATCGTGATGTCGTTTCTTCCTTCAAATTTTGCTTCTACTTCCAATTTTGCCAATGCGTAGATGACAGAGTCGATATATGGTTTGAAGTCTACCGTTTTATCATTTTTATTGATATTTTTAATAAAAGTGAAATTCAAATTTCCCAGATCATGAAAAACGGCTCCACCGCCGGTCATTCTTCGTACTACGTTGATATTATGTTCATTGACATATTCTATATTAATTTCCGAAAGTGCATTTTGATGTTTTCCGATGATGATAGACGGAGCGTTTTGCCACAGCATAAATATATCTTCCGTAAAATTTTTGACGAGATACTCTTCCGTCGCTAAATTTCGTTGCGGTTCTTGCGTTGATAACCAAATACAAAGCATATTATCCTCATTTTAATAAAAATTCATGCAATATTATGACTATTCCTGTTATTTCACAAACATGTTTTTTCAAAGAATGAAGAAAAAACTCCGGAACAGATGCATTAAAATATCATTATTCTCCGGATTGCTTTGCTTTCAACGCTTGTAATGCCGCGCAAAATCGGCACGTTGCGTCATTATTTTCAGGTGTAATTGTTTTTAATGAAGTTCATGAAGCCGTAATTTTGCAGGGGACGAGAACGAAATAACCCATTATTTTTTCGCCTTAATGCTCTTTTTTCTTGTTTTCATGATTATTATTTTATCAGTATATCAACAGGTTATGTTCATAACTCTTTTTTAATGCGTTTATTCGGAAAAAAAGAGGGAGATTTGCTATTCTTTTGTATTTTTGTAGCATAAAAACGAAAAAGTTAGCAATCATGGATTTATCGACGACTTATTTAGGATTACGGCTTAAAACGCCTTTTATTGTTGCGAGCTCTGAATTGACCGATTCGGTTGAAAAGATCATGCAACATGAAAAAAACGGAGCCGGAGCGGTAGTTTTGAAATCGATGTTCGAAGAACAAATATTAGCGGAAAGTTATACTTCGGCTATTTCGGACATGAACGAATCGCCCGATGCTTTCGACTATATTCAACAATATCAGGCCGCTCATAGCGCTGAAAAACATCTAAAGTTGATCGAAGAAGCCAAAAAATCTGTATCCATTCCGATCATTGCAAGCATCAATTGCGTCTCGAAATCAAAATGGATAGATTATACGAAATCTTTAGAAACAGCGGGCGCAGACGCCATAGAGTTAAACATCTCTTTTTTGCCGACCGATATGAATATTACCGGAGAGGAGATCGAACAGCGTTACATAGATATTGTTCAAGCGGTGAAGCAAACGGTGAAAATTCCTGTGTCGTTGAAGCTATCGCCTTGGTTTTCGTCGCTTCCGAATATGCTGTATAAATTTTACATACACAAAATCGACGGATTCGTTTTATTTAATAAATTTTATCATACCGATGTTAATATTAATACGCCGGAATTAAGCGTGGGTAGCATATTTAGCGATCCGGGTGATTTTCACCATTCGTTGCGTTATATCGGATTGATGTCGGGCGCGATAAAAGCAGATTTTGCCGCTTCAACCGGAATACATACGCCCGAAACGGCAATAAAATTGTTGCTTGCGGGGGCAAAAGCGGTTGAACTTGCCTCTATTTTGTACAAAAAAGGTTCGGAATACCTCCTTGTTATGAAAGAAGGATTGGAAAAATGGATGGAAGAGAAAAATTATAGTTCTTTAGAAGAAGCGATCGGAATATGCAGTTTTAAAAATATCAAAAATCCAAACGGATATTCCCGCATTCAGTTCATGAAATATTTTGCTAAGATTCAATAACGAGGAAATTATTCTTAGCTAAAACCCGATCTATTTGCCAATATTTTGCTTTTGCAGCTTATTATACGGTATATGATCTTAACGGAGTGCGCTTAGAAATCAAGGTTAAAAAATAAAGGCGAAGAAAATTCGTTACTATTAACAAATCTTTGTTAGCAAGAAGTATAACCGAGTAAAATCATCATTTGAAAAGTGTTATACCTTTACGTTGAATAATTAAAATTTGAAATATGCATCTATTACAGATTCCTATTCAGGATACGACAATGACGGCGGCTAATGCCATGCAAGAGTATGAGTCGCTTTCTATCTTGGATTTAGCAATCAAAGGAGGGTGGATCATGCCTATTTTGCTTATCCTCTCCATTATCGCGATTTATATCTTTGTAGAACGTTGGCTAGTGATCAATAAAGCCGGTAAAGAGGATAAATATTTTATGGATGAGATAAAATCATTTATCCATCAAGGAAGAATAAGCGAAGCGCTTACGCTTTGTCGAATGAAAGATTCTCCTACGGCTCGTATGATCGAAAAAGGAATTAGCCGTTTAGGAAAGCCGTTGAACGACATTAATGCGGCTATCGAAAACGTGGGAAATTTGGAAGTGAGCCGTTTGGAAAAAAATCTGACAGGATTAGCGACGATTGCCGGAGCGGCGCCTATGTTGGGATTTTTGGGAACCGTCATGGGAATGGTTCGCGCATTTTACGATATGGCTAATGCCGGGAATAACATTGATATTCAACTTTTATCTTCCGGTATCTATCAAGCGATGATTACAACGGTTGGCGGTTTGATCGTAGGGATTATTGCCTATATCGGATATAACGTTTTAGTGGCGCGCGTCGACCGCGTTATTTTTAAGTTGGAAGCGAATACGAGCGAATTCTTGGATTTGCTTAATGAACCGATGGAATAAAAAAGATTGTCATGGCATTACGAAGAAGAAGTAAAGCTGATCCGAATATGAACATGTCCGCTATGTCGGATTTGGTCTTTCTTTTGTTGATCTTTTTCATGATCACGTCTACCTTGGTGGCTCCAAATGCGATTAAATTGTTATTGCCTCAAAGCGATAGCCGCACCATTGCCAAACAAACGGTAACAGTTTATATCAATGAATATCAACAATATTTGATGGAAGTCGGAAGAAATGGACAGACGTCGGTTTTAGATAATGAATTATTGGCGCAAAACATTGAAATCGGGTTAGCGGATAGTTACGACGGGTCGGTAGTTTTACGTTCCGATCATAATGCGCCCATTCAATTAGTGGTCAATATATACGATGTTGTAGATCAAATCAATAAAAAAAATAACACAAAACATAAAGTTATTTTAGCGACAAAACCAAAGGGATAATGAAACCTACTTCGGAGCAGAAAAAAGGCGCTATCGGAACAGTTATAATACATCTGTTGTTGCTTGTGTTATTGCTTTTTTTGGCGTTGCGCACGCCGTTGCCGTTATCGGGAGAAGAAGGGGTAGAAATTCGCATGGGAGATTCCTTTGAAGGAAAATCCTCTGAAAACATCGAACGACCTTCGCCTCCTCCTCCAACGCCCGTAATCCCGCCTCCGCAAGAAACTGCGCCGGAGGAAGTTGTTACGCAAATTGATGAGGAATCGGTGGCGATAGAGCAAAGGCGCGAACAACGACAAACGTCTCCGCAAGAGCAGCCAATTGTGCAGCAACCCGTCGAGCCTGAACCGGAGCCTGAGCCCGAGCCTGAACCTGTCGTCGACCCAAGAGCATTGTATACGGGAAGCAATCGTCAAAGTAGCGGAACGACGGGAAGCGGCGACAACGGCGATTTAGGCCGTCCCGACGGAACATCTCAAACGGGCGGAGCTACCGGAGGAGAAGGGTCAGGACGCGGAAGCGGCATAGGAGAAGGACTTGGAGGCGATGGAACAGGATATTATCTGCAAGGACGCGGTAAGATAAACTTAGTAAAACCCGAATATACTTCCAACGAACAAGGACGTATAGTGGTGGAGGTTTTGGTTGATAGGGCAGGTAATGTTGTGCAAGCACGGGCAGGCGTACGTATTCCCAATACCGATCCGGTTATTGGGTCGACTATCTCCGATCAAAAACTTTGGGAGCAAGCCGAAAAAGCGGCCATGAAATCAAAATTCTCAAAAGATGATAAAGCCGTCGAACGTCAGAAAGGCTATATCGTGTATAATTTTATAAAACTTAGCGATTAATGTATAAAAAATATTCACTCTTCTTCATAGTCTGTTTCACAGGATTCGGCGTTTTGGCTCAACGCCCGAATATTGATCCCGACAGATTCAAAAACAGCATCTTTTTCGGGGTTAGCGGAGGGCTTAACATTCCCGTCAAAACTTTGGCGGAAACCAACTCTTTAGGATATAACGCGCAGGCGGATCTGAGGTTTTTTCTTCGCCATAACATCTCCGTAGATATAGATTATGCATATAATCATTTTCCTCATAATGAATCTTCCCAATACAAATACGTGCTGCACGAGGTGCTGATTGGGGGATCTTTCTATTTTAAAAGTTCTTGGCGGCCTAATATTTCTGCCGGATTCGGTTATTTTGGTAATAATCAGGAAGGAAGGTTTGGATTTGTTTTAGGAGCGGGAATTATGAAAAAACTGCATGAGAGAATCTATTTTACGGCGAAACCTTCTTGGATTTTGATGGATAATACAACGTTTTTCAAAATAAATGCGGGATTGACGTTTAAAATTGTATCGCCCCCGCCTCCTTCTAAGCCGATTTATTATAACAGACCTCAATAATGGAACAAAATACAAATATGCGTCCAAGTTGGGACCAATATTTTATGGAAATAGCCCGTACAGTAGCTAAACGGGCAACTTGCGACCGAGGAAAAAGCGGTTGCGTTATAGTTCGCGACCGTCAAATTCTGGTAACCGGATATGTCGGCTCGCCGAAAGGATTGCCGCATTGCGACGATGTAGGACATCTTTTTAAAAAAGTCATTCATGACGACGACACTATTACCAACCATTGCATGCGGACGGTTCATGCTGAACAAAACGCTATTTGTCAAGCGGCAAAATTAGGTATTGCCTTGGAGGGAGCGACGTTATATTGTAAAATGACGCCGTGCAGAACATGCGCTATGTTGATCATTAACTGCGGTATTGCCCGCGTTGTGTGTGAAAAGAAATATCATGCGGGAGCCGAGTCGGAAGAGATGTTCCGTTGCGCAGGCGTCGTCTTGGAATTTTTTGAAGAAGAGATAGAAATATATGATAATCAATGAGATAAATATTCATATCAACAAATATACAGAAGAACGGCAATTTATAAGAGTTATTAACGTTCGCTGCAACAGGCAATCCTCCTTTTTGTTTGTAAATACTTTTCCTGCGGGATAATGCTTTCGCATAGTTTCCAGTAATCATTTGCACCATATAATAAAAGTCATGTTTAAATAGATTTATATATTCAAACATAATAATTGCTAATTTTGCGCTATGACTTTTATTTTAAACATTGAAACGGCTACGCCTGTTTGTTCCGTCGCTTTATACGCTGATGGGAAAATATTATCTCAAAAAACCGGAGATAAGCCCAATATCCACTCGGAGAAGCTCACGCTATTCATTGAAGAGACAATCAAAGAAGGAAATCTGACTTTTCGACAATTAGACGCCGTAGCGGTAAGCGAGGGGCCGGGATCGTATACCGGATTACGTATCGGCGCATCGGCTGCCAAAGGGCTTTGTTATGCTTTGGATATTCCTTTAATTGCAGTTAGCACGTTGCAAGCTATGGCCGTTTGCATGAAACGTTTCTATAAAAATGGCGACGTTTTGTATTGCCCGATGATTGATGCGAGAAGAAAGGACGTTTATACTGCTTTATACAACGCTCAAGGAGAACCGATCGATCCTATTTCGGCGAAAACTATCAACGAGCATACGTTTCAAGATATTTTATCGCGCCGGACAATCATTTTCGGAGGCGATGGAGCGGAAAAATGCAGAGAAATTATTAATTCTTCAAACGCTTTGTTTTTGAATAACTTCAAATATACGGCGGAAGGAGTCGCCGCGCTCTCTCATAAAAAATGGGAACGGCGAGAATTTACCGATACGGCTTATTTTGAGCCTTTTTATCTAAAAGAATTTCAGGCGGGAAAACCAAAAGTGAAAGGATTATATGATACAAAATAAGATAAAACGAATTGCTATTTTTGCATCGGGCAATGGAAGTAATGCGCAACGAATTGCAGAATATTTTGCCGATAACGCCAATGTAGAAATAGCCTTGATCCTCTCCAATAAAAAGGACGCTTTTGTGCTGGAACGGGCAAAAACTCTGCAAATACCGGCTTTTTATTTCCCTAAATCACAATTCCTGAGCGGAAAAGATATTATAGCCTTGTTGGAATCATATCAAATTGATTTAATTGTACTTGCCGGTTTTCTACTGCTCATTCCAAAATCGATCATTGATGCGTTTCCAAATCAAATCGTCAATATCCATCCTGCATTGTTGCCAAAATATGGCGGCAAAGGGATGTTCGGAAATCATGTTCATGAAGCCGTAATAACTTCGAACGAGAAAGAAAGCGGTATTACTATTCATTTTGTTAATGAAAAATATGACGACGGCACATATATTTTTCAAGCGACATGCGATATTTCTCCTACGGATACGCCTGATTCCTTAGCGCAAAAAATCCATGCTTTGGAGCATGAGCATTTGCCAAAAATAATAGAAAAGTTGTTATTTATTGAATAATAATCTTTTTCGAAAAAGCATGTTCATCGGTTCCTAATTTCAAAATATAAACGCCTTTTGACAAATGAGAAATATTTAAAACTCCATCGGTAAAATGTTCTTTTTGAAATAACTTGATCCCTTGAATATTATAAACGGCTATATGATATGGCCGATTCAATCCGGTTGTAATATTCATGATGCCGGATGTCGGATTAGGGGCGATATTAATCTTCATGAAATCAATGTTTTCTATTTCGATAAAATCTTTAATACAAGCTTTTTCAGAAAAGTCGCTTTCTCCGGTTTCATAAACGGCCGTTACTTGATAACAGACGTCGGGAGAATGCGCTTCAATATCTATATAATCCGTTGTAACGACGAGGGCGTTATTGATCTGGATGCTATCCCTGAATACATTATATCCAATGACCCATGCCGTTTTATCCCATGTGATTTCAGCGCTATTATATTGTTGATCGTAAGCGGTCACTTGCACATTTTCCGGAGGCGGATATTGCGGCGTATAATCAAAATTGACAGAAACGTTATCAATATGTGCAGATTTAGAAAAAAACATATCATGCTGCCCGGATGATTCTATTCTAAACCTGACCTGTACAAAGGGCTCGCCAATAAATTTATCTAAAGAGAATCGACATGATGTCCAATTATTATCTCCACTCATTATCATTAACTTGTGCCATCTCTTTCTGTCGGTTGTAACCTCGGCAAATAGATTAGAAGCTTTCCACATACCGTGAATATTGGTTTTCAAGTCAAAAGATAGCGTAGCGTGACTGACGGTATCAGGAAGAGAAAACCATTGCAATTCGGCAATTGTAAGATAATTCTCTGAGACATAGGTCCCATTGTTTGTTAAATAACCGTTGCCATTGTCATGTTGAATATTCCATGATGAAGATGTTCTCCATCCGATAGCATTTTCTTCAAAATTGTTAAAATAGGGAAGTTGTAGAGGAGGCGAGAATAACATGGAGTCGCTGTTAGAAACGGCTTTTGTTTCCCCTGATTCGGGATGGACGGCCATAGCGTGATAAATGTTGTCATTTTGAAGAGTATTTTCTTGATCAATATGCCAAGTCATAAAAGTTTCCGTTAATAATGCATTGTTCTTGAATAGTCGATATCTATTAACTCCTTCAACGGAATCCCAACTAATTTTTATTCCTTCTTCCGTAGAAATAGCGCTTAAGTTTTGAGGAGGAAATGATCCGTTAGCCAACTCCGCTACCGCAGCGAGCGTCGCTCTGGTAAATCCTTGAACCAATTCCAAGCTATTCACTCCATTTCCTAAGGTATCGCAAGGTTTATGATAACATGGATGTAAATCATGATATTCAATATCTCCAATATATAATGCCGGATATTCATAGATATTAAAGGGCATGTGGTCGCCGCCATAAGCATCGCCATTAGTAAATTTAAACGTTGGAATTTCCGGAACATACAAGTTAGCGACATTACAATAATATTCCCATAATCTGTTGGAAATATAAGATGATCCCGAAGACATTGTCAACGCTCCCATATTTTCAGGGAAAAAGCCTAACATATCCAGATTGAAACATCCTAAAATATTCATATCGTGTTCTGCGTTCATTTCTACAAATGGGAGGCTTCCCACCATCCAATACTCTTCGGCATTAAAAGGAAGATAAACAATGGTTTGCTGAAATTTGTGTGCGCTTAAGATTCTGGCAATTTCCAAAACTCCGGCTGTTCCCGAAGCATTATCATCGGCTCCCGGCCCATCCGGATGATCATAATGAGACGAAACAATAATATATCCACTACGAGGAATTGTACCCGGTTGGATAGCCAATACATTGCCGGCATCAAGCGTATCTCCCCACCAAGCGAAATGATGCGTAGATACGTTTAATCCGAACGACTCAAATTGATCAACCAACCAATTTTGTGTTTCTAAAGCAGGAGGCGAAGCTGCATCTCGAATACCGATTTCTTGCATCCACCGAATACTCGCTTCGAGATTTTCAATGGAAACCCGTTCGAGAAGTTGTTTGATATTAGGATCAACTGCCGTAACCTGTGGATAGGTTTGATTGCGGTTCCCTTTATTGTTGATTAAGCGTTGCGCCGAAGCGCTGTTAAAGATTAAGAAAATTAAAAGAATAAAAATTGCTCTCATGATTACAATAACTTTTTCAATGTTACTGCAAATGTAATAATATTTACTTTAAAATGATTAAAAAAAATTTATTTGATTAAAATTTATAACGGCATATGTAAAAGAAAAATATTACGTACAGTATGATCATCAGAACTTACGCCAAAAAAACTTTACCAAAGAAACAACGCTTTGATAAATGGGATGGAGAGCGACAATCAATTATGACGTCGGCATTATGGAATGAATATCCAACCGGAAATTCAATTTCGGATTTGGCGTTTCCGCATCATGCTTTTTGGAGATGTTTTTTGATGCGCTCTGAATTTTTCAAAAGACGATTTGGCGATTGACCGGATGTATCTTAATTAGGCGTTGACATTGATTTTAAGATTGTTCGACGCGTAAATGTTTATTTTCAAAAGGAATACAAAATAACAAAGAGTTATTGTCCGTTAATGATAAAGTGTTCGTATATTTTTTTTACAATTTGACAAACTTTAATCGCGATTGAAAGGCGAATTACATCAAAATTACCGCAGGTATTGGATATATTTGGAAAGAGTAAAATTAAACAAGGAAATAGATGATAAATAGGAAAACGCTAACGGTTTTGTTATCAGTTTTATTGACTGTTCTCTCTTCTCACGCTCAGCAAAAGCCTTCCAAAAAGGCTCTTGAGGCGTATGAAAAAGCGGTTTATTTTTATCATTTAGGCGAATATGATAAAACGTTGGATTTAAGCCGACAAGCGTTGAAATATACGTCGAAATATCTGGAGCCTTATATGTTGACGACCGAAGTGTATCTTTTGCGAGACGACAAAGAGGCGGTTTTGTCGACGCTACAAGAATTAGTTGCGGCGGATATTGAATTTCCGTGTTACGTTTTTCTTACTTTAGCGCAAACGAAACAGAAAATGGGCGATTATGAAGCTGTGCAAAATTATTTGTCGCAATATGAATCTTGTCCTGAAAAAAACGCCGCTGATGAGTGGAATTTTGAATTATTGAAAAAAAACTGCGAATTTGCATTGAACGCTATCGAAAATCCGGTTGATTTCTCTCCTGAGAATATGGGCGCCGCCGTCAACAGTGAATTTTCGGAATATCTTCCCTGTTTAACCATCGACGGCAAAGAGCTTTTTTTTACGCGATTATTACCCGTAGAAAAGCCTGCGAATAACAACAAAGAGCAAGAGGATTTTTTTGTATCTCATTGGGAAAAAGAGAAATGGAGCGACGCCGAACCTTTAGGTGATCCGATCAATAGCGCTTATAATGAAGGATCGGGAACATTTTCGGCCGACGGACGTATTTTGATCTTTACGGCGTGCGCCATTGCAGCTAAAGTATATGGCGGCGATCGGGAAGGTTATGGAAGTTGTGATCTGTTTTATGCAGTTAAAGAAGGCGACAGTTGGAATAACCCGCAAAATATGGGCGGTTTGATCAACACGGCGTTATGGGAAAGCCAGCCGTCGTTGTCGGCCGATGGAAAAGTTTTATATTTTATTAGAGGCGATAAGACAAGGAATAATTCCGGAGATATTTATGTTTCTTATCTACAGCAAGATAATAGTTGGGGAAAGCCTATCAAACTTCCCGATAATATCAATTCGAGAGGAAAAGAGCAGACGGTTTTTATTCATCCTGACGATAAAACGCTCTATTTTTCAAGTAACGGACATCCGGGTATGGGCGGATTTGATATTTTTATGACAACAAAATTATCTGATTCTACATGGAGCGATCCGCTTAATTTGGGTTATCCCATCAATACGCATCGCGATGAAAATTCCATTATGATCTCGCGCGACGGAAAAACTGCATACTTTGCTTCTGAACGTGGCGATGGGTTTGGTAAAATGGATATTTATTGTTTTGAACTCCCGAAATTTGCTCAACCTAAACCGGTCAGTTTTATGAGGGGAAAAGTTTTTGATAGAGAAGATTTGACGCCGTTGCAAGCTCGCGTACAACTCTATAATACGGAAACAGGAATGCTTATCCACTCTTTTTACTCTGATAAAATAAATGGAGAATTTCTATCGGTACTTTCGCCAAACAGGGAATATATGGTCAATGTATTCGCTCCGGATTATCTTTTTTATTCTGATAATTTTCGAATGAAAGAGGATCAAGATACCTGGGAGCCATATGTGAAAGAGATTCCGTTGCAACGAATCACGGTGGGAAAATCGGCCGTTTTACGTAATATTTTCTTCGATTTTGATAAAGTTGAACTGAAACCTGAATCCGAGAGCGAATTGTCCATATTAATGGAATTTTTACGATGGAATTCCGCGGTTCATATTGAAGTAGAAGGTCATACGGATAATCAAGGAGGGGAACAGTATAATTTTAACCTGTCCGAAGAACGAGCCAAAGCGGTACGAAATTATCTGATATCGAATGGAGTAGATGAGATTCGGTTGACTTATAGAGGTTACGGTTCATCGCGGCCGATAGCGCCAAACGATACCGAAGAAGGACGCAGCGTAAATAGGCGGACGGAATTTAAAATTACAAAGGAATAATAAGAAGTTCATTCGTTTAGGATAAATTCCGATATTTGCCGATATTTATTACGAGCGAATTTATCTTGTTTTAAACGCTTTAAAAGATTATTTTATGGAGATTTCAGATATTATTTTAATTACAACTGCTTTTTTGGCGCTGCTGATCATGTTTTCGTTTTATGCGCTTAATAAGAAGTTGATCAAGATCATGAACAAACCTGTTCTAAAACCGCAGCCGCCGGTTACAGAAGCTTTAAAACAACTTGTTCCGATGAAAGTGAACGCTTATGAGCGTATAATTTTATATGTAGAACGTATTGAATTGGAAGGGTTAGTAATGCGTACGATTCTGCCCGAGATGACCGCTCAACAGTTGCAAATTATTTTGAGCCAAACGATCCGGCAAGAATTTGAGCATAATCTGACGCAACAATTATATGTGTCTGAGTTGGCGTGGGAACAGGTGAGAATTGCCCGCGAGACCATTCTTTCATTGATTGGACAGGCTTATTCTAACGTTAACATTTCCGATAACGGAACCGTATTGGCCAAATTGCTCTTTGCTTATACGCAAGATCCGGAATTGTATCAGTTTGAGAATTATACGACCATTATAAAACGTGAAATGAAAAAAGAACTTCAATAGAGATGGGAAAACCGATTATTTTAATTACTAACGACGACAGTATTTCTGCTCCCGGTATTCACAATCTGATAAAATCTGTTTTAGGATTGGGGAAAATATATGTTGTAGCGCCTGATAGGCCGCAGTCAGGACAAGGCCATGCATTTACTACGGAAACGCCATTGCGGCTTCATCTGATTAAGGAAGAGGAAGATTATATAGAATATTCCTGTTCGGGAACTCCGGCAGATTGCGTAAAATTGGGTTGTCAAATGGTTTTAAAAAGAAAGCCCGATTTGTTGCTTTCGGGCGTAAACCATGGATCCAATGCATCGGTTAATGCTATTTATTCCGGAACAATGGCGGCAGTGATTGAAGGATGTATGATGGAAGTTCCTTCCGTTGGATTTTCTTTGGACGCACATAGTTGGGATTCTGATATGTCGCATATTCACAGTTATATCCGGCAAATTACCGAGGAAGTGATCAAAAACGGATTGCCCAATTATGTATGCTTGAACGTTAATTTTCCAAAGAAATCCGAAGAATCGATAAAAGGCGTTCAGGTTTGCCGACAAGGATTAGGTGAATGGTTTGAAGATTTTGATGAACGAATTGATCCTCAAAAAAGGAAATATTATTGGATTAAAGGGCGTTATGAGTATAAAGATCCTGATCCGGGAACCGATATTTTAGCTTTACGGGAAAATTATATTTCAATTGTTCCTACCATGTTCGATTGGACGGCAAAAGAGGCGTTAAATTCATTTAAACAACGATTTGAAAATGTATAAAAAGGACAGCCTTCCGATAGGTTTGCTTATCGGATTCATATTTACCGCCGCATCGTCGCTGACGATTTGGCTTATCATAGGCGTTGTCGGATTTGCGCCTTTGGAAGTTCCCGGAAAGCTCTATTTTTTGGCGCTTATTCCTTCTATTTTTGTAATGAGGACGGCGATGAAAAAACATAAACGAATTAAAACAGGTTCGGGCGTTTTATTAAGCGTTATTTTGTTTATGGCGCTCTTTTTTATAGCTTTACATTATCATTGGATTTGATGTAAATTGGTAATTTTGAAAAATATTAATCTTAAGAAAAATAGCATATTATGAAAGGAATATTTCCGCTATGTGTTGCGATATGTTTGTCTCTATTTGTGTCTTGTCAGCAAGAGGAAGAAAATCAAGATATTAACATTGTTCCTCGCCCCCAATCTTACATTTTACAAAAAGGGGCTTTTACGTTGGACGAAAATACGTCGCTCTATTTTGAAGGCCTCAATGAAGAAGTAAATGGGATTTTAAAAAATTTTAGAGATAAAATTATTCGGGCAACCGGTTTTCAACTTCATCATGCGACAGCCGTTCCATCGAAAAATGCCATTGTTTTTCAATTGATGTCCAATTCAGAATTAGGAGAAGAAGGGTATCTTCTGAATGTATCCTCTAAAAAAGTTGAGATCGGCGCGCAAACTCCGGCCGGACTTTTTTACGGTATGCAATCGTTGTTGCAGTTGTTTCCGACTGAGATTCTTTCGGATAGAAAAGTTAATAATGTAGATTGGAAAATTCCTTGCATTGAAATTGTCGACCAACCGGCGTTTGCATATCGCGGCGCGCATCTCGATGTCGCCCGTCATTTTTTTGACTTGGATTCCATCAAACGGCATATTGATAATTTGGCGCGATATAAGATAAATCATTTTCATTGGCATTTGACCGATGATCAAGGATGGCGGCTCGAAATTAAAAAGCATCCGAAACTGACCGAAATAGGTAGTTGCAGGAAGGAAACGTTGATAGGAAGTTATGCCAACGATGTTCCACATCGTTACGACGGAGAGGAATATTGCGGATTTTATACTCAGGAAGAAGCGCGCGAAGTTGTTCGCTACGCCATGGAACGTTTTATTACCGTCATTCCGGAGGTAGAATTGCCGGGACATGCCTTGGCCGCTCTTTCGGCTTATCCTGAAATGGGCTGCGAGCCAAACAAAAAATATGAAGCGGCTACTACTTGGGGCGTTTTTGAAGATGTTTTTTGTCCGAATGAAACAACTTTTTCTATTTTTGAAGATGTTTTTATAGAAGTAATGGATATTTTCCCGTCAAAATATATCCACATCGGCGGCGACGAATGTCCTAAAAAAGCGTGGAAAGAGAGCGCATTTTGTCAAAATTTGATTAAACAACATGGCTTAAAAGATGAACATGGTTTACAAAGTTATTTCGTCCAAAGAATAGAGAAATTTATCAATCGACATGGCAGGCAAATTATCGGCTGGGATGAGATTTTAGAGGGCGGATTGGCGGAGAATGCTATTGTGATGTCGTGGCAAGGTTTTGAAGGAGGTATTGAATCGGCAAAGCAAGGACATGACGTAATTATGGCGCCGACGTCGTATTGTTATTTAGATTATTATCAAGCCGATCCGCAAACGGAACCTTTGGCTATCGGCGGATTTGTCACATTGAATAAAGTATATCATCTGAATCCTGTTCCGGAAGAAATCCCGGCAGATAAGCGGCATCATATTCTTGGGCCTCAAGGCAATCTTTGGACGGAATATATTAAAACGTTTAATCAGGTGGAATATATGGTTTTTCCGCGGATGTTGGCATTGTCGGAAGTTGGATGGACAAAACCGGAAAATAAAAATTGGGGGGATTTCTGTAGAAGATTGCCGTATCAGTTGCAAGCGCTGGACGTTTTGGGGACGAATCATGGAACAATTTCCTATAATATTCAATTTCAAGGCATAAAAGATAGCGAAGATAATTATTTGATAGAACTGACTTCCGAAATATCCAATGCTGCGATCGCTTTTACAACAGATGGTTCCGATCCGACGCCTCAATCTGAAAAATATTCGACCCCTATCAGAATTGATAAAAATACAATTTTAAAAGCGGCTCCGGCTTTTAATGAAAAAAGTGTCGGAAAAGCGCAAGAGAAAAGTATTACGTTCCATAAAGCAATTGGCAAAAAAGTCGTTTACGAAAAGCCCGCCGATACAAAATATCCTGGAAAAGGAACGCTTAATCTGGTGGATGGCATGAAAGGTTCTAAAAACTTCGGAGACGGTTTTTGGCAGGGATTTTTTGGGTATGACTGTAATGTGACGATTGACTTGGAACATCCAACGGAATTTTCAAAAATAGCGCTTACAGCGATTCAGAGTACTACAAGTTGGATTATGTTTCCGAAATATGTTACATTTTATGCCTCAAACGACGGCGTTCAATGGCAAGAATTAGGAAAATCGATCAACGATATCGATCCGATGGAAAATGGTAACCTGATCAAAGAATTTTACGTAATGCTTGAATCTCCGGCGTTGTATCAATATCTGAAAGTTGACGTAACCAGCTTGCAAACTTGCCCGAAAGGACATGCCGCCGAAGGAAGTAATTGTTGGCTTTTTGTAGATGAAATTGTGGTGGAATAATGGAGACTTAGCTTTAGAAATATCGATTTTTTGAAAAACCCGCAAGATAATTTTAAATCATAAATACAATAAATTATATAAAGATTGTTTCGGAAATATTCATTTAATCAGCAAAGATTCTGCGTGTCAAGTTTTTTTGTTGGATGATAAATTTGTGCTTACGCATCATATATCGCGCA